>JBHICO010000001.1:0-69154 GCA_046759645.1 Nitrososphaerales archaeon
AATGTAAAAAAAGAATCTTCACAATTTTGAAATTGCATAATCTACTCTTCGCTACGAGCAAAGTTCAAACTATTGTAGAACTTTAATAAAAAAAGAAGGTTGTGTTAGTGCTCTCTACTACTGTACATCTACACTCATTGTATCGCTCTTAGATGCTAGATAGTCCTTGGTTCCACCGAATTGGCCGTAGATATCATATGTGCGGGATTCGTCTGGTGCCCAAGATGCTTCGTATAATCCTTCAGCGTCTGTAACTGCAACGGCTATGATATTGTAAGTAAATGTTGTGTCATGTGAACTGCTCCTTGAATCTGCACTGTGATCGATGATATCTATTCTAGCCATTGCGACTCCTTCACCTTCTGCATCGGTTAGCTTCCCAGTAAGAATTACAACATTTCCGTTCTTTACTTCCTGTGAAGAAACATCCAGAACCAAACCTGTTAGTTCTGTTCCTTCTCTAGGGTGTTCCAGAGAAGATCCTCTATTTGGCTGCACTTGGACTGAAGGTGTGTCTGCTGCGACTTGCTCCCTTAAATCACCTATGGCAAATGCACTTGTTGCGATTGTTGCTGATAGCACTAACAGCATGCTGGACATTGCTGCTAGAGTTTTTGTTGGCTTCATGAATTACCTACAGAATTAAAAAGATAAAAGGAATGTCGCCAACAATTCAAGAAAATCTCGAATGCTTTAACTTACCATTTATTCACTTGCTTACGGTACAATCACGTACCAATTTAAGTACTTACCTTTCTATAGTTAGTGGTGTGAGGTAAGGAGGTGTTAAAATGGAAAATCAATATGCAACAGTACAAGTAACCTCTTCAAAGAGATGGCAAGAGGATGTAATAGAGTCTGAGCTTCCAGTTCTGGTAGACTTTTGGGCAGAATGGTGCGGTCCTTGCAGGATGGTCTCGCCAGTCGTTGAAGACTTGGCAAAGGAGTATGCTGGAAAGGTAAGCTTCCTTAAGCTGAACGTAGATGAAAACGAGGATACAGTGGCCAGATATGAGATATTCAGCATACCAACTATGCTGATATTCAAGGATGGCAATATAATTGGAAAGCATATAGGTGTAGGATCGAAGGATTTGCTGAAGGGGTTAATTGAAAAGTCAATCAAGAACGCATAATTGCGTTCCATCCCTTTTTTCTTTATTTGGTTCTTCTATCATTTAGATTTTAATTTTTCATTACGTGTTTATGAGTGCTCAAATTTAGTAGGAAACCTTATTTGCAAAGATGCTTCGGATCAATTATGGCCTTATATGGAATATATGGAAGCCATACTCCAGAAACATGTCCCTGGAACAATGTGGAGATCAGAAAAGGGGTACTAGATGCAGCAAGCAGATTTGAAAACCCTGAGGGATTCGCAAAGTACAAGATCAACAAGGTTGTAGGACAGTACCATTCTGCATTGGAACACACATTTCTATGGATAGTTGATGCAGAGGATCCGCATCTGATACAGCAATTTGCGGTAGATAGCGGAATGGCGAGGTTCAACTTCCTTAAGTTTGTGCCCCTCATCACCTTTAAGGAAGTGGTTGAAGGCTGCAGAAAGCTAGGAGTTTAATAACCTTCACCCTTTTTTTTCTTACTCTTACTGCACCGCATGCTCCAGAATACCTTTCTTTACGAACCTTTCAAACTCTCTATCTGACATCTTTTTCCTTGCTTCCATCCACTTTATAGCATCCTCTCCAACCAAATACCTAAACTCAGGATTTTCAGTCGTGACAGCTTTCAATATTACTTTTGCAACTTCATCTGCAGGCGTTGCGTTTTCCGACCTAGCAGTAAATCCTTCAGTTATCTTCTGCAAAAATTGGGCATAAGGAGAGTTCGGGTCTTGAGCCTTTTTTGCTATGACCATTGCTTTCCTGAAGTTCGTGCCTATTAGCCCAGGTTCAATTATCACAACCCTAATTCCAAATGGTTCAAGTTCAAACCGCATCGCATCACTCAGGCCTTCGAGGGCAAACTTTGTGCTCACATACGCAGGTGCACCTGGGAAGGCTACGAGACCTACTATTGAACTCATATTCACTATCATCCCCTCTCCCTGTTTTTTCATAGTAGGAAGGACTGCCTGTGTTACCAGTATTATTCCAAATAGATTAGTGTCAAATTGTGCCCTTAACTCTTCCATTGAAAGGTCTTCAACACATCCTGCCAATCCGTATCCAGCATTGTTTACTAAAATGTCTATCCTTCCTCTTTCTGCTATTATTTTGGTGATTGCTCCTTTCACAGATTCGTTATCGTTAACATCAAGATGTATTACTTGAAGAGGTAGACCTTCACTCGTGGCCAAATCTATAATACCTTGTGATTTGTCAGGTTGGCGCATAGAAGCATAAGTATGGAATCCATTTCTTGCAAGCATCAGTGAAGTAGCATATCCTATCCCGCTAGAACTTCCCGTCACAAGAGCCACTTTGTTTGTCATAGGTCTGGATCTTTTTCTTCATTTATAAGGATGATCTTGTGTAGCTCCGTTTAGGTTTTTCTTATTCTAACTTTGAACTTTAGTAGGAGATTAATCAATTGTTCTGCAGACATTATTGCATTCTGCGCAGACTATTTCTATAACTGTAGATCCTGGCCTTTGCTTTTGCACATGCCTTTCCATGCCATGACCACATCTACACGCTACTTGACCCATAATTATAATACAACTCCTCCTTTTTTATAAATTCTGTCTTTAGTTCAATGCCCTTAATTCGGTTATATTGCACCTTGCTGTGCAATTTGACTATATCTTATCAATCTCGTTCCAAACTTTCGTTATGATTTTATACGCAGGCCCAAAGGACATTATTTTTGTGTTAAGCAAGGTATTACTCTTGTCCAGTAACAATATTGCCAACCCCCCCGATCTTAATTTCTTTAATCCTTTTATGGCGATATAGTTAGACTGTTAAGAAATTAATTGAACTGTTATAAGTAAACGTTATAGATATTGGTGCGCATATGAGTTTAAGGTGTTTATTAGAACACCTCACATACCAGGCCATACCGAACCAACCCCTGCATCTTAAGTAGAGAGGTCCCCACCTCTCTACCTTGCAGTTGAATACGAGGTGATGACGCGTATCATATTCTCATATGTATAGATCTATGAACAAACTTTTTACCCTTGTACGCGGATGTAAACAGATAGTGATTAAAGATGGCTGGGCTTTTCATCACCACGACTATTATCGTAAGTTTAGGGTTGATAATCGGTAGTACAGTTTCTGCTTTTGCCCAACCTATATTGGTTGATCCTGATCGATTTAAAGTGGAACTTTTCGCCGATCTAGATGATTTCGAAGGATTGCCCAGAGCTTTCCAGTTGACTATTACTGGAGGGGAGAATGGTTTCCAAAAGGGTCTGTATGTGACGTCAGGACCAGTGGGAGGTATAGAATCAGATAGGTTGTTCCATGTTGATGAGTTGGGCAGTGTCAAGGTAGTAAAAGATGGGTTCGATACCATTGACACGTTAGTCTTTGCACAAGATCAATATGGCGATGGGATGCTGATTACAGAACCGAGTAAATTGCGGATTCTACGTTTACTACCAGATGGAACGATAACGACTTTTGCAGAATTAGGTACAGAACCTAGAGGACCGGCTATCTTAACTTATCATGAAGGAGTTCTATATGTTACAGACGCTAGTGGCGGAAGTATTCTAATTGTGAATCCTGATGGAAGCAGTGAGATCTTCGCTTCTATACCATTATCAGGTCTTGCAAGAATAGAGGGTGCTAATGCTATCTTATTCGATGAAACTGGTCGATACGGCAGCGGCTTTATTACTTCAACCTTCACCGGCGACGAGGAGCCTACCAACGTTGGGGCCATATACTTGGTTTCAGCTGATGGCAAGAATGTCGAAGAGTTGCTTGGTGGTCTTAACGGTATGGAGTTTTTGACATTTGGACCTGGTGGAGCCTTCGGATCGGATCTCTTCGTAGCATCTCAAGGAACTGATGTAATTGGAAACGGTGTTGTCTACACTATGTTACCAGATGGTACCCTCACTCCTTTCTTGAAAGGACTCGATGCTGTGCATGTGGTTTTTGATACAGAAGGTATACTTGGTGGAGGCATGTTTGTCTCAGACTTTCCTAATGGGCCCCGCGGTGGACCTCATCCAACAGGAAAGATTTGGCGTGTCTTGCCCGTAGATAGTTTACCCACTGATATGATAAGAGTAGATTTTGAAGGCAATTCTTTCGATGTGCCTGCTTCCCTATCTAATGGAAGTGTCATGTCCATAGATGTGGATCAGGACTTTGTTAGCATAATAATAGCAGTAGAGACCAGTGCGACTGAAGTTGGAGAGCTTATGATCACCTTACCTAGAGAATTGATTGATTCTAAATTCAAAGGCGATGATGATGACTTTATAGTACTTGTTGATGGTGAAGAGATGGATTATACAGAAGATAGCACAACTGATACAGAAAGAGCATTAACTATACCTGTATTTGCTGTTACAGAAGAAGTTGAAATAATTGGAACGCAAGTAATACCAGAGTTTCCCATTACGGTCATGGCTGTAATGGGTTTAGTAGTTGCGATGACCATAGGTCTAGGCAGACTCAAACATCACTCCCTATAAGGTCCAGTTGTATTCCTCATGTCAAAAAATATTAGAGGGAAAGGAATAGCTGATAGCATGAGCGAGGATAATCTAAAGGTCGCAGTATTCGCAGCAGGCTGTTTCTGGGGAGTAGAGGATGTCTTTAGGAATCTGAAGGGCGTTAAATCAACGATGGTAGGCTATACTGGAGGATCGTTTGAAAATCCTACATATGAGAATGTTTGCACCGACAAGACTGGCCATGCGGAAGCGGTGCAGATACATTACGACCCAAAAGTGATCTCATATGAGAAGCTACTAGAGGTATTCTGGTCGGTTCATGATCCTACAACCAAGAACAAACAAGGACCTGACATTGGTTCACAATATAGATCGATTATTTCCTATCATACTCCTGAGCAGGAAATGCTCGCCAATAGATCAAAGGAAGAGCTTGAGAAATCGAGAAAATTCAAGAGCAAGATTGTAACAGAAATAGTTCCAGCATCAACTTTTTACAAGGCCGAGGAATACCACCAGCAGTACTACCAGAAGAACGGCATTCGTAGCTGCCATCTGTGAAGTTCTATTGCAATTGCTGCTTGTATGACTTTAAAAATAAGGTACTTACCAGTTCATCACTTACCAACTTAAATATCCAATCCTAGGAAGAGTAAAGCACGATAAAGATGCCAACAATAGTTCATTTTGAAATACCGACAGATGACGCTGAAAGAGCAAAGAAGTTCTATACTGAATTGTTCGGCTGGAAGTTTGATAAATTTCAAGGGCCAATGGAATACTGGCTGATTACCACAAAAAAAGGAAATGGCGATGCAGGAATTGGTGGGGGTATGATGAAGAGACAAAACCCGCAACAGTCCATTACGAACTACATTGATGTACCATCTGTAGATGAGTACGTGGGTAAGGTATCAAAGCTGGGTGGCAAGGTAGTAGTATCCAAAATGGCTGTACCCGGTGAAGGATATCTAGCAGTATGTCTTGATACGGAAAACAATAGTTTCGGAATATGGGAAAAAAATAAAGAAGCCAAATAATTCAATGCAGAAAAAAAATAACCTCTACTTTTTTATTCTCGTATCGAAGAAGATAAAAGATCGTATAGTCACACTCTCAAAACTCAATTGAAGAAGTGATAACATTAGACGTTAACAGGATGAGGGTTAGATACAAAGCATCACTTACTAAGCGAAGCACCTATTCGAATAATTGCAAAGGGAAGCTAAGCTGTTTTTGACAATATGTAAATTGCAAAAGCTAGGGCTTCTAAGCTGGTACCAATGAACTATCCAGCTATAGATATGTGATTGCGTACTCCAGATAATCACTATTCGTATGATCCCAGCTAAATAATTTGGTGTAAAACAGATTTCTAATACCGATTCAAACTGCATAAGTCTTATTTTATCATGCAATAATAATTATTTGGGCCATGAAAAGAGTAGGATTGGGAGTATCAGATTCAATCTTAGTTCTGAGTATTGCATATTCTACATCAGATGCGAGGGGAAAGGGTCTCAACAGATCAAAGAAAGGAATTTCGCCGGTAGTAGCAACAGTAATACTTGTAGCAGTAGCAGTTGTAATCGCAGGGGCTCTATCAGGATTCTCTTCAAGTTTGTTTGGCACATATTCAAGCAGCGGTAGCATTGCAATCAAGACCATGACAATGGATGTCGATGGTGATGGCAGCATTGAGCTAGTAAACAGGGGAGCACTTGGCGATAGCGTTGATTCTGTACACGTGCCAGGAGTAAAAAGTAATGGAGGTAAAAGGGAGCCTCTAAAGCACGATGAAGGAGGTAGCACCTACGAAAGCATATACCTCGAAACAAGTTGCCCTGGAAATGCGGGAACAGCTCCCGAGGTAAAGCCAAATAGTGAAGCACTTATCTGCTTCATAAATGCAGATTTGAAAGGGAAAAACAGTAACGAGTTTGAGCCAGGACAGAGAGTAACTGTCAAGATAAAGATGGTCAGTGGCCTGGAAATTACACAGACATTAGTTGTAGAGAAGTGATGAATAGCAATGATACAGGCTTAGGAAGAACACATGATACCAAGATAGAATAATCAATCAATCAATCAGATGTGCAATTGCCAGATTAGTCCGTTTTTAATGTTACCCCAAAAAAAGCCATCTTCTTTGTTAATTGATAAACATGTTCGTATTTACAAGAGTGGAATAGATCTATTATAGGAATTCTTATTAATTTAGGAAAAGTTAAGCCATTGTGGACTACAATAACCTTTGCTCAGAGATTTTAAAACGTGATCCAAACATACGTTATGCTGGTATTTGCGATATGACGGGTGAAATCAGATATGATTTACAGCGTGAAGGGGTGAAGAACTTACTGACACACGAAGAAGAAAAGTTATCACTCTCACAGGCTGTTTATAGATGGAGTACGCGCAAATTCCTTCAAGGCAAAACTGGAAGAGCCAAATATGCAATGGCAGAATATGAAAAGATGAAGCGAATTACTATGCCTGTAGACGATAATCATATCATTCTTGTAACCACAGAAGTATCCGCCGATGTTAAAAAGATAGTCGATGATATCCTAGATTTAATGGCAGAGTTGAAGTGATATTGTTTTATCTGTAAAGTGCGTCATAATTTCTCCATGAATCTACTTAAAATGAAGGAAAAGTGACTTCAGGCAGTTTTTCTGTAATAAGGGATTCAATTCAGGTTAAGCGATCCAAACAGAATTTAAAGAGGTTGTATGAACTATCTGTGAAGTGCACCAAAGAGATTGGATAGTGATCTTGATCGCTGCATCTATAGCGATAACTGTAGTCTCTCTAATGTTTGGTGTATTCTTCTTGTTCTTCCTCTTACCCATAATCTTCCCTCTTGCACTCAGACGCCGATTCAGTCTTAGGAAAAAGCATACCTATAGAGAACCACATACACTAGACCAAAATCGTTGGACTTCCGATGAGGAAGAAGACTGGAAGAAGAAATGGAAGTAGAATCCCACAGATATCATCATTACTTATCGTCAAACTGTAACAGAACAGGAATTCACAATCTTATGTTTACAATACTACGCATGCTTTCTGGGGATTACAAATCACAACTATGTCTGGAATGATCTGTGTCGATATTACTAGAATGAAGATTAGAGCAAGTAGCAACAATGAATAACTGTGTTTATGATAAGTAAAAGGAAAAATTGATCTTATCGCCTTCATCATCTTAAATAAGAAGAGCTTGAACCAATTTAAGCATTTTATATTTATTGACCATTAATGAAGAATTGCATCGCAAGTCACTGTTCCAAAGCTATGAACATACAAGACAGCAAGGTTCTAATGAACGATTATGATTTAAATTGTTGAAGAGTACTTGGTTGAATCTTTCAATCATAAATATCATGGCAGTTTCGCCAAGAAGATTAATGTGGTTGAAGATAGAATGTTTGTAAACGTTCTAAGGAAGCAACACAAGGAAGTTGATTTTGATTTTGACTACACTCTCAATCCATATCAAGGATGTAGCTATGGCTGTTCAGAATGCTATGTTCAGAGTATGTTTCCTTCCGTGATCCAGGCCAAAGGAGGATGGGGGAACTTTGTTGAGATACGTCGTCGCACCGTTGAGATGCTTGAGAAGAATAAAAAGAGATTGAGGGGCAAGAAGATCTTTGCTAGCACAGCTACTGACCTCTGGATGCCTGAGGCCTACAAATCTGGTTTGACCAGAGATATCTTGGAAAAGCTTGTAGAGATAGACTTCTCCTTATGCGTCCTAAGTACCAGAAGTACACTTTTGCTAAAAGATGTAGATCTGTTAAGAAAAATGAAAGGGAAGATAGAAGTAGGCATAAGCATACCCACTGATAGAATCGATGTTACTAACTTACTGCATCCTCATGTCGCAACACCGCGGGGAAGGTTCAATGCTGCTAAACAACTAAAGAACGATGGCATCAATGTCAGAATACAGATGGCTCCTTGCTTACCTTATACCAATCATTTTGCAAATTTGGTCTCTGACAGTGCCCAGTGGTTGCTTCTGGATTACTGTTCGTATCAATCGTTACCATACAAGAACCTACTGTGTGAAAATGGCTTCGGATATTGTTTGAGCCGTGATTGGACAAGAAAACAATTTGAATATTTCAAATCTGTCCTAGGGGAGAACAAAGTTAAGTTGGGAGAAGATTATTTCGCATGGTCTTATGATAAGATCCAACAAGGTTATACCTGAAGATTGCTGTTATTAGAAGGATTTCAATCAATATTATATATGCTCTAGCATATGCTATGATATGATGACGGTTCTTAATCTTGATATATGCATCATTATTAAAAAATATGAATGATAACTATAGACTGTAGCGATATAGAAAATATCATAGTGGAAGTTGCAGCTTATCTTGCAGATAATGTTGAGGTAGTGCCAGCAATAAAGACTAGAAGTATAGTGCTTGATCCATTGGTAGAGAAGGACGTAAGGGCAAAGGATGTTAGCATGCATCTGGAAAACTTCCTTGCTGAAAAAGGTCTAGCGAGAGATTTTATCATTAAAGTTCGTGATGAGAAGATAATGGTGGTAGCGATTTCAGAAACAAAGATTGAAGCTGTAAGGAATGACTCGGGTCTGCTGGTATGCCCTTTTTGTGGCCTAGTCACACCTCACGAGGAAGAAATGAATGTGCATATGAGGGCTGACCTTGCTGGCGGTATTTGCTTCTAACTTGAACTGTAGACTATTATCAATGATCTAAATTGCAAGATTTCATTTCTTAATCCTTTTCCAGATCTTTTTGATCTCTAATTGAACAACTGCAAATGAAAAGATATTGTATGATCGGATAAAAAAATCATGAAGTCAGCACTATGCACGCCTCCATTGAATAAAGATACAAAAAAATAAAGTGGAGTTAGTATTCCATTCCGCCCATTCCGCCCATACCGCCGCCACCTGGTCCTCCTGGAGGCCCGGCAGGCGCCCTTGACTTGGCTGCAGCTATCACATCATCTATGCGCAATATCATACTAGCAGTTTCTGTAGCAGATTTGATTATCTGTTCTTTTACGGAAAGAGGTTCTAAAATGTCCTTCCTCATCATATCCGTAATCTTCAATTCCCTTACATCAATACCGCTCCATTTGCTTCCCTTGCTCTGCTTAGCTCTTAATTCTGTCATTGTGTCTATCGGATCCATACCAGCATTCTCCCCAAGTGTTAATGGTATAGTTTCTAATGCTTCCGCAAACTTCTGAGCTGCTAACTGCTCTCTTCCAGAGAGCTTGTTTGACCATGTCTTTAACTCTGTTGCAAGATACGCTTCTGGTGCTCCTCCACCGGCTACAATAGATGGTTTCTCCATAACGTCCTTCACTACCATCAATGCATCGTGTATGGAACGTTCAGCCTCATCTACCACTCTTTGAGAGCCTCCTCTTACAAGCATAGTCAGGGCTTTAGGATTCTTGCACCCCTCTATGAATACCCACTTGTCTGTCTCTACCTTGCGTTCCTCAACTAGGCCCGCAGTTCCAAGATCTTCTTCAGTAAGATCTTCAATGTTTGTAACAACCCTTCCTCCTGTCGCTTTGGATAATTTCGTCATATCACTTTCCTTCGATCTCCTTACCGCCACCACGCCTGCCTTTGCTAGATAGTGCTGTGCTATGTCGTCAACTCCCTTTTGGCATACTATTACCTTTGCACCACTTGCAACAATTTTATCTACCATTGCCTGCAGTATTCTATTCTCTTCATCTAGGAACATCTTCATCTTTTCAGGGCTGTCTATATTGATCTTAGCATCGAACTCTGTCTTCTCGATTTCCAATGGTGAGTTAAGCAATGCAATCTTTGCATTTTCAACCCTCTTGGGCATGCCGCCGTGAACAACCTCCTTGTCAAGAACAATACCGTTGATCAGTTTAGTGTCTTTAATGGAACCTCCGGCCTTCTTTTCCACCTTTATGTCATCTATATCTATTCTATAGGTATCGCCTATCTTTTCTGCTACGCCCAAGACAGCATCAACTGCTAAATCAGACAGATACGGACTGTCATCTGAAACAAGCTTCGACTGCATGGCTGTATTTGCAATCTTTGCAAGAGTTTTCTTGTCGTTGGGACCTACCTCTTCAGCAATTTTATTCAGAATTTCAATTGCCTTGATAGATGCCTTCCTGTAGCCATCAACTATGATTGTTGGGTGCACATCTTGGTTAATTAGTTCTTCAGCATTGCCGATAAGAGCTCCGGCCAAAACCACCGATGATGTGGTGCCATCCCCGACTTCATTATCTACCGATTTTGCTATTTCTACCATCATCTTACCAGCAGGGTGCTGAATATCCATCTCCTTCAACAGTGCTGCCCCGTCATTAGTTATCGTAACATCGCCCAGAGTGTCAACAAGCATCTTGTCCATTCCTCTAGGACCCAGTGAAGTCTTCACTATCTCGGCTACAAGGCGAGCTGCCATGATATTATTTCTTTTAGCATCTCTTCCCTTTGTTTGCGATGAACCCTCCTTTAAGATCAGTATGGGTGTTCCGTCACTCGTAGTTGTCGGAATTATAGACATACATTACCACGTCCTTATTTCAGAGTAAATCAGAGCAATAAATAAATTTTTGCATAACACCAAACAAAACTATCTCAAGAATTAAAAAAAATAAATACACATATGAGAGGTCTAGAAGCCAACTCATCATGGCTGTGCGTGTGATTAGATGCTCTCTCAATGAATAAATGTAATTATCTTACGAACCCGAAAGATAAAATGGCTCAAATGCGACCGGTTTCATCATTTCGGTCTTTAATTTGAAGTGTTGCTGATTGTAATATTAATAAGGTTAAGAAGAATGGATCTGCGTATGAATAAGAAAATTCTTGTACCATATGATGGAAGCGAGATGTCTGACAAGGCTCTTAATCACGCTCTGGAGATTGCTGAAGCAATGAACATGAAGATAATAGTATTGAGAGTTCTTGCAGGATTTATTGACTCTTCCAAGCTATTGTTTCTGAATCCAGTAGATAGGAAGAATATCAAAAAACAGCTAGCAAAGACAGACAAGAAGGCGGAGGAGCAGCACTATAGAAAGCTCAACAAGCAACTAGCCATATGTACTTCTAAAGATGTGCAGGCATCGAGCATGGTGGTTCATGGAGATCCTAGTAATATGATCCTGTCTGTAGCAGATAAGGAAAAACCCTACATGATAGTAATGGGTAGCAAAAAACTGAAGGGATTTGCCAAATTGAAAATGCTAGGAAGTGTTTCCAGGACAGTCGTCGAAAATGCAAAATGCCCTGTCACTATCGTTCACTAATGATCAATGAACTTTTCTCTTAACTGATCTAGAATTTCTGATACCTTTTCTACTTCTTTACAAGTCCTAGTTTATGATCTATCTGTACGAAAAGTAATATATCTTACATCTTGCAGTAGAAAGTAAATGCAAATCATGGGAAGGGGCTTTAGTCAAATCATGAAAGAATCGCCATATCTTTTTCACTTTGGTGTAAAGTATGCTGCCTACAAGTTATTTAACAAACGAAGTCCGTTCTTTGGATCAGCAGATATTATCAATGTCTGCAACCTACACTGTTCACATTGTTACTGGTGGTTGAATAGAAAGGAAAATGACGAGCTTACAGTAGAACAGTGGAAAGAGGTCATTGAGACAAAATTCAAAAAGAACCATATTTTTAATATAACACTGGTTGGTGGAGAACCAACTCTCAGACCAGACATTATAGAATTATTTGTAAAGGAATTTCCAAAGCGAGTCTGTATTGTAACAAACGGAACTTATCCACTACAAAAGTACAATGACCTATACTTTTACTGGGTATCAATCGATGGTACGAAAGAAGCTCATGACAGCATAAGGGGCAAGGGTACCTATGCTTCTATACGAAAGAATATTCTGGATTATCTTGAAAATAACGGAGAAGAAGCGTGGAAAGACATTTGGATTTCTATGACGATAAACTCATTGAACTATAAAACAGTGGGAGATGTTGCTAAAGAATGGTATGGGCATGTTAACAAAATCGCTTTCCAGTTCCACACCCCCTTTACAAAAGGAGATCCTCTCTGGGTTCCTTTTGGTCCAGAAAGGACGAAACTTGTGGATGAAATGATCGTTATGAAAGACCGATACAACGGGTATATCATAAATCCAAAACCGC
Organism: Nitrososphaerales archaeon; assembly: GCA_046759645.1. GTDB lineage: Archaea > Thermoproteota > Nitrososphaeria > Nitrososphaerales > UBA213 > JBHICO01. The sequence continues at coordinate 12,792 of JBHICO010000001.1, forward strand.
AGCTCGAATTAATGAAAAGAAACTGGGGTGGAGAAGGTACCACTCCTATCGATTGTCCAACATGGGCGATACTTTCTGTTGATCATTTGGGAAGAGAGAAAAAGCCTTGCTGTATTGGAAGCAGTGATAAAGATTCCATGAAACCAATATGTGAGGATTGTGGTCTTGCATGTTACTCCGTATTTCTTAGCCATGGAATAAAAGGTTAGACAATGTTGTCCTTACCCTTGTGAGAAGTTTTCTATAAAAGAATACTTTTATCGTTTCCACTGTTGTAAAAGAGGGGTTCAAATACCAATAAAACTGTTGTAGATGAGTTTCTTTGCCCTCCTCTATTGAATCTACTCCTCTAAACTTTATGTATGCTTACAAACAGACGACAATTGCACTTGCATGAGTTAAAAAATAAAGTTGCCATCATTACGGGAAGTGGAAGAGGAATAGGTAGAGCTACAGCTTTAACCCTAGCAAAGGAGGGAATGAAAATAGTTGTCAATTCAAGAACTGAAAAAGAAATACAGGAAACTGTAAGAATGATTGAGGGGTTAGGAGCCACTGCTTTTGGTTTAAGGGCTGATGTCGCTACCTCTGCGGAAGTGACCGCACTGGTTCAACGCACTGTTGACAAATTCGGTAAGATCGATGTCTTGGTCAACAATGCAGGTATAGCTTTCGTAAAGCAATTGATCGATACAAATGAAGATGAGTGGGATGCCACCTTGGACATAAACCTGAAAGGTGCATTTCTATGTAGCAAGGTGGTTTTGCCAATAATGATCAGGCAGAGATCAGGTGTGATAGTCAACATAAGCTCCGGTGCAGGAAAGACAGGATTTAGCGAAATATCTGCATACTGTGCGAGTAAGTTTGGATTGATTGGGTTAACGGAAAGCCTAGCGAGGGAAGTCGATAAGTACAACATAAGGGTAATAGCTCTCTGTCCAGGTGCAGTTGCTACCAGGATGCAGGAAGAGACAGATCCTGAATGGTATGCAAGTCATAGGCATGGCATGCTAAAGGCAGAAGATGTTGCAAAGAAAGTATCAGCTGCAATTAGGGGTAAGTATCGTTCAGGCAGTTCTATTGATGTTTAATTAAATTAACATCATTCTGATTAAACTGTGAATGTCGCAGTGAAGTATGGGCAAACAATTACTATTCAGTTACTCAAGTTTACCTCTGACCTTTGCATCTCAACCAGACATTTGTTAATTTAATCAATTCTTGAACTGTTAAAGGCTAACGTATAAAAAACACAATGTACCTTCTATTAATGATATCTATGTTCATTAAGGATTTTGATGAACCACGAGCTCAGGAGCAAGCAGATGACCAGAGCAAACACATTTTACTTTTATACGATGATGAAGAATCGTTAACTAATGTATTAGGGGCCTCAGAAGAGCTGACTAACAAAAACTGGTTCAGGACGTACTGTGGAACACAATCACATTCTGGCTTCAATTTCCTGAGGAAGCATGGTTGGTCTGATGTGACCATATCCCCCTACGGTCGGCTTGTAGATGACACTAAGCAGTATTTCAGGGAAGTGTGGGACCGAATAATGGGTCAGGCAGGAGACCTGCGAACCTGTGTTATGGGCTTTATGACAGGTGATCTCTGTCATAAGAGTTCTCTTCGAAACGCAATAACAGTTGAAGAGTTGTACAACTCTAACAGGATTAATGGAATAATGTATTGCCCCTATCTGCTGAAAGACTTGCTTCGTGGTGGTGTTGGAGACGTTCTAGATCTGATCAAGAGTCATGACCAAAGCTTCCTTGTGCAAAAGGATAAGTTGTATAAAATCGGATAATGCCTGCGATTGTATAAGGTGTTTGTTCATAGCCTTGTGTAAATAAATTGCATTGGAATGGTCCGAAAAAGACTATACATTATTAGGCAATTATATGCGAAAACCAAAATGGATCATATTAATTAGCCTTCACTATCTATCGTATCATCAGATAGGAGGAGCGTGAATGCGTTGCCTGAAAGTATTATTCAAATAGCAACATTTGGGGAGAGAGAAGATGACATAACTGTAGGTATAAGGAACTTCCCGATAACCAAACTTGCACTTCTCTGCTATGAAGATCAGAAGCCTAAAGCTGAAGAGTTTGCAACAAGGCTCGAAACGACACTTGGGATACGAATAAGCCATCTAACAGTATCTAGAAATAATCTATTTCATACTGTTTTGGAAAGAATTGCAGAACTAATAAGTAGCGAGACAGGATCAGTTGACCACATATTAATGAATGTAAGTGGTGGTGATAAGATACTTGGTTCTGCTGCGCTCTGTGCAGCATTTGTAAATGGAATAAAGGTATTTGGGTTGGATAATAAAGGCCAGCCAATGCTTCTTCCTGTTATAAAGTTGACTTACAATGAAGTTATTTCACCTGTAAAGATCCAGATTCTAAGAGCTATTGAAGAAGCTGGAGGTTCGGTAAAGAGCTTGGAACAGTTAGGTCAATTGGTGCATCTAGGCAAGCCTTTACTTAGTTACCATATACAGGGTAGCACTGATGCGAGAGGCCTTGCAGAACTAGGTTTGGTCGAAGTGGAAAGGGGAAGGGGCAGATTGCATGTAAATTTAACGACAATGGGGAAATTGTGTATTATGAGTATCACTTAATATTTTATTCTGAACGTTATTGGATCAACTACTCAACGGTGAAGAGGTTTTCTTATACTGTAATTAAATTAACAAAGATAAATTAGGCATCATTCGTAGATCTCGTGTGTCAGACATCAATTCTGGAGAGTTTGCAGACAGGGAATTTGTTACCGCCCTCATCTGCACTGAATTTGGTTTTAGGGCAAATGTTACTATACCAGAACTTAACACTACCGTTGACTGCTACAGATCTGAGGATAGGACTATTGTAGAAGTGATAGATTCAAACTCCAGTCTTGAACTACCATACCATGTACTTGACAAGATATGTAAAAAGCATAGCTACAGAATGCTCATAGTAAGAATACTCGCTGTCAGCGGTGCGGCAATATCAAGAAGCTATCTAGAAGGGTATGGTCTGAAGACTGTGGACTTACCTGTAATCATGAGTGAGGACGTATTGACTGCATATAGAAATTATCTTTCGAATTATCTAAAATCTGCTGCATAACTTAACCGATCTTCTTAGCCTTTGTCAGATAATCATCCAGATCTACAGATTTAATTCTTACCTGTTCCATGGTGTCCCTCTCTCTTACTGTGACAGTATCGTCCTCAAGCGTCTGTCTGTCAATGGTGACACCGAACGGTACTCCACTTTCGTCGAGCCTTCTATATCTTCGCCCTATCGAGCCAGCTTCATCATAAATGGCATTAAAGTTCTTTTTAATACCAGCAAATATCTCAGAAGCCTTCTCTGCAAGACCATCTTTGGTAACTAATGGAAATATCCCAACCTGCATAGGTGCAAGGTATGGCTTCAATTTTAGAAGAAGCCTATCATTTAGTTTGTCCTCTACAAGTGAATGTTCCAATATGCAATAAAGACTTCTGTCAATACCCATGGAAAGTTCGAACACATGTGGCAGAACCTTGCCATCAACATCAAGTACCTCCATATTTTGTTTGCTAATCTTTGTATGACCGCCAAGATCGTAGTCAGATCTATAATTGCATGCTACAAGTTCCAGCCACCCAATTGAAGTTTCAACCTCAAAGTCGAAGGCTGCGGTAGCATAGAATGCCCTTTCATCATCGCCAAGTCTTCTGAACCTCGTTCTCTTCATATCAATACCTGTCTTAGAATAAAAATCACTCAACATTCCAAGGTAGTAAGCGATCAACTTGTTTGGTAATACAACATTATTAACTGCCTGTTCACATGTTAATTCCTGTACTGATTCCCCATTGTATAACCTTAAGACAGTATTTTTAACTTCCTCAAACCTTTCAAGGTCGTTCAGCCTTCTCGGGTTACAAAAAACCTCGATCTCTGCTTGATAAAATTCCCTTAGACGCAACAAACTCTGCCTAGGCGCTATTTCGTTCCTGAAACTTTTGCCTACCTGGGCTATGCTTAATGGTAACCTGCCTCGCATAACCTTGAATATTCGGGGAAAGTCAACGAAGATCGTCTGGCATGTTTCTGGCCTAAGATATGCTTCCTCAGCATTGGGACCAATCGATACTTTAAACATCATGTTAAACCTGTTGACCTTTCCCAACTCGCTCTTGCACCTAGTACACTTCAAACCATATCTAGTGATCAAGCTGTCTATTTCGGAATCATTCATTTTTTCGGGAACATTCTCCCCTATCTTCTCTGCCACAAACTGGTCTGCTCTGAATATAGAGCCACACTTTTTGCACTTTACAATTGGATCATTGAAGCTGTTAAGGTGGCCAGAGGCTATGAAGACGTTCTTACTCATGATCTGGGAACCATCGATCTCCAACATACCGTCCCTTCTTACCAATTCTCGCCTCCACAATTCTACGAACATATTCTTGAAACCAACACCAAGAGGGCCATACTCCCAGAAACCTGCCTGTGCGTCAGGATAAATTTCGCAGCTGGGAAAGTAAAAACCCCTTTCGAGTGCCAGCTTCATGACGTCATCGTAGTTCATACTTACTGCATGCATGCTGTCCGGGCTCTTAAATTCATTTGGCGCAAAAGGTCTGTTAGACATGGTTCAATGTGTACTTATTGCAATAAATGTAACACAGCAATCAATAATTGGATCGTTTCCCACAACTCTAATAACGATTTTCATTAAACATTCCAATAGTTAAATTTATTAATATAGCGAACCGAGAAACTCTCGCAAAAGATAATGGGAGCTTTAGATGTTGAGGAAAGAAAGAAGTTCCTCGCGTTTGTCAAAAAAGAGGCAATTGACCTCCCTGATTATGAAGTTGTGGATGTTAAAGAGCCCAAGCTCTACAAGGACATGTTCCAGTTCGGTGGTGCTCCCAAAGCAGTATTCGATGGTGTTCTAGTAAACACAAACATCCCGAATAAACTATGGCTATCTGACACTACGTTCAGAGACGGTCAACAATCAAGGGAGCCCTATTCGGTTGATCAGATAACAAATTTATTCAAATTGTTGCATGATCTTGGTGGAAAGAACGGCAAGGTAAACTATACCGAATTCTTTCCGTATACAAAGAAGGATAGGGAAGCAATAGAGAGGTGTAGAGATTTTGGTTATGAATTTCCGAGAATAACAGGATGGATAAGGGCTTCTAAAGCAGACCTACAGTTTATCAAAGAATTGAAGTTGGAGGAAACCGGTATACTTGCATCTATAAGCGATTACCATATCTTCTACAAGTTCAAGGGAAAGAGCAGATCACAGGTGGTACAAAATTACCTAGATGTTACCGAAGAAGCGCTGAAGAGTGGCATCGCTGTTAGATTGCATATAGAAGATGTGACTAGAGCTGATATCTTTGGAACCGTAGTTCCACTTGTAAAGAAAGCGATGAATCTTGCTGAAAAGTATGGTTTACCTGTAAAGATTAGATGTCCGGATACATTGGGAGTTGGTTTGCCATGGTCAGAAGCTTCTCTGCCAAGGGGAATTCCCAAACTTTTCTGGTTGTTGAACAAGGCACTAGGGGTACCATCTGAATGGCTTGAATTTCATGGTCAGAACGATTTCCACCTTGGTGTATCAAACGCAACGTCTGCGTGGCTTTACGGAGCTTCGCTAAACAACTGCACATTGTTGGGCATAGGAGAAAGAGCTGGCAACATTCCCTTGGAGGCTATGATCTTCGTATATTCAATGATCAAAGGGTCCTTTGACGGCATAAATACGAGGATGTTGCGATATATCACAGATTACTACGAGAGGGAATTGAATTACAAACTACCATACTATTACCCCATAATAGGAAAGAACTTTAACGTAACAAGAGCCGGCATACATGCGGATGGGTTACTGAAGAATCCTGAAATGTATTTGCCGTTTGATACTGAAGAATTGCTAGATATGCCTCCAAGGGTTATGGTATCAGAACATTCAGGGCTTGCGGGAATAGCCTTCTGGATAAACTCCTTCTTCAGACTAAAAGGTGGTGAAAAGATAAGCAAGGACGATCCAGCTCTTAAACACATACAGGAGGAAGTTATCAAACAGTATCAGGAGGGAAGGATTACTGCTATGCTTGACGAGGAAGTTGCAACACTGGTCAAAAGGTACCTGCCGGAAATTTGGGAGAGGTACAGGGATAGGGTTACCGACAATTCAGTTCTAGGAAGCTAGTTCTCTTACTTTCTCTAAATTACCTTTATCATCTCTTCTGTCATCTATAGGTGTTTCAAGTATCAACAAACGCCTTTTTACTTCGTTATTTGTCAATATAGCCTTGAACCCTTTATTGCCAATGTAACCCATACCAATATGTTCATGTCTATCAGCATTGCAATTGATATCACCCTTAGAATCGTTAAGATGAACTATACGTAATTCCTTCATTCCAATTTTTTTATCAAATGCAGCAATGACATCGTCAACCACATCCTTCCCTCTCAAATCATAACCTGCGGCAAAAGCATGACATGTGTCTAGGCAGACTCCGAACCTTTTTCTATGTTCCAATTGCTCCAGGATTTTTTCCATTTCTTCAAACCTTGAACCTACACTATTTTTCGTTCCCGCTGTGTTTTCAAGTAAAATGGTAACATCATTCTTCACTTTTTTAACTGCTGTATTGCATGCATAAACAAGATTTCTTATTCCGACTTCTGCCCCTGCACCTAAATGACTTCCTAGATGAATCACTAGGTATGGCACACCTAGCACCCCACACCTTTTAACCTCATTTATTAGCGTATTCAGCGATTTTTTGTATAGATCTTTCTCAGGAGACGACAGATTTGGGAGGTAAGGCATATGAGCACATACAGAATTCTGATCAATCTTGCTCGCAGCAAGCTTCTTCTTGAAGCCTTCAACATCTCCCTTTACCAGATCCTTGGCTATCCATCCTCTAGGATTTCTCGTAAAGATTTGAAATGCGGTGCAATTCATCACACTAGCATTGTCAACCGCCCTATCAATCGATCCTGATATTGATACATGAAGACCAACTTTCATGCTATAAACTGAAACAAAGAGCAATTTAACCCTAGCCAAGCAAACTTTTATTGCAGTTTATGTAATCTTCCCATATTTGAGCAATATACAATTCGGCAAGGGCGATCTGGCAAAATATCCATTTCTGACGGAGGCAGGTGAGTACCTCAAAGATCTAGATTATAGCCTCGATGAGTTTGACGAGCCGTCTAAGAAACGTATTATTGAACGTGCATACGAGCGTATTCTTTATGCTATTGATGGTAACGTATTCAAGAAGTTGGATGATCTGGATACTGAGGTTGTTTCTTTCCTTATCGCATTAATAATGGTTCATGCAGTTGGTATTAGGAGTGTGAGCAGGAAATACTCTCTTGGTGAAGCCAGAAGGATTGAGATGTTTCTAGAACGGGATCTAAAGTATGAAAGCGACGAACGTATGCGATCAATTCTTGCAAGAATTTTCAAAGATCTCTTTTCAATAGATATTGTACAGGAAGATGGAAAGTTCAAGGTTAGGGTCTCGGATTATCTAAAACGTGCCGCATATTTCCATGATGAACACTGGAAGTTGGTAAACAGGGTAGTTAACAGTGGTTACGTATATCTCGATTCTGGTGAGACGGTTAGGCTCATACGCGATGAGCTTAGCCTATATATTTACAACAAAATAAACAAGATGGAACTTAGACAGTTGCCAGAATCTATAAAAAACAGGGTAGATAAGTTGAGAGGCAAAGTTGTAAAGCTTAAAGAATTCAGAAGATATTTTGTCACCACGAAATATCCTCCATGCGTACAGCATATATTGACCTTGCTTTCCAGAGGCGAAAACCCTCCACACTCAGCAAGATTCCTACTTGGAACATACATGCTATCTGTAGGCAAGTCTGTAGATGAAGTTTGCACATTCTTTGAAACTGCACCAGACTATAACGAACGTGTCACCCGGTACCAAGTGGAGCATTTGGCTGGGCAAAGGGGTAGTGGAACGAAATACACGTGTCCATCTTGTGAGAAGGTTACCAGTGACAACAACTGCTACAGAACTGAAGAATGCAATGGAATAATAAATCCGGTACAGTTTGGCAGGAAAAGGGTTAGAAATGAAGGAACAAAACCTCGATCTGGTTAAACAGTCATTTAAAGAGTTTTATTTCAAACATGCTGACTATGTTGAAACTCCATCTCGCATCGAAGAGAGAGAATTTGGCTATATGCAGTTCAACGGAGGGATGATTAGACATTTGTCATTCAAGGATAAAGAGGAGCTGCGTGCGGAGTTGCTCAAACATATTCCATCGGATGTATATAGCTCGTGTGCTTATTACGTAAACCCAACAGCTCCAATGCAGGAGAAGATATTCAAAGGTGCCGATTTGATATTTGACATAGATGCAGATGAGCTTGGATTAACATGCTTGAAGCAACATGAAGCATGGATATGCAACGATTGTAGGAATGTGATGGGAACGAAGCAGAACTGCAATAGATGTAACAGCATGAAAATTGAAAAAACATCGTTGGCATGCGATAACTGCATTGATGCAGGTAAGGAGGAAACAAAGAAATTAATAAAATTACTACAAGAAGATCTGGGCATATCGGAAAATGAAATTAAAATATATTTTTCAGGCAACCATGGCTTTCATCTGCATATATACAATAAGGAATTCGAGCTTTTGGACTCTCCCAGCAGGATGGATATAGCTAATTACGTGATAGGCAATAATATCCTGCCGGAATCCTTTGGAGTAAGGAAAAACGCACAATCCTCAGAGGACGTTACATCAAAATTCCCCAATATGGATGATTTTGGGTGGCGTGGAAGGATATGCAGGAAACTCATGAAGAAGGATCAGGCAAAATCGAGAGTAGTGCGGAAAATACTGAAAAATGGGTACTTACAGTTCAAGACTGAAATAAATGACATCGCAAGGGAGATTGGTGCGCATATAGATCCTAAGGTGACTATGGATATTCATAGGGTGTTCAGAATGCATGGAACCCTTAACGGCAAAAGTGGGCTTACAAAAGCGCCATGCAGCGATATAGATAGCTTCGATCCCTTTACTAGTGCATGCATGCTTGCCGATGATGAGGTTAGTGTTCGTGTAAGATATTCACCAAAATTCAGTTTGAATGAAAATTTCTTTGGTCCATTCAAAGATCAAGAGGCCAAATTGCCAAGATATGCAGCAGTATATCTCATATGCAAGGGCTTAGCTGACGTATCATTGTAAAAATATTAATTGAAGATCATTTCACTATGATTTACATTGTGGGACTCCTCTGCAGAAGATAAACCAAAACAAGATGTTGGTAAATACATTAGGCTTGGACTGCTTGCACTAATAGGCGTAGTCATATTTGGTATAGTTAGTAACCAATCAATCAACATTCTGATGAATATTGACGAATTTAGCGATTTGTTCACTAAGCCGATTTACTACGCAGTCTTCTCTGGGCTTCTATTATCTACTATTGCTCTTATCAGGGTCGATATCAGAAGGCGAGAATCCATGGTGTGGTGGGTTTTTGCAATGGGACTCTCTTTCTTAAAACGTGAAGCTTTTGAATCAACACAGACACCGGTGAAGTATCGTGAATTTAAACTTAGCAAGACCAACTTTGCTGTATGGCAAATAACAAAAGTTCTGCTGCTTGCTCCTTTGTTTACTAATTTATTGTTTGGAATGGCTGCGCTCTATGTGATTGATGGCAACGACCTTGGGATTGGAACACTATCAAACATTTTCTACCTCCCATTCATTACATCTCCAGATCCTACTATTGCGCAGCAACTTGTACTACCCATGATCCCGTCTCTTACATTGCTAATACCTCCTTTATTGGGAGCAATTGGCATAAGGCTGATGCTCTACGTTGGCATACGCAACCTCGCACATATAGCATCAAGTTATGTTGTAGACGCTTCTGAAGGAAGACCAAGGTTCCTAGTCTACATATCAATAATTGAGCTGATAATAGGTGCTGGGTTATTCTGGACATCTTTTAACATGTTCTTCAACTACAACATCGATTACAATACAAAGTATGCTATAGTTGGCGCAGCTCTGCTTGGTGCTGCGTTCATAGCATGGTCATTAATAGATCGGAGGAGATCGAGGGTCATAATATTACCCTCAAAGAGAAACGTGTACATACGATTGTTGACTATAGTATCGATCGCATTAGTGGTAGGGTCTATAATGGCAGTCAACAACAGCATAGCAGATGCGAGAAAGATTGAGTATCTTGGTCCTTACACTGCACAGGAGATCGCGGTTAACAGGTATTTTGCAGAACTAGACAAAATACAAGAGATCAACTATGATGTAAGACTATTTGCTACGCAGCAAGGAAGCATACGGAATATCGTAGAAAGTAACGAAGATGTTCTGACAAAGATACGGTTATGGGACTGGAGTGCAGCTTTTACAAAGCTTAAACCAGAGATAGGTTTGATACCATACGTTGACTTTCAGGATTCTGATATAATACGGTTCAACAATACACTATACTGGAGTGCGGCAATGAAACCAATTCTGCCATCCAGTGTTACGGCAGAGAACAGGTGGTATGCACAGCACTTGGTGTATACACATGTGCCAAATGGTTTCCTAATGCTTAATGCCCATGAGGGTGATATAGCTAATAGTGATTCATTCTTTCAACAACGCCGGATCTACTATGGAGAAGGAGGATTGATAGATGAGGTATGGTCGGCATTTCCTGCGGATAGAACCGTCAGTGACGAGTTGGGAGAGTTCTTCTATGATGGAAATGGGGGTATAACGGTAGCACCTCCAGTAAGCTGGATCTTCGAACCCAACTTCTTGCTTTCATATCCTGATAGGGCTATACATGTTATGAGGTTCAAGGACATACACGATAGAATGTCATTACTTTACCCATACTTTGAATATCAGTTTGGCAACAGGAATGTAGATGTCTTGCCTGTAACAGACGGTTCAAACACATATTGGCTTATGCCCATGCTAGTAAAATTGGATACATCGAATGTTCCGTGGAGCTCGAATAATCCTATGTATAGGCTAGTAGGTTATGCTATGATCGACACGTTTGACGGTGCACCTACTGTTATGATCAAAGGCGATGACTTTTTTACAAATATGTTCGTTGATTCATATCAAGAGCATGTAACGACAGAGATTCCAGTTTGGCTTCATGGTCAACTGAGATTTCCTGAAGAGTACTTCTGGTGGAAGGTTAGTATGTACAACTTTTACCATGTTACAGATGTGTCTACCTTCATAGGTGCTAGAGAGTTCTTCGAGATCCCTGTCGAACTTTCGACGTACTACATATTTGCCAAGCCTCCTGGCTTTGATAAAACTGAGTATCTAGGTTTGTTATCTTTGGAACTAAGGGGAGCGGCAGGCAGGAACCTTGCGGGTTACATGGTAGTAAAGAATGATTATCCGCATGATGGTGAGATGATATTTTACGAAGTACCCTTGGAATCTGAAACAAAGTTACTGGGTCCAACAGCCGTAAGGGAAGCGCTTGATAGAGATCCAGATTTTGCTCAGTTGAAGACGTTACTGAGAAATCCTAGAATTGGTGATAACATAATCTATAGGATAGGAAACAATGACGTCTACTTCATGCCAGTGTACACTGCTGGTGCAGGTGGGGTTGTTACGCAATTGGGTACAGTAGCTGCTGTAGGTGCCGCCTTCACAGGTGAATACTACGTGGGGCTAGGACAAAATGTTGAGGAGGCGTTTAGGGCGTACTTGGCAAAACTTGCTGGCGTTACCACACCAGGCACAGTTCCAATAGAGATACTTGATAGGGATACAAAGATAACTAACTTACTGAATCTATTCGAAGAGAAGAAGCTTTCCATTGTAAAACCCACGACGATATCTGTGCCTTTAACATTCCAGGAGCAGCAGGTAACGTATGACATCAACGATGACTTTGCTAATGTGGAACAGACGATAAACCTATTCGTCGATAAATGGCTTGGCGTAGATGCAAAACGTGTGCTGATGTGGGATGATGGCGAGAACGTTAACTTTGGTATTGCAACCATTTTAGATGGTATCACCGAAGTGCATTACATTACTGTTGAGGTAGGCCAATAGATGCTCTTATTGGTCGACAATGTTTCTTCATTCCTTAATGATTTGAAAGAATGCCTGAACAAACTCGATATGAAGTACGTAGTAAGAAAATATGATGAACTTAATGATCACCAAGTAAGCAACTATGACGGAATTATCCTCTCTGGAAGGAATAGCAGTGTAAAACCAATGAATGTTTCGAACATGCATATTGTTAAATCTGCACAAAAGGACAATAAACCGTTGCTAGGAATATGCTATGGCGCAGAAATCACAATACTAGCATTCAATGGCTCGTTAAAACGATTGGATAATAGAATAGTAGGAGGTAATGACATAACTGTGAAGAAGGAGAACCCACTTACAAATAGAAAGCTGTTAAACGTATTTGAAAGCCATGGTTACTATATTGCAACTTTGCCAAAAGAATTTACAAGTGTAGCTGAGTCAAAAAGCTGCAAGTACGAAATGATAACACATCAAAGAAAACATATCTTCGGAACACAGTTCCATCCAGAAGTGAGTAGAGATGGTATGGACATTCTACGCAACTTTATTCAACTAACTAAGAGGTAATTCCTTGTGCTGGACCTCAAACGTGATAACCGCATCACAATTCTCTTCTATTCTCATATGGTTTCACTCTCCTCAGTTGGTAATTCTCATCATAATTGATGCTCATGAGAGGAATTTTGAGAAGGGTTTATGTAAAATTGAAGACATAGATAGATTTTTAAGATAATTTGCTGATACCCCTTTCTGATCATATTGGGTGAACTAGAAGACAAGATGGTAAGGTTGGAAGAGGAGATTTCCGTACTGAGGAAGGAAGTTACCGTACTGAAAAGAGCTTTAAGGAATAAGATTGCAAGGTACGAAGTAGACCAAATAAGACTTGGGCGTGAAGTACAATCGATCGTCGAATGAATTCTTTCTTCTTTCCCACAAAATTTCTTATGCTTTAACAAATAGTATTATAGTCTTAATTGATGTTGACAACGGTATAGGATTCTCCATGCCATGCCATACAAATATTTCTGCAAAGTAGATGCCCTCATCATCTGGAGTCCATGATATACTCTGAGTTAGTGACATGTGGGGCTCAAGTACTCCATTAATCCATTTCAATTCTACCGAAAAGCCATCCTTATCCTTGATCTGCACTATGTAGGTAAAATCCTGTTCCATGGATGATTCGCTCTTGAGGACAGATTTTATCCAGGCGCGCTCATTTGGAGCAAACTTACCTATTCCTTGCCCTTGCTGATCAACAAGCGCAAGTCTTGACACACTGACCTTGTTACCAATATCTGCAGGATTAACGACACTCTGCAACCCAAATGGTGCAGTAGAAAACTGTTCAGAATCTGCATAAAGCGTGTAACTAGTTATGGATGGAATGCGCTCATGAACATTAAGTTTGAAGCTCGCCTTCGCATTTGGTGCGATTGATTCTGGCTCTGTGTTAACGGAGGCAAACCCAAGTACCCTATTGCTGTCATCATAGAAAGTGGCATAGACTTTTGACATTGAAGTGGTCTTGTCGCCAGTGTTTTTGATCTCCCCACTTATTCGGACTTCGTTAATCCCATCTGTAAAGTCGCTTGCACTAATGATTTCCAGTTTGGCAGGCTTGGACTGTCCAAAGGCAAAGTTAACAACTTGAAGTTCATAACTGTTAACGCTAAAACTATATTCTGTAGCACCTACAATCATAAATGGTGCTCTATGACCAGGTGGTATGAGATCTATCAAAGTCAAGGCAGATCCCGAGTCTAGAATTTTGCCTGAGGGATCTATGAAGCTGGCCTTCACCTCAACCGATTTGACGGATTCTTTGCCATCATTTATAACCTCTCCAACTACAACTGGTGCGCCACTCGAGTCGATGTAAGTTGAGTAGTTGAAGAGTTTGATCTCCGGTGTGCTATATGCTGGTAATACAAGCAAGCTGCTAATTATAGCTATTATAGCCAGTGCTCTCATCATAGGATTTTAGTAGAAAAGGCGATTAAATATGGATGAATTAAATTTTGTTGAGCGATTACTTGTGGTAAGTTGTATGAGAAATACTTTCCATGAATTGCAGGGTAAGGTGAATAATTGGTCCTTCTCATTACACTCTGCTTAGCTTCTTCACTTCCTTTATTTCCGTAAGTACGATCAAATGAGTTCTTCAAACTCTTTCGGAAAGACGACATTAACTTTGGCCTTTGAGGCAATATCCTCAAGTCTGTCGTTTAGCCAACTCTCAAATGGTACTTAAAGATAAATGGCAAGCTAACCTTTTATTGTTTGTATAACATGCCAATGTAAATTGGTAACCAAAAAAGGAATTGCACTTACGGTGGCAATAATAGGAGGCTTCGTTGGAGCAAGCTTCCTAGTTTACTTGATTCCAGATTTCCCCCAAAGTGATTTCATTACGTTTAGTGATGCGGGAGAACAGCTGAATTTTGCTATGGATAGAAATCAACTCGTGATTGATGAGTTCCAAACTGTTTACCGACTATGGGAGAATGGGGATATTGACAAGAAAAGGTTCAATTCTAGTACTAACGTTTCTCTGGAGCAAGTCAATTTACTGATACTTGAATTACAACGAAAACAAATCCCTAGCGAATGGAATCAGAGTTATTTTCTGTTCATACAGGCTTTGGAGAATTACAAGGTGTTTATTGAACAAACGAAAGAGTATGTTGACAGCAAGTCAGCTGATCAACCTGAACCTGCAGATGAACATACCTATCTTGAAACGATTTCAGAGACACTTAAGAAGGCCCAGAATTTAACACAAGAATCGATAGGTGCTATGCCCTAAACAGATTAAAATATTCATTCACCGTATATAGTATTGTGTCTATCGATCTGTCCCATCTTAACAGGGTGCAGAGGTGGTTTTACAGAAAGCGTCGTATGTGGTTAGAGCTTAGTGTACTCTCTATGGTTCTCTTAATAATGCTTGAAATCTACATGTTTTCTGCAGGATTTCCCACATTCATTGTAAATATAGCACCGATCCTCGTTGCACCCCTGCTAGGCATTTTGGTATTATCTACTTTCTGGCGCGGATCCTTGTCTTTTGCTGTTGTACTGATGGGCGTTGCCTGTATAGCTGGAGGGATGTTTGTAATGCCCTACGCTTTGTCACATGGTATAGCAAGCCAAGCACAATTGACTTCATACACTACCTTCACATTCACAATTGGTATTGGCACTTTGATCACTAGCCTGATAATGGTCTACAGACCGAATCTACTTTATGCAAAGAACAGACCGAGAGTCGAACAGCCCCCTTCTACATGGAAGAAAGATATGGCAAAGGGACAAAGAGTAATACCCTTACGCAAACTGCTATCCGAGAATGAGATCTACATACTTCCTAACTACAACTATGTGATGGTCTCAATAAATAGTGTAACTTATTTAGTTCCACCAGACGAGGCTGTCCCTGAAGGTAGTATTGTGCAAAGGAACAATGGGTACTTCATAGGTTTCCGCAAAATATACGATGGTTACTTCTTTTAGTTAATTACATGCTTTCTTCTTCTGCTACAAGGACGCATAATTTAGGATCTAGGGAGAGTCCATCATCTGTTGCTTCCTTCGCTTCTCTGCTGTTACCGGCCCTCCTAAGGCTGTCCATATCATCAAAATAAACCTCCACAACTTGGTAATGGTCTGATTTACCTACTGCAACACTCTTTACTTTTGATATTACTATCTTCCTTACACCTGGGATCTTCTTTGCCAATGGAACATGCACATTGCGATAATAATCATCGAACTTCTCTGCATCTTTTATATTCGTATACAGAACGATCAGTTTTGCTACCATAGCGAATTAATATCAATTTTGACATGTATATAGATATGATCATAGGAAATGGTTATCAGCGACTAATTTTCCTTAGTCGTGTTATAATATGATATATGAGAAAATCAGTGCAGTTGCGGTAGACAAATTGAAGGAGTAACAAAAGTTCTATCTTGATTTACATCTGTAGCGCGGAATGCATCTGTATGAACTATATGATGTTATATGTATTAACTGTATATACGTATGGTCAGAGGTCCTAGCAGAATTTTAATTGATCAATTTGCTCTGGGCAACTCAACTTGTTAGTATACTTCACTCTTGTCTTGATTTTTAACTACTGTTATATGTCTTCTACTTGAGTGCTTATCCCATCTCTGATGCATGGATTAATGAGAAGATCCTCCCTCCTACACTTCTACCATATATTGGTAAATTCCAAATTCTTTAACAGTACTTAATTCTACCACTAATTAAGGAAGGTCAACAGCAAGATAACCATTACTGACCTTGACTTTGTAAATTGTAAGATCGCCAGCCTTTCTCCAGTTTGGGCTCTGCTCGATCCACGTTGGATGGTCTTTCTTCCATGATGTCATTTTCATAAGTTTACCTGATGAAAGATCGAATTCATAGTTGTGTCTTCCACAAACTATATTGTTATCGTTAAACCATCCCCTGTACAGATAGGCACCTTTATGAGGGCAGTAGGCATTACATGCAAAGAATTTTCCGTTGTGTTTTCCGACGGTTATCTCTACTCCATCGACATCAAACAACGACATGGAATTGTTCTTTATATCAGTGATTTTGCAGATCTTTCTGAATGTCATATCAAAAAAAAGGAGAATTTTAAGTTGTGTGCAAATGCGACCCAGAGTGTGGCGATTCTCCCACGAATCTTCTTCTAAAGTGAGCAGATGGTCTTCCATATAGGAGCTCTATGAACCACGCTTCGTGTTCGATCTCTTCTTGCATTATTCTCTGTGCAATATCATACGTCCTAGGATCTTTACCATAGGTCATTTGGCAAACCTGTCCCCATGATCTGATCGCACATTGTTCAGCAGCTAAAAGCACTTTGATTATCTCTTTTACGTCAGTCCAGTTCTTAGGGAGATAAGCGTCTGGACATCCTGAGAGATCGGCAAACTGCCTAATATCTCTCGGCAGTGATCCTCCAAGCTCGTACAACCTTGGAACCATTGCCTCAAAGTGATTTCTGTCTTCAATTCGAGCGTCTTCCACAATCTCTTTTATTCCCTCCCCCTCGAGCCCAGTGCAGTGCATCCTGAGGATAGTGTAATAATAGTAAGTGGTGAATTCTGCACCAACTCCTGCTACCAGCAGATCGATAAGTTTCTTGACATTTACTCCAGCCTTCTCCACAACCTGCACAGCAACTACGTTCTTGCTGCTTAGGGACATCGAAGATGGGTTACCCTTTTTCTTGGATTTTTTAGCCATTGCGGTTCTCAGAGTAGAGATACCTACAATAATTATAAACTTTCTGATCGGGGTTTGTCAGAAACTGGTTTTAAGCTACACCAACAGATTTTGCTAACTCTTCCCTGCACTTGGGCTTAAGTTCTTGGGCAGCGTGTTCTGGACTTACATTGCTCATATAAACACCAAAGGCTCTTTCAAACCCAGCCCAGTTTGATATCTGAGGGTAAACTTCTATACGCCAGTGTACCATTACGTTGTTCTTCTTTTCTGGAGAAATATGAAACGCCAGATTGAAATAGATGTCTTTCAATGTTCTGCATAATCCGCCCAAAGTTGATCTTAACATCATCGCCAAATCATTGATCTCCGTCTGTGTAATTGACGAGAAGCTCGATGAATGCCTTTTTGGTACTATCCAAAACTCATATGGATAAGTAGATGCCCATGGGCACATCGCAACGAAGTTTTGTGTTGAGAGAATTTCTCTAGGACCATTTGCTTCAACATTAACTACATTGCATACGGGGCATGTTCCACTGTCTTCCATTGCTCTCTCTGCCGCTTTAGCTTCTTGCAGTATGGTAGGAGGTATAGTTGGAAATGTTACAAGATTGACGTGAGAATGTTCGCCCACAGCATTTCCGTTCTGTCCATAACTAGCAAATATTGACACATAATTAACCCTCTTCTGCGCATATAACCATTTTACCCTGTCCTGAATAACCAGTAACACATTTGCCCACTGATCTATTGGAATATTTGATAACCTTTGCTTATGAGTTGGTGCAGCTACCACTACATAATGAAAGCCATATGCCGGTTCTCTATACAAGGGTTCATCTCCATAAGAAACGTTTGGCGCTGTGCTAACAGCAGGATCGGTGCTAGGAAATACTCTGACAGACCAGTCCTTGACATAATTGCCATCTCCATCGCTCAGCATCCGATACATGCCATCTCTCTGTACCATCGCAAGAACTGCAGGTGAGGTTAAATGTTCATTTCCTGGGCAATACGGGCATTTACCTTGCTTCGTGTTATGACCATTACCGTTACTATGATTGTTATACCCATTCCTGTGGACGTGACCGTGACCATGACCATTACCGTTTTCTGTAGGAACCACCACGAACCTGTCAATGAGGTAATCCCGCCGTAATTCACTCAAAGCCATCCTGGTGACCCTCCAAATCGTTCATTTGCGCTCACGTAGTATAAGAGTGCGGTTTACTTTAGGGCTCCTGCGAAACAATTGGAATTCGTACGCAAAAGCGTTCCGCTTTTTAATACACTGGTGTCTACATGAGAGGAGGGTTAGGATCGTCTTCCTATCTGTAATGGGCGTTTAGATGCTGCAGTAGAAGGTCTGGATCTTTAGCTTATCTAATCTCTTAACCACTTGATTTGCATAAGAATTTGCGGTTGGCCTAGAAACATTAAATCTTTTTTGAGCTTCCTCCACAATCATTGTAAAATTTGAGATATTATTATCCATCGTCCACTGGGTAAGGGCAAGTATCCTTAACTGCCTAGTACGCTTGTGGTGCTCCAGTTGAGACAAGACCATCTGATATATGGTACATTACCATAAATAATTGTTATGTTGTCGCCCTTGTATTAACTAAATTCAAAGATGAATTATATTTTCATCCATTTCCTATGTTATTGAATATTCATAACAGTTTTAGCACTAACTAATTTTGCCTTTTTCTGTTGGAGCCGAACGTGAAGGTAATTATCGATACAACTTGATACGGGCCAGGAGACATTGCTTATATTACAATAAATGCTAGAAACTTTACCTAGGTGACGGATGTTGCTGAAAGCTTGGACCTAACACATCTATATTTGAATTGTAATTAAACTTCCAGATGATTTAGCAAGTAATTCATCAGTTTCGGTTATTTACAATAATCCGTTTGAACTTACCCCCAGTTCGAGAAAATCAATTCCTCGAGGGAAATGTGGCTGTTGTTGAAATAGGTATAACAGATGAAAATGGCAAAATGGTGACAGCCATAAGTGTTAGCGAACAAATGACTTTCAGATCGACTATTCAGATTAGTATGGATACCAGATGTAACTGGAGAATATACGATAGATATATTTCTGTGGGAAAGTATCTTCAAACCAGTACCCTTAATGTTGGAAGAGAAGACGAGTGTTATAATAGTAACTTGAATTACTTGTTATGTGTCTATGATGTTAAGGCATTGCCTAGTATATACCAGATTTGAAAAGATGTAAGATATACTTCTAGCCATTCCTCCAAAATCCTTATACTACACTCTGGCGACCTTTATGATGTGCAGCTACGACAATGTACAAACTTATTAACTTCTCTTAGCGCCGTGATAGCATTGATTTTAATTCTAAGTACAACACTTCCCATTAATGCAGCATCCATGGATACAATTCTATTTCCCATTCAGAGCAAAGCCGTTTTAGTTTATGAACAGCCTAACATTGTTACAACGATCTCTTCAATGCCAGTATATATTTTGGTTCTGCTTGGTGGCGTTATGGCTGCAATAGCCATAATAGTGTTAGTCAAAACAAGAAAATAGACCTTGTTTTTGTAACCTTAGCTGTATGTGAATTAAAATCATGATTATCATTTATTATCGTTCGACAAACAGCAGCACTGATCGTATCTACACTTGGTACATTTATCACCCAATCCTGCCTTGGTACTTGCGCATTCATGAGGTTCACAACCACAATCTGCACATTTGATCTTCATCGTGTTTATCATATAGTTACGTGTTTTAATTGCATCGATTGCTATCTTTCAGGTCTCAACAGAGGTTTTCAACTGATTGCTTGATTAACAATATGTTTCGTTTTGACAGATGCCTGAGAGGTTTGTAATGACTCATTCGCTCTTTTTAGCGAGGTTTAGGGCTACAGAATTGATACAAAAACGTTTGTTTGAGGGTGTCGGCCCATCATCGAACACATGACCAAGGTGTGCACCACATCTGCTGCATAATACCCCAACCCTTTCCATTCCATAACTATTATCGATTTCATACTGTACGTTCTCTGGGTTGATAGGAGCCCAAAAACTTGGCCAACCTGTGCCTGAATCATACTTTGTTTCTGAAAGGAACAGCTCGTTACCACAGCAGATACATTTGTAAATCCCTTTATCCTTGCAGTTACAATATTCTCCAGTAAACGGTCTTTCAGTGCCTTTCTTTATGCATACTTCATACTGTTCTTGTGTAAGTTGCTTTTTCCATTCCTCGTCTTTCTTATACACAAACCCTTTTTTTGCCATGATTAAAAAAAGGTTAAGCGAGTATTATAAGGTATTCCCACTTACTTTCATATTCCGTAAATAGTTTCTCTACTTACCCAATTTGCGCTACCAACATCCGAGTCCTCAGCAGTTATGAATTTCCGTCATAATATTAAAAAGCAGATTATTAGTACCATGAATCACATAAAACTAATGCGGGATGCGGGACTTTCTAGCCTACACTAGAGTGCCAGCCATTCGAACCCGCGCAATTGGCTTGGGAAGCCAATATCCTGACCGCTAGACCAATCCCGCACAAGTATTTCAACGAATATAACACTCTATTAAGATTATCAGATCGTGATAGTTGTTCTATCTAGATCTGATATTCAGCCGTTAGAAGACATTCGCTCAATAAGAACTTGCAAAGAAAGAAATAAAGACGAGTATTTCGCACCACCGTGGATGCAATGTAGCTGCAGGTGCATCCACTGCAAGAGTAACGATCTGGAATTATTGATGATAGAGTTACCGGACGATGATTATGACATACACCACACATGTAGAAATTGTGGAATCCATTTCAACCATTTAGATGGCGAAACGTATATCACATGTGAGAAGTGTAACTATAAGAAAAATTAATGATCTACGGAAGCCCGCCCTTGGACGATTTTCTATATGGGCCGCGGGTGCGTTTCCTTGCCTTCTCATTCTTTTCTTCTTCTGCTAGTAACCTGTGCTCCTCTTGTAAATTATCTACCAACGGCATCTGTTCTTCAAATTTTTGCTCGTACAATTCATCAATTGTTTTGGCAAGTTTAAAGTCTCTTTCCGTAAGATGCCCAACATCAAAGGAAATAGAGGATATCTTGACTGTTTTCCATACTATGGTGATTACTGGATGGTGATTGTGCGCTTCAGCAATACCAGCCGTTTCTTTTACAAATTCTATACCCTCCAAGAATGATTTAAAACCAAAACTCTTTACGATCTTCCCCTCTTCTAATTCCCAACCTGCAAGATCCTGCAATCGCTTTTTAATATCGTTTGGAGAGTTCATGTATGTTACAAAGGAAAGATCATGTAATTTGAATCATACAATTAAGCCTGATCTCTAGAGATATAATAAATGTGATCAATTGTTATTTGTTCCATTAACGAATAGCAAACAACAGTTCGTTTCAGTGAACCTATATAAAACATATTGTAATAGCTAGCCTGTGGGATCCAAAAGTTGCAACCATGTTTCTGACATTAATGATACTGTTTTACCAAAAACAGAAGGCTGTGAAGAGTGTGAAAAAGATGGAACTGATTGGGTTGCCTTACGTCTTTGTCTTACATGTGGGCACGTTGGATGTTGTGAGTCTTCCGTAGGAAGGCATGCAGAAAGACATTTTTCAGATACTGGACATCCAATAATGATAGCACTACCAAATAAAGCTTGGAAATGGTGCTATATCCATAAAACATATCCCTAGATTCACAATTCCCAGACGTCTCTTAATTTCTTTACTTAAGAAAGATATCACATCTCATGCACAGCGATCAAATATCTGGCCAAGTTTTGTAGCCAGATTCTTCATAAATATTTCCTTCCTACATTGGGGACGGCCAAAACCCTTCAACTAATGCACCGTTCATTCGACATTTGTATCCATCAGAAGTATACAATATATGATAACTAGATCAGGTCTATAAGGGGAAGTTAAATATCTCTATTTTTGGAACCTTGGTTGCTCGCATCAACCTCTGCATCTTCTTTCTTTGATTGATCTATTTCTCGGAGTAATGAATCCACCTTCCTACGTGTTCTCCAATCCTTTATCCTCTTCATCATGAACGGGGATGCAGCCATGCCAGCTCCCATTCCTATCATCATGAAGACAATATCCCTTACTATCCCTTCCATTATGCTTGTAACGAATGAAAAGCATTTAACCATTTTAGGAATATGTTTAACACTTGTGAAAGTCAAACAGTAATACTTTCCGAAATTTTGGGGCTGTGGTTGTTTTGAAATTCAGTCTTAACCTTTAGGCCTTCTCCTTACATAGACCCTTGTATCAGGATGGGTGCTCCAGTCAACAGTCTCTACTCACGCCTTAGCGCAACTATTGGCGGAAGCCTTGATGCTTTCAATGCGGGATAGAAACCTGCGAGAGCGCTCAACCCAACTGAAAGGAACCATATCATAGCTAGAGCGCTGGGCAAGTATACTGGAGTAATACTAGGCGCTCCATCACCAGATGTCATCGCAGTAGTCAAAACGAATCCGCCGGCAATGCCAACTATTATGCCCAATCCGGCTCCTATTATTCCTATCATTATCGCTTCACTCAAGAAAAGTGAAAGTATGTCCTTACTCTGTGCACCTATTGCTTTCATCGTACCTATCTCTCTTGTCCTTTCCATCACAGAAGTGTAAAGCGTTGTAATGATACCAACCGCACCCACTAAAAGAGCTACTACAGCTATGCTTAGCATGAAGGTTGTTATCCCACTTGTGAACTCCCTGATCGTCTTCAGTATGAACTGGGCAGATGTTATACCTATATCATTTCCATACAAGGTTCTTATCTCAGCCTCTGCTTCATCCACCAAGTCCGTATTCCTTGCTATCACAACTATACCATCATACCTTGTCCCCTTGTTCATCAAAGAATTTGCAGCAGCTGGTGGTAGTATGGCAGCGTTATCAACCGTAGGATTTCCTGTCAACTCCATTATGGCTCGAACAACAAAACTTCTAGAATTCTCCCTCTGTGCACCGCTATCATCAACGAAGCTGTATTTTGCCTGCACTGCCTGACCCAGAACAGCAAACGGGAATGCTTCACCTGGAGGTCTTGCAACATTCTCTGCTAACAATATCGCAGATGGATCATTGGTTGGTAAAGAAGAGCCTTCGTCAAATTCTGCATTTGGTACTATAGTAAAAATTTTTGGCATATCAATCGCAAAGATCCTAATAGTGGTAGATTTCCCCTTTCCTTCGAGCGTGATCTGTCCCTGATAATTTGGTATGGCTTCTTCAACACTTGGTAAGTTCTTGATTTTACTAGCGACAACAGAGGTAAGAGCAACCTTGGGTGCCGCCGGAGGACCGCCGCCACCAATCCCAAAGGCACCACTGCTTCGTTCAAGGTTCGGGGCACTCGAAACAAACAAGACATCAGGAGCAAGGGCGCTGAACTGCTCATCTGTAAACTGTGCAAAACCGCCACTTAAGCCGCTAAGCGATACCATCAGGCTGCTACCGACAACAACCATTACCACTGTTAGTATGGATCTTGCCTTGCGCTCCTTTAGAGCACTGAAAGCAAGTGCAGCTATCTCTCTAGGTTCCATGACGAACACTACTGTTTGCTGTCACTGAGGAAATCTATATCATCATCGTTATCAGCATCAGCAGAATTAATCGTGGATTGTCCCTCTTTTGCACTAGAACCTCTTTTGTGCCTCTTCTTGCTTACCAAGTAATATCCGGCTACACCAGCTGCACCTAAACCTGCCATTACCCCCAAAGTTGAAGAAATACTGGGCAGCCTCTGATCCTTACTTTCAATAACGGGGGGCGTGTACAATACTTTACTATCAATTACCTCTTCGTAGGGTTTCCTCAGATCATCCTTATACGTTATCTTTATCTTTACAGGATAGCTGTCCTCACTGTTTCCTTCAAATTTTACAGGTATATTGAATGGCAATGGAGAATTAGCAGTTAAATCTCCAAGGTATTGTGGATTACCCGATTGTTTAATCTTATTGTCGCCGCTTACAAGTTCTACCGTGGTAAAGAGCGCCATGTTGGTTCCTTCATTGAGGAGAAAACCAGAAAGGTTGGGTTCATTCCCAATGTAGGTCATCCCCACATCATATATACGAAGGCTGATAGTTCCCTGCACATAAACACTGATCTGTCTCTGGATTCGTTTAAGTCCGCCCTCCGAATCAAGGTAAGAAATGGTAACTGGCAACTGGAATGCTGTATTCACCGCTTCTTCGGAAGCGAATAACGTCACCAGTACATCGAAACTCTCGCCAGGAGCGATCTCATTTGCTCTGGTGTAACCGTCGCCTCCAATTATGCTGATAGGTGAGCGAGAAGCCTCTGGAACTTCCTGATTAAGTGCTACCGTTGCTGTCAAAGGTGTATTAACAGTAACCTCAACCGACTGTGCAGTTTCTTTTCCTATGTTCTCAAGTTTAACGGTGAATGGAATCTCTGTTATAGTTTGAATTATAGGCTTGTCTGTAGTTACTTGGAAGTCTATGCTTTCTGTGGTACTTCCTGCAACCAGAAAGTTTATCACTGTTGTAGCGCTTCTTCTTTCGCCGTAGGCATCAAAATATGTAATTGAAAATTGCAAGTTCTGCCTCGTATCTTCAAGTGCGGGGTTAACATAAAGGATTGGATCGATTACCGTCTTGCTGTGGGGCTTTATTTCGCCAATATTGAAAACCTTCTTTCCCAAATTAATTATTTGATTGAGTCGTTCCGCTTGTGTTTCTGTTTCAATAGTTGCAGCTGCTTCTGTCGGATTAAGACTTACTATTACACCTGATGCAGACGCACTTCCATCATTAATTATCTCTATTAATGCCGTGTTTTTGGTACTTGGCTGCAAAAGTGAGCTAACTGCGACTGCGTCTAGTACGCTCTTACCTGGCAATAGAAACTCCACTTTAAAATCTCTCCAATTCATGCCGATATTTCTGGCTTCGAAGAATTCTACGTGCAATGTAGCATTATACATTCCTACGCGTGTATTCTCGGTCACCTGAACTGGAAACTCAAACACGAATGTAGCGCCAGGTTGTATACCAAGATCATAAGTATCAAAGGCCGGTTCACCAGCTGCTCTACCAGCAGCGTTAAAACCTACAGGTAAGCTTAACCATCCCCTCAGCCCTGTTAGTTCGAATGGACCAGAATTGGCCATCACTGCGGCAAGTATAGCTGTACCATCACCTGGTTCAACTTCTATCTTATTGGGTATTTCATTAGGGTCAGCACTGTTACCTCCAACAAGTACGTCCTTACTGAAGTATATATCCAGAAACTTCACATCTTTGCCAGACTCTCTTTGTTCTATGAGACACTCTTCCCTGCTTCCCAGCTCTTCTGTGGTCGAGCATTCATCTTCTATGTGTGGATAATGTGCAAATGCTATACCTGGTATCATAAGGGAGGTAGATAGAACCATAACAACTATGAGAGGAAAAATTCTCATCGATTTACTACCTCCTTTTCGATCACCCCATCTCTGATATAGATCGATCTGTCAGTAGCGTCAGCAAGTTCTGGATTGTGCGTTACCATAGCAATGGTTCTGTTGTATCTGTGTGCCAGATCCTTCAAGAGATCAAAAACCTCCCGCCCAGTTTTTGTATCAAGGTTTCCTGTAGGTTCATCGGCAAATATTATCGAAGGATTGTTCATCAGCGATCTTGCAATTGCCACTCTCTGCTGCTCACCACCACTTAACGAAGTAGGCTTAAAATCTGCCTTATCCTCTATTCCTAATAGCTTCAGTATCTTCCTTGCTCTGCTAATTCTCTTATGCTTTGGCATTCCGGTTATAATTGAAGGTATCTCGATATTTCTCAGTACGGTAGTTCTGTTGATTAAATTGTATGATTGAAACACAAAACCTATCTTCTTATTTCTGAGCCTTGCAACTTCACTATCATTCAATGAAAATATGTCTATGCCATCAATTAACACGTGCCCTCTGGTAGGCCTGTCAAGCGCACCAAGCAAATTAAGCAGTGTGGATTTTCCACTTCCGGAAGGACCAACTATAGCGACAAATTCTCCCTTCTTTATTGCGATGTTCACATTTTTTAATGCCACAACTTTGACAACGGTGGAATTGAAAACCTTAGTTAGGTTGACGGTCTGCAATATTATATTTTCTGCAGGTTTATCCTCTAACGTATAATCAAGGAGAGACACCAGAGGTAATTCATCACTTGAATTTTTATCTCTAGCGCAAGTGTTATTGCGCTTTCTTGACAAAACAATTAATAGTATGTCAGTTTATTGAAGTATTAGCACGGAGAACGGTCATAATTGGACAAAACCGATCTAGAAATTATGCGTATGCTTCTTGTGAACGGTAGAGCATCGTATCAGAGCATTGGTAAGGAACTTCATTTGAGTAGCAATGCGGTGAAAAGTCGCATAATGAAGATGATAGATGATGGTGCGATAGGTAGGTTTATCGTACAGATAAAGCTCCAAGCATTCGGCTATGATCTCATTTACGCTCTTATCACTCATGGGAGTGAGCAGCAACAAACATTCTTAGATAGAATAAGGCTGGTAGGAGACATCTTCTTGAAGATAAATTGCATTGGTGATCTAACTGTGCTTGGCATCGCGGTAAAGGGACAGCTGGAGCAAAAGATGGAACTTGTCAAAAAACTCGTAGAACCAGCTATAATGATAAACATGTTTCCTGTAAGAGCTACCCCCATAGATAGACTAGTGCGCACTGATCTTATGCTTATAAGACATCTGATTAAATATCCTAGAGCTTCTGCCCATGACATAGCAAAGGCGATCAAAGTATCTACACGAACTGTGAAGAGAAGGTTGGACTTTCTTACCAAGTTAGATATCCTGCATGTTTCAATGCTATACAATCCTGCGGCCATGCGTGGTTTCATACAGTTTTCATTACTCCTTGATATTGATGAAAAGAAGTACAAGGAGGTAGTCAGTAAGATATACAGAGATTTAGGAGAGTATTTTCTTCTTCCACCACCTCCTATATATCAGAAAAGCATGATTGTAGTAATTCTATATAGCGATAATGTACATTCAATGGATGAGATGTTCAAAACTGTAAAGAATATAGAAGGGGTGAAGAATGTTGAACTGTCTATACCTACAAAACTAGATTTTAAACTTGGCTGGTTCGTAAGGGTAATCGATAAAGTGCTTAAAAAGTCAAAAGAGACTATTGTAATTCACCAGGAAGATTACATACTGGCTAGATAAGTTATATACTTCACACATGAACTAATTCCATGGATGCAAAATGTCCCAATTGTGAAAGGAAAGCCCAAGTAAATGAGGAATTATCGAAGATCAAATGCAATTTTTGTGGGTATGAGGATACGTTTGAGGAATATATGAAGAAGATGGAGGAACGTCTTAGTGGTATAGTGTCTAACTATCAAGATAAGAATACTTTCAACGTATAACTTTACCGCCATATATTTTCACCTTCTGTATGTTTATTGTTTCTTTCATCGTTAACATCTTCATATATTGCCTATACCCGCTAAGATTTTTTCTGACCCATAATACTGCAGGAATCTTTCTCCATTACTACACATCAACAAGATGTTTGATGATTAATAGTTTTCAAAAGGTGCAACTCACAGTTTGGAAATGGTGTAACAGCTGTGGTCCCATAATTTTACATACATAGATGGAGCACTTTACCGGTTCTTCTTGTATTCCGGTTGGTGGATTAAAGATCTCAAGCTTTTGTTACAAATTCTGCAAACGTTAATTAATAGCATTAAAAAGATATCAGATGAAATGCCAGCTTTCAAGTTAATAGTGGCAGACTCTAATGGTAAATCCACTGTGCATGAATTGAAGGACAAGCAGGCACAGCCTCTGATTGGGTTGAAAATTGGCGATGTTTTTGACGCAACTGTTGTGGGTGTAGAAGGAAAGATCAGAATCACCGGAGGCAGTGATAAATCGGGTGTGCCCATGCGACGGGATATTCATGGTGGTGTAAAGAAGTATGTACTGCTATCTAAAGGAGTTGGTTTGCAGAAGATAGAAACTGGACAGAGAAGAAGGAAGCTGATCAGGGGTAATATAGTAACCGACGAAATCTATCAGGTAAATGCAGTTATAACATCCTAATAGATATACAGTTACAGGATATGTATTCTAAAATTTTCTAATGAACAAATGATCCATAGCAGATCTGTTTACTCAAACATGCACAGTAAACATTCTCCGTAAATATGGAAATGCGTCAGTAGTGTTAGGAGGTGTAGGAACACGAAATTAACCTATCTTTCGGCTATAACCAGCGGCTTGGAGGCAGTTGCAACGATATTAAGTGCCGTGAAGGTAATAACATCGTCTGTAAGATCACTTACGTCAATCCCCCAAGACAATGCACATGCTAACACAGAGTCTAGTAGAGGCCTAGGCCTAGGTATCCATAAGTGGATCCTAATAGCTGGAGCAGTTGTAGGGGTTATTACAATAGCATATCTAGAAAACATAGCATCAAATTCTAAACCGAAGAGAACTGTTGGTGGACAGAAACAGCACGAAAGGGTAGAAACCGTATATGTTAGAGAGTAGATGTGATAATTATATCACATACTCCAATTTTAATTTTTAACGCTCAAGCTTGAATACTAGAGTAGAAGGTGTTAATTGGAAATCTACTTTTTTCTTGTAGACATCTTCAAGTATAACTTCAAACAATGTCTTCATATATAGTGACCATTTCACATTCAGATCATGTTGAATAATGAATTCGTGTATTTTGCCATCAACCACATGCTTCTGTGCAAATCCTGATATTCTGTTTCGTGACTCAAGCCATTTCACGAAGGAATCTAGGTCATACTTGCTTTCCATGTAGAGTATCTGTTCCTTGGCTACGTCTTTACCAATTTTTCTTACCAGTTCCTCTATTCTTTTATCATCAATTTCATCAATGAGGGTAATCAACAGTTCCCTAGTCATCGGGATGAAACCTGCCTTTTGGGCATCCCTCTCCCATTCAACATACCTTCTGAAAACGTGATTGGCAAGGACATTAAGGCTGATTTCCTCATCTTCGGCCTCCTGACGCAGCGCTTCAACTATATCTTCATCAAGACGGAACGACATTACGGAAGTTTTCTTCTTTTTACCAAGAGGCAATGTCGATATATTTCGGCATTTCACTAATAAACTTGGCGTATAAAAATCAGTCAAATTTCTGTAAAGGTCGCAGGACAAAGATTAACATACCCCTCATCTTCTAGCATAGTTCATTGCACTGGAAGGATACCTTACCAGAATGGTATATAGATCAATACGGCTACCAGCCGTGCATCAACATCGGTACTGCTGGGCATGTAGACCATGGAAAGACAACACTGGTTGAAGCGATAACAGGCGTCTGGACAAGTGCGCATAGCGAGGAACTTAAACGAGGGATTACAATTAGAGTTGGGTATGCAGATGCCGCCTTCTACAAGTGTCCGTCGTGTGAACCTTCGGTTGGTTATTCAACTTCACCTAAATGTACTAAATGTGGGGGCAGGAGTGAACTACAGAGGGTTGTAAGTTTCGTAGATTCACCGGGGCATGAAAGTCTTATGGCAAACATGCTTTCAGGCACGGCCGTAATGGATGGTGCTATTTTAGTTATCGCGGCAAATGAAGATGTGCCAAAACCACAGACTAGAGAGCATTTTCTTGCTTTACAAATACTAGGAATAAAAAATATGGTAATAACGCAGAACAAGGCTGACCTGGTTTCGTATGAAGATGCAATACATAACTACAAACAGATAACGAATTTTGTCAAGAGCAGCACCTCCGAAAAATCTCCTGTTATCCCTATTTCTGCACAACATGGATTGAACATAGACGCGCTAATTCAAGCCATTGAGGAAAATATTCCAACCCCCACGAGAGACAAGAATGCAAATCCTGTGATGCATGTGTTACGATCATTCGATGTCAACAAACCAGGTACGTCAGTAGGAGACATCAAGGGTGGCGTTGCTGGTGGTGCACTTGTACAGGGTGAATTTAAAGTTGGTGACGATATAGAAATCAAACCGGGCATTTTTGACCATAAAAAAGAAAAATATGATCCAGTAGTAACGCAAATTTCAAGTCTGGGTACTGGAGCCGGTATGGTAGATATGATAAGGCCTGGAGGACTGGTTGCGATAGGCACCAACCTTGATCCCTCTTATGTAAGGAGCGACTCCCTTATAGGGTCTATAATAGGCAAGCCCGATACATTGCCAGAAGAGAGGGAAAGCGTCACTATTGACATACATCTATTTGAAACGGCAGTTGGAACGCCAGAACTCGTGAAGGTTGATCCAATTAAGGTACAAGAACCACTGAGGCTTAACATAGGCACCAAGGCAATGCTAGCTACTGCCAAATCGGTAAGGGATAGTAAGGTAGAATTAAGGTTCAGAACACCAATTTGTGTTTTGGAACAAAGCAGAATTGCAATAAGTAGAAAGATAGTTGATAGATGGCGGCTAATAGGCGCTGGCGTAGCAGTTGGTTGAAATAATATGTGATACCAGTTTTCTTATAGTATTTGCCAACAGACCGGTAAAAGGAATGGGGGAACTGGAAGCAAGATTTGGGAAGATCAACTTTTTAATTCCATCAGTCGTAATCAAGGAATTGATCAAACTGGCCTCTTCTGCAGGAGTCAAACGGGCAAAAGAGGCCAAACTTGCGCTAGACCTGACAAGAAAATTCAAGATTACGGAATTGGATAGCACAATCGCTGACGATGTAATATTAGACTATGCATCAAAGCATTCATGCATAGCAGCCACAATAGATGATGAATTGAAAAAAACATTACGGAGAAACGGCGTAAACGTTCTCACACTTTCGCACAATAAATTAATCCTAGTATGAGCGTTAACCTTAATTTGCAGTTTTTTGTAGCATATAACATGTTAGAACAAAATGGTGTTAAGATAACGTGGCTAGGGCATGATTCGTTCAAGATCAGTAACGGCAAGACATTGTATATAGACCCATATAAGATAAAGTCTGAAGGCGAGGCAGACTTGGTGCTGATATCCCACGAACACTTTGACCACCTGAGTATGGATGATATAAAAAAAGTAGTTAGTAGTAAAACTAGCATTGTGGCAGCAGCGCAATGTGCTGAGGCATTGAAAAGAGTCGGTGCAAAAGAAATCACTATCGTGAAACCTGGAGAGAAGGTGAATGTGCAGGGAATAGATATAGAAGCTGTTGCAGCATATAACACGAACAAAATCAAGCCTGATACAAAGAAACCATTTCATCCCAAGGAAGACAATAACGTTGGATTTGTTCTAAGTATTAACAATGTAAAAATTTATCATGCCGGCGACACTGATGCAATTCAAGAGATGAAAAACATACAAACAGACATTGCCCTCTTACCTGTGAGCGGGACATATGTGATGACAGCAGAAGAAGCAGCGGAAGCTGTAAGAATGATAAAACCAAAAGTTGCGGTTCCTATGCATTATGGTGCAATAGTTGGAAGCGCGAAAGATGCAGAAAAATTTAAACAACTTGTAAAACAATGTGCCGTAGAAATCCTCAGCATAGAATGAAAATAGATGTATATGTTACAGAACCTAGATACAATGTTACTTGACCATGCGAAGTGGCATAATTAAAGAATGTAGGGAAGGCTAAGAGAAGATCAAAGAGTTAATAGGATCAAAATATAGACTAACCAGACAGAACTAATGCATGATTTTTCAGAAGCTATAGATTAAAATAGCTAATAGAGTTGGGGATTTTTGTAGTTATGGGAAAGGAGCAACAAAGGCTATCGATCAATTTCACCTCATTCAAATTTACGAGAAAACATATGATGATTATTGCTGTGTTAGCCATAGCATTTTCAACCGCCTTCATGTTACGGTCCCTACCGTTACAGTATGGATTCTATCTTAACGAATTCGATCCTTATTTCGATTTTCGTGCAACACAGTTTTTGATTGATAATGGTTTTGATAAATACTCCACGTGGCATGACACGATGTCTTGGTACCCTGAGGGAAGAGATGTTTCAAGAACATCACAGACAGGTTTGCATATTACTGCTGCTGTCCTTTATAATATATTTGGTTTTGGTGCTCCACTTCATGACTTTATTATATGGTTCCCAGTCGTCTTCGGCTCCTTTACTGCAATTGTTGTGTTTGCTCTTGTTAGAGTGATATCTGGCACAACTGCTGGACTATTTGCATCAATGTTTTTCGCCGTTTCCCCTGCAATAATCCAACGTGGAAATCTTGGATGGTTCAAATCAGAACCTTTAGGACTATTTCTCGCTTTGCTTGCAACATATCTTTTACTCAGCGCACTGAAGCACAATCACATACGTCTATCACTTCCAAAAGCTGTTGGTGGTGGTCTGTTGCTTGCACTTGGTATGGCGTCTTGGGGAGGAGTGCAGTACTTTAGTTTGTTATTAGGGTTATTCTTTATCGCAATACCATTTTTCAGCAAAGATAGAATGCCTTTGTTCGTGGTTCCAATATTTGCTGTAAGCACAATAGCAACAGCGTCAGCATTTCCGGGTTTGGTGGGGCAGCCAGGATACCTATTTCCGGCAACTCTTGCAGGGCTTGCGCTTTGGGTTCCTGCGGTAATATTTGTTGGTGTGTCATACATAATAACAATGAAAAGCAAGGAAAGAAAGCAGATGAGAAACCTCCTTGCATGGCTTGCTGCCTTTATTGCAGGAGCAGGTGGGTTCCTCGCTGCAGGTTCATACATTGTCCCCGAGTTTCGTTATATCAGTGTGATCAGTCCCTTTATCAAATCTGAAATTCCCCTAGTAGAATCGGTGGCGGAGCATTTTACACCTACGTTAGTGGATTACTTTGCCAACTATTCCGTGTTGATTCTATTAGCTGGATATGGTGCGATGCTGTGCTTCAGGAAGCGAAATGACATGGCAATATTTGCTTTAATAGCAGGAATTACTGGCATATACATAAGTGCGTCGTTTTCAAGGCTGATGGTCTTCTCTTCGATTTCTATGATCATACTTGCATCCATCGCACTCTATGAAATTACATCTGCTATATTCAGTAGAACGGAAGCTACTTCAATGCCTTCAAAGAAGAAGGTGAAGATTAAGCCCGCTGGAAAAGACTTTCGGGTTGCATACACGGCGATCATAATGACGATGCTTGTGGTACCTATGTTTTTTCCCCCACAGGTGAGCTGGGTTAATGCTGCAGACATTCCTCCCAGTATAGCTAACGGTGCTACCACTTTCAGGATAACGTCAAACGACTGGTTCGAAACTTTGGAATGGATTAAAAACAATACTACAGAAGATGCGGTAGTGGGTGCTTGGTGGGACTATGGCTACTGGATAACCACCTTGGGAGAGAGAGCCACTCTAGCAGATAATGCAACTTTAAATCATACAAGAATAGAGCAGATAGCAAAGGCGTTTAATTCTGAAGAGCAGGCTGGTGTGCAAATTCTCAAGCAATTGCATGCTGATTACGTTTTGGTGTATGTTGTGGGCCAGAGAGCACCTCTTCCAGATGGTACCAATTTTGTGCTGCTCGGAGGTGGTGGTGATGAAAGTAAAAAGCACTGGTTTATGAGAATTGCTGGTGTAAACGAATTCGAGTATTTGGAAGATGATGGTTTTACACCTACGCCATTATTCTGGAATAACACATTACTTGGGAAGATGTTCCCTCTGCTACCTATTGCGTATGCTAGACTAGATGAAGGAGGAAGGTTCGCTGATCTGCAGCCAGATTATAGAAGTGGATATGTTCCGTTATACTCAGAGATGATCAAGTATCCTGAAGATGGTAACGGCCCGCTCAGACTTGTCTATGCTTCTCCAAGTTTTGTTGACAAGAGTCAGCGTCTGATGCTTGCTATAATGATTTATGAAATTGTTAAGGAGTATAAACCCATAGAAGAACCCATGAAGGATGAAGTCACTAGTGTAGAACCTTTGCCATCAAACCAGTATGCTACACTTCAGACGAATTATGGTAATATAACTATACAACTCTTCCCTGATATAGCTCCCAAGACAGTTGAGAACTTCGAAAAACTTATCGACGCAGGATTCTATGATGGAATAAAGTTTCACCGCATAATTCCTGGGTTTGTAATACAGGCTGGTGATCCCAATACTAAAACAGAAGATAGAACGATGTGGGGCTTTGGTGGACCTGGATACAGCATCCCAGCAGAGTTAAGTGATATGAAGCACCTGAGAGGTGTAGTATCGATGGCACACCCCGGCGATCCTAACAAGGCTGGTTCACAGTTTTTTATAGTTGTAAATGATGCCCCACATTTGGATGGTAAATACAGCATATTTGGAAAAGTTGTGGAAGGAATGGAAGTGGTTGATGTTATAGTATCGCAACCAAGGGATGAGAGAGATATTCCATTTACTGATGTTGTGATAGAGAAGGCAAAGGCGTTCAAGAAGTAGGTTCGTCCTTGTATCGGTCCTGTATCCTGTACCTAGCGTACCTATCATCAGGTGAAAATTTTGCAGGGTGTGGATTGTGGGTCTGCATGCCACATTTGGGGCAAACTTTCTTCAACGTATATAAATTGCAAATAAGACATTTCCTAAGTAGCTGCTTCAAACTTGGCGCCTTTTCTTTGACTCTTCCCTTGTAAACCTGAATGTTCCGTTGCTTTTCTGTATTCCATCCTCGATCTTATTTATTGCCGCATTCAACACCTTTTCTGCAGTTTTGAAGTTTTCTGCATTTACAATTATCCTGTATTTTGGCGCTCCTATGTATGATATCTCCACTTTCCCACCTCTCTTGTTTTCTTCAACGCTCTTCAAAACTTCCTTTATGATCTCTATGCCATTTGGTTTTCTGCATGTTAAATCCAGTATTCCCCTTACCTCTACTATGGGAACTGGTATTTTGTTAGCAACTTCTTCT
Source organism: Nitrososphaerales archaeon (assembly GCA_046759645.1). Classification (GTDB taxonomy): domain Archaea; phylum Thermoproteota; class Nitrososphaeria; order Nitrososphaerales; family UBA213; genus JBHICO01. The sequence goes on from JBHICO010000001.1 coordinate 48,169, forward strand.
ATAGCAGCAACAACTTCTTTCGGAAGATCAAGATCCTCTACTAGCTTTACACCTTTTTGAGCAACGGATTCAAAGACATCATATAGCATGGGAACCCTCTCAGACAAAACTTCTGAATACTTTTGCACCTGCTGATCAGACAGATTGCACCTCTCCTTAATAAGCGCCATGAACGCCCTAGCCTTTTCATCTTTCTTAACTTCCATAAGTTTCTCTTTCTTTTCTCCTCCTCCTACTTGCTTTAGTGATAGATCCACCTCAGCTCTTGTTCTATTCACCCTTATTACCTTCAACACAGCCTTCTGCTTTGGTTTCACGTAGCGTTCGATATTCCTAACCCACCCTGTAGCAATTTCAGAGATGTGTAAAAAACCTGTTATTCCACCAAATTCATCTAGTGTAACATATGCTCCGTGAGACGTGACATCCTTTATAGTTGCTATTACAATCTCTCCCTGTTCAGGCAGTTCCTTAACTTCTGTGGTCACAAGTAGTATGTGCGTATAAACGGCATACTTTAACCTTGCTAATTAAAAATCTATTCCCTTCTTTGCTTTCTTTCCTTGCTTGTAGGGATGCTTAATTTCCCTCATCTCAGTGACGAGATCAGCATTTTCGATAACTTTTTCACTTGCATAGTTTCCCGTCAATACCAGTGTTGTATGCTTGGGCTTTATTTTCATCAGTTCCAAAACTTCATCAGTAGAGATCAATTCCAGATTCACCGCATAATTTATTTCATCCAAAATTACCACATCGTATTTTCCCAAACTAATTTTTTCCTTGCTTATCCGCAATGCTTCCTTTGCGGCTGCAACATGATCCTCCCTCGGCTTATCATCATCGATTATACCAATAAAGCCCTTACCTGCAACAACAAGTTCAAAGTCAGGCTCTAACCTACTCGAGCTGTTTAATTCGCCATAAAACCACTCTCCCTTGATGAACTGAACCATGACAACTTTTAATCCGTGGCCTAATGCACGAATTGCCATACCAAGAGCGGCAGTAGTTTTTCCCTTGCCTTTGCCAGTATACACAATCACTAGACCTTCTTCGCTCATGCATTAAGCTAGAATAGTTTTAAATAAAAACCGTAAGATCAGTCCTGTATTGATACCGAGGATTGTTATTGCCGGTGTGACTAGCGGTGTGGGTAAAACCAGCATTTCTATCGCCATAATGAAAGCTCTAACGGAAAAAGGGTATGTAGTTCAAGGCTTCAAGGTCGGCCCAGATTATATAGATCCCAGTTACCATACTTCGGTAACGAATAGGTTGTCAAGGAACTTGGATCCATGGCTCATGGGTGAAAATGGTCTTCTGCAAAGTTTTTATGATGCATGTAAGGATGCTGATTTTGTTGTTATTGAAGGTGTGATGGGTCTTTTTGATGGTTTATCTGGTTCAAGCAATTTCGCTAGTACGGCACACATTGCCAAGTTATTGAAAACGCCCATTGTTCTTGTGATAGATGCGGCGAAAGCCGCACGGTCAGTTGCAGCGGTTGCCCTTGGCTTTATGAAATTCGATTCCTCGATAAAGATTGCAGGTGTGATACTGAACAATGTAGCTGGAGATAAGCATGCGAAATATTGTATCGATGCAATCAAGCAAGTGAATATTCCTATCCTAGGAAATATAAAGAGAAATCAAAACATTCAGCTGCAGGAACGCCATCTGGGACTGATACCGACTAGTGAAAGGAAAGATGTGTTAGCCAAACTAATGGCTGTGGCTAATTACGTAAAAGAACAGATCGATATCGACCAAACTATTTCAATAGCAAAGAAAGTACCGAAGCTACAGATCTTACCAAATAGTGTACATAAGAAGATTGATGCGATGATAGCTGTTGCGTTAGACGAATCGTTCAACTTCTACTATGCAGACAATCTGGATATATTACGTTCATTGGGTGCGGAGCTAAAATTCTTTAGTCCTGTGAATGACACACATCTTCCTAATGCAGATGGCCTTTATATTGGAGGAGGTTTTCCGGAGGTGCTTTCATATAAATTGGAAAAAAATTATGATATGCTAAAATCTATAAGAAAAGTAACTATTGACGGTATGCCAACATATGCTGAATGTGGTGGGCTAATGTATCTTACTCGAAGTATAATGGAGTTTGATGGCGAGAAGCATAATATGGTAAACATATTCGATGTGGATACTATAATGGGGAAGAAACTCACATTGAATTACACTGATGCAAAAGTCATTAACTCATGTATTATTGCACGACCCGGTAAAACAATCCATGGTCATGAATTTCATTACTCTAGAATTGATGAGATTCCAAGTGATGCTAGGTTTGCATATCAACTGAAGAAAGGTGTAGGCGTTAATGGGTATAACGATGGGTTTATCGAATATAACACTTTAGCATCATACATGCATATTCATTTCACGTGTGCGAATTCAGCTGAAAACTTCTTGAGAGCATGCAAGAAATATTCCAATCGCTAAATCATTTTGTTCGTATATATCTTGAACAATGCATTGATTATTGAAGCGGCGATGGTGCTTCCACCTTTTCTGCCCTTGTTTGTTATGTAGGGAACGTCTACGCTGAGCAGTCTTTCTTTCGATTCACCAGAGGAGACAAAACCAACAGGAATTCCAATTATCAGTGCTGGTTTTACAACACTTTCTCTAACCATTCTTATCACTTCATAAAGTGCAGTAGGCGCATTGCCAATTGCCACTATTCCATCATTAATAGCAATAGCAGCTTTCCGAATGGCTACTTCTGCTCTGGTTTTATTCAGTCGTTTTGCTTCATCAGAAACTGTAGGATCAGAAATGTGACATATAGTTCTTATTCCAAAATCACATAAATATTTCTTGTTTAAACCTGCCAATACAATATCTGAATCACCGACTATAGCACATCTGTTTTTGATTGCTCGCAATGCTAAGGTTATTGCATCTTTGTGAAAGATTATCCTATTATCTTTTGCAAAGTCAAAATCTGCAGAGGCGTGAATTACCCTTCTTACGATTAACCATTCTAATTCATCGTAGTCATGCTTGCCAATCTCCCGTTCTATTATCTCCATGCTCTTCCTCTCAATATCAACCGCTCTTTCATACACCAAACTTCTTTTCTACCTCTCTTGCTCTTTCAAGTACAACATCAACTATTTTGTGATCAACGCCTAGATGCCTTGCCATGTACACCTTGCTTGGATTTGAATCTTTTAATGCTATATTGACCTGTTCCCTAACATCACGTTTTATGTGTGCCCCTTTGTGCAGAAAATAAGGCATCAGTATTAGTACTTGGGGTTTGCTAGCAAATGATTGTTTTATACCATCTGCTATGTCTGGCTTGTCAAGCTCAAGAAAGCAGAAACCCACATTTTTGTAATTTCGCTTTATGGAATCTGCAATGTAAACAAACGCGTCTCTAGCATCTTTATCGCTGCTGCCATGGCCAATTAATAGTATATCGCACTCCCTATCGGGCAACTCTATTTGTTGTTTCTGCTTTACTTCATTTATGCGATCTTTGACTATGTCAACAAATGACGTATGATAATTCAGACATTCTGCTATCGCATAATTAAGGCCAAATCTAGATGCAATCTTTTCACTTTCCTTTACCGCTATTTTTAATTTCATGCCAGGGTAAAGGAAGTATGGCATTATAGTTACGAATTCCGCACACTGCCTCACACAAAAGTTAATGCCATCTTCTATGTAGGGAGGAGTAACTTCTAGAAACGCGTAATCGGAGAGATAGTAGCCGCCTAGTTCTTTAGCAATTGAACAAACTGTGTGGAGTTCATCCTTGACATCCTGCTCCCTACTCCCTCTGTCTATCAACAGTAATGCTTTATTCAATTTATACTCACCCGTGTTATAGCGACAGTGAGGTTAGGTGGAAATTTTTGCTTCTGAATTAACAACACATTGCTCTTAGCACTTAACATCGCAGAAGATTCAGATACACTTGAAGTTCCTTCGAACTTCTTCACGGTGTCGGAAGGATTTGGTACTTCAATTTCTGATAATTGGTTTTTATCAAAGTAATCTACTGGAATGTTAAACTCACTTGAAAATTCCTGTAGGCCTTTTACAATCGCTTCCCTGTTTATAGTTGCGATGCTCCTTATACTCTTGAAACTCAGATTTGCGTTTTTTAGTGTGGTTTGTATACCCTTTCTAATATCATCTTTGCTGGTATCCCAATGCAAACCAACACCAACAACTAAACTCTTTGGCCTATATACTACGGACTTTCGCAATAATGCCTCATACTTATTGTCGATATGTTTATCCGTGATAACCAATGATGCCTTGTACTCATCGCTACTCAGTTCATCAATGCTATTAACAATATTAACATTCTTTGGTAACGGCCTGTCATCAGGCCACCAGTTGCGTTCACCTACATCCTGATAAACACCGACTTTATCTTCATTGACCATATGCGCACTCACTTTTGTAACAGTAGAATCATTATCAATTTCCCATCCAAATTCCCGGCCCAATAGATCAACTGCAATGGTTTCATTCACATCTGCTGCGGTCGTAATAACGGGTGTAGTATTTAGTATTGATGCGATCAATCTTGCTAGCGCGTTCCCACCTCCAAGATGTCCAGATAATGTGCTTATAACAAACTGTGCCTTGTCATCTATAACAACGACAGCTGGATCAGTCTTCTTGTCCTTTAGGTAAGGAGTAATCAGACGTATTACTGCACCAAGTGAAAATATACATACAATTCCTTGATGGGATTTGAATAATTTGCTTATTATAAATGAACTAGGATCGTGATGCCAATTAACATCATCTTTTCCATCACCAAATTTGTCTGGAGCGTAAAGATCAAACTCTGGCATTGTAGTCTTCAATTTGCGGGCGATCTCTATGCCATGCTTCGTTATTGCAATAACAGCTGTCTTGACCATGTCATAAATGCATAAAACAACAAGAAATATCCTTTTCGATAAGGCCAAGAGCAAGGTATCTGTAACATAACAAACAATTCATTGAATTTTCAGCCAGGTCATCCAAGAAATAGGTCTTCGGTAAATAGGAATAACAATCAAAAAGTGTAAACCGAATAGATAGGGGTAGAGCAGAAGGATTAATGTGACAATATCATTGCTTAGAATAGACAAAGAAGGAAATGTGCACGTCTGTGGGTACACAGCCGTACAACTTATTAGACATGAGTCGGAGAGAAAAGTTGAGTTATCTCTGATTATGCTTTAGGTTCTAGTCAACTAATGAATTTATTGAGAACTGCCAATCCCTAAGTAAGAACGCATATGGCATATAAAAAAGGTTAATTAGACTCTCCTTTTCTAGCATCTCTCATGAAGAAGCCTGTTGAGAATTTAATAAAGAGAAAGGCGAGTGGGGGAAGAAGGAGGACATTAAGGAGCAGGAGGAAGTATGAGACAGATCGATATCCAAATGAACCCATTTTAGGCAAGCACCAAATCGTAGTAAGGAGGGTCAGAGGTCACAACCTCAAATCAGCTGTGAAAGCAGTGGAGTTTGCTAATGTGGTAGACCCAACATCAGGGAAAGTTCTTAAAACGCCGATAAAGGCAGTTGCACATAATCCTTCTAACAAGGATTATGAAAGAAGAGGTGTCGTAACAAAAGGTGCTATAATTGAGACCGAATCGGGCACAGCTAGAGTGCTGTCCAGACCAGGGCAGGACGGAACTGTTAATGCTGTACTTGTAAAGTGACTTTCGATGAAAGATTATGAGCATCAGATCATTTGGTTAGACTATTTTAATAAAAATTTGAGTAGAAGGAAGGGGAGGAAGGTCAACAAAGATAGAGCTGTTTTTGATCCTAAACTTGATGAACTGGAGCAGGCTGCAAGGGCATCTGGATACAGCCCTAAGGAAAGCAATGCTGAGACAAATTTTCCAAGAAGAGCTTATGTGAGATCTGGATATATAGCCATTGACAAGAAACATTCCAAGTCAAAAGTTGTTAACACTATAGGACAGGGTTTGGTGCTATCAAGGGAAAAGAAATCTACGAAGTGATCATGAGCATAAGATAAAGAAATATTGACAGCCAACTATGATAATAAGCAAAACGATCGTGATCTACTTGCAGGAGGTTGGGGAAGTTTTGCATATAGCGAAAAGTGGTAGAATAATTGTGAAGCTTAGTCAGAAAGTGAATCCTGGTGACATTTTTGTTGATGCGAAAGGTCGGAAGATCGCTAAGGTTGTAGAACTTATTGGGCCGATAAAGTCACCTTACGCATCTGCGATGCCCTCTACGGATAGAGTAAAGAAGTATATTGGTATAAAAGTGTACAGGGGAGGAAAATATTGAGCGAATCATCTTATACAAACAGCTGCCCTGAATGCAATACCAACTTGATTGAAGATAGTAGCAAGGGAGAATGCTTCTGTCCGGGCTGCGGTTATGTAGTCATCGATCAGATAGAAAACTTAGGACCAGAATCTATATCATCTGATCTGGAGGACAGAATGAAGAATGCTAGAACAGGAAGTCCGATGAGCTATTCTTTACATGATCTTGGCCTAAGAACAGAAATTGCATATTCGTTTAAGGACTTTAGTGGCAAACCATTAGATTCCTCTGTCGCGGAGCAGATGCACGGAGTAAGGAAATGGCATTCCAGAATCCGGGTTTCATCTCCAAAAGAAAGAAGATTATCAAATGTGTTATCGAAAATAAATGAAACATGTGCATCACTGAATCTACCTAAACTTATAGTGGAAACAGCATCCATGATCTATAGAAACTATGAAAGCCAAAATACGGCTAAAGGCAAATCCGTGGCATGTATGGCTGCTGCTACAGTATATCTTGCATGTAAAAGATGCAGCGTGCTAAGATCGCTGGAAGAAATCATTGCAGCTGCGGGAACCCAAGGTGCAAACAATTCATATCTGAAGTTGACCTCAAAGTACTACAGGATGTTGGTGATGGACATCGGTGGGAACCTACAACAGCAGCTTTCGATAGATCACTACATTTCTAAACTGGCTAATATGTCAAAAATTGACGTTAAGGTTGAGAGACTTGCTGTTGAGATGGCACATGTAACAGAGGATCATGTATTAGCAGATGGTAAAGCACCAAATGGTCTTGCTGCTGCTTACCTCTACATAGCTTCCATACTCCTTGGAGTTAACGTCCTACAACGAGATGTTTCCAGTCTTTCTAATGTGACAGAGGTTACTATCAGAAACAGGTGCAAGGATTTGCTTACAAACTTCAAGATGTTTGTCACCCTCAAGCCACAAGGCAGCGTTTCTAACTAACCTTTATCAAGCTTTATATTAGATTTTTGAAGTTAGGCACTCATATGGTACAGCTAGAAATTAAAAATCTGTCTGTTAGCATTGATAACAAGGAGATAATCAAGGGCCTTAATTTCAGCGCCAAGCAGGGAGAAGTGCATGCGTTGATGGGTCCGAATGGTTCTGGTAAAAGCACCTTGGCCTATACGGTGTTAGGACATCCAAAGTATACCATTACAGAAGGAGATATTTTGATCGATGGAGAGAGTCTGCTGGAGATGTCTACTGATGAACGGGCAAAGAAAGGACTCTTTCTGGGATTCCAATATCCAACAGAAGTGTCTGGTGTAGGTTACAGCAATTTTTTGCGAAGTGCATACAATTCACTGAGCAAGGCATTTGGCCAGGAAAATAGAGAAGTGTTCTTGACAGTCAGGGAATTTCATGATTATATAAAGAAGAATCTGGATCTTGTTGGCCTTGATAGTTCATTCCTAGCAAGATATCTTAACGAAGGATTTTCTGGAGGAGAAAAGAAACGTTCTGAAGTTATGCAGATGCTTGTTCTAAAACCAAAGTTTGCCATCCTCGATGAGCCTGATTCTGGGCTTGATATTGATGCTGTTAAATCAGTTGCGGGTTCGATTAATCAATTGGTAAATCCGGAAAGTAGTGTTATCGTTATAACGCACTATGCGAGGATTTTGCGCTACATGGACAAACTGGACTATGTACATGTTATGTCCAAAGGCAAGATCGTAAAATCCGGTGGGAGAGAACTTGCTGACATGCTCGAACAGAAGGGTTACAGCTGGCTTGAGGATAGCTAGAAGAGAAAAGCAGAGTCGTGTTAGTTCTTGCCTGTCCTAATCATGTCATTCGATTTTTTTGATCTACTCAGAAATAATAATCAGATATTTTATTAATTTTAAAAGCTAAGGGAATTATAGTTTTAAATATGGATACAGTCTCTTCATCACTATGTCTAATAATTCGAAGCGTAAATTTCTTAACTTTTCGTTCTTTAAAATTGATTCCAAATGGCGATGGATGAACGGACAAACCAAACAGGACTCTGCAAAAGAGTTCATTTCGATCATAAATGCAGCAGATACGGTGCAGTGTAGAACATATTCTACACTGGGATTAAGGGAGGACGCTGACTTTTTGCTTTGGTTCATCTCCGATGACGTGGACAGCACTCAGGATATTATATCCAAATTGTACTATACAGTGCTTGGAAAATACATTAATTCAACTTATAATTATCTGTCAGCAACAAGGCCTTCAACATATGCTCCGTCTGCTGTACCTGCATTCATGAAGGGCGAGAAACCCTTGCGGTATCTAATAGTTTATCCATTCATAAAGAGCAGGAAATGGTACTTGCTACCATTTGAAGAGCGAAAGAAGATGATGGAAGAGCACATAGTTGTAGGAAGAAAGTTTCCACAGGTGAAGTTAAACACGACATATTCATTTGGGCTGGGTGATCAGGACTTTATGCTTGCTTTCGAAACAGATGATCTATCAGCATTTCAAGATCTTATAATGCAGCTGCGGGAGATTCAAGTAAGTAAATATATTGTAAAGGATACCCCTATGATGGTATGTGTTCGGAAAGAACTGGAGGAGCTAATTAGGAGTCTGGGTTGATATGCAAACTTTGAAAGAATGGAAGGTGTTGAAGGAATGGGCTATAGTCGTAAACGCACTAGAAAAGGGTGAACAGTGCGTGTTATTTAGGAAGGGTGGTATACTTGATGCCGGTTTCTCTGTTGAGAGTTCGGAGTTTATGCTCTTCCCGACATTCGCGCATCAGACCAAAGATTATCTTAGAGATGATTACAAGGAAAGGTTTGAGGAGCTACGACTGCAAGGAAATGCAAAAAGCGTTACTATTACGTCGGCTGGGAAAGTAGTGAATGTAAGGGAGACGAGTGATAAGGAGAAAATCCGTAAGCTGAACAAGTATCATGTGTATAATGATGACTTCATAGACTACAGGATGGAATGGAATCCAGAGAAACCTATGACCATACTGTTTGTTCGTACTTATTTCCTGGATAATCCTCTTACGATAGATATTCTGCCTGAATATTCTGGATGTAGATCATGGATCAGGCTGAACGCGTCCTCAAGTTTAGGCAAACCAGTATTTAACGATAAGGAATTTGATGATCTTATGCAAGAGGCGGAGGCGCTTATAGCATGAAGTATAGAAAACTTGGAAAGAGCAACATAAAGGTCTCAGAGATAGGTTTTGGTGCGTGGGTCATTGGATTGGATTGGTGGGGCAAGAAGATCGGTGATGATGAAGCTATCAAGATGCTGAAGAAGGCCCACGATTTAGGAATCACTTTTTATGATACAGCTGATATCTACGGAAAGGGAAGAAGCGAGAAACTTATCGCCAAAGTATTCAAAGATATGCGAAATGAAGTAGTCTTATCAACAAAATTTGGTTATGATATTTACAGCAGTGTTGAACAGATAGGTCATAATGAACTACCTCAAAAAGTTTCACCAGAATTTACAAGGTATGCATTGGAACAGAGTTTGAGCAGGTTGGACACAGATTACATAGATCTTTACAGCTTGCATAATCCCAAGATGGAACATATACAAAGCGATGATGTGTTCATAACGCTTAATAAATTGATGGAAGATGGAAAGATCAGGCATTGTGGTGCTGCATTAGGTCCTGCTATTGGGTGGAGGGAAGAGGGCATACTTGCGATGCAGAATAGAAATATCACTGCAATACAGACAGTTTACAACATTCTTGAGCAGGACCCTGGTAGGGACTTCTTCCCTGTTGCAAGAGAGATGGATGTAGGTGTAATGGTCCGAGTCCCTGACGCATCTGGCGTTCTAACAGGTAAAGTCAATACTAATACAGTTATGGGTAAGAACGATCATAGAAGTCACAGAAAGCAGGAATGGATAGCAGAAGCTATGAAGAAGATAGAAAACCTGAAACCATTCGCAGAATCGAAGGGATGGAATATTCTTGAATTGGCTATCAAGTTCATACTTTCAGAAAAGTCTATTTCAGTGGTATTGCCTACTGTTACCAATGCGGAAGAACTCGAGATGTTTGCAAATATTTCAGATGGCATCTATCTTAATCAGAATGAGTTTGAGCGCGTGAGGGATATGTACAACAATAATTTTTACGTTCAAGTGTCAAGTTAGTTCTGCACATTTATCTGTTCGTAGTTTTCTTCAAAGTACTTGACTCGTTCTTTCTTGAATTCCGTTGAACTGAACAGTATTCTGTATTCACTTATGCCTATGTGCTTTGACATCTCCTTGCCTATCCTTTCACATGCTTCCTTAGTCCTTGCATGTACCATGCTGAAAAGATTGTATGGCCAATCCTGATAAATTGGTCTCTGATAGCAATGACTTACTTGGGGAAACTCTGCCAGTTTCATACCAACTTCATCAATTCTTTCTTCAGGAACCTTCCAGACAATCATACCATTGGCTACAAAGCCAGCATCTCTGTGTCGCAGTATGGCTGCGAACCTTCTCATAACTCCAATTCTTTCATACTCTTTAGCTTTTTCAAACAATTGATCTATAGTGATTCCCAACCGTTTTGCAGGTCCACTGAATGGTGTAGCATTTATCTCCACATCCTTCTGCAGCTCTCTTATGAAATCCTTGTCTCGTTCGCTAGGGCTGAAATTAACATGGTCAACATGCTTTGGCTTGTCAGTTGGTTCAGGACTTTCTGTATCGTGATTAAGCACATCTAGCTTGACGCCTATCTTGTAAAGTCTTAATGTGGGCAGAATTCTATATTTTATTACTCCATCAAGCTTCGCGAACTTTGCCAGATCATGCTGTATGCTTCCGTTAGGGGGAATGGCAATAGTAAACCAAAGGTTGTATTCATGATCACGCTCATAATTATGACTGACCCCCGGGTGTTCATTTATTGCATTTGCGACCCATTCGAGTTTTTTGGGTCTTATGCTCATAGCGACCAAAGCGCTCTTGTAACCCAACCTTCTGGTATCGAATATAGCATTGATCTGTCTTATCACACCTGTATCCTTGATCGACTTTACTCTTCGCATGGCTTCCTTTTCGCTCATGTTCAATCGCTTGCCAATTTCTGCAAAAGGCCTTTCCTTCAGAGGAAAGTCCCACTGAATTAGATTTAGAATCGCTTTATCGTTAGTATCAAACTCTATCATAGCATCTTGCAGCTGTATAATCAAGGTTAAAACTTTAACTGAATTGTTCTAGAAAATGAATCCCAATGTAATCTATAAATACCTTATATACACACGTTATCTTATTTCGGTGTATAGTTTGATAGTAGACCTTAATCTTGCTGGAAGGTTGGCCATAGTTATCGGTGGGGGCACTGAAGGCATTAGAAAAGTGAAATCGCTTTTAGGCCAACACTGCAAGATCATAGTTGTGAGTAATAGGTTAAACAAGTTTTTGCTAGATCTAGCTGCAAGGCGCAAAATAGATCTTATTAAATCAAACTTGAAAGATGCTATGATACTAGACAAGTTTGAGAAACCTTTCCTTGTTCTTGCATGTACAAACGATCGTTCTCTGAACAGAGAACTAGTGCAAAAGGCAAAGAAGATCGGTGCGTTTGCTTATGCGGCTGATGATCCTACGGTTAGCGACTTGACCTATTTGGCGATCATCAACATTGATGACATGGTGTTTGTTGCAATTTCTACTAAAGGTAAGAGCCCTGCTATGGCTAGAATGTTAAGGATAAGGGCAGAGCGTGTGCTTAAGCGATTGATCAAGGAAGAAGATCTTGAATATATAAAATTAGCAAACTTTGCGAGAGATGCTGCAAAAAGTGCATTGAAGGATTCAAATGCTAGAAAGAAGTACCTTTACAAAGTAATTAAAGATAAGAAGATCAAAAGCCTTATCAGGAGTAAGAAATTTGATGATGCTAAAGGCACAGCTATGGAATTATTGGAGGCGTGGTAATAATGAGTCAACTTGATATAATGAATGCAAGGGTTACGTATAGGAAAGTTCCTATACACATACTCGAGAAATTTACATTTAAGGATCTTGACACTGCATACAAATCATTCAAGGCAGATAGATCTATTAAGGAATGTGTTATCCTGCAGACATGTAACAGGGTTGAGATCTATGTTTTGTCGGATAATGCGGGTCATGAAAAACTTTTACATTTATGGGGTAAAAATGCTGGTCTAACCACAGACATGTTTAGAAATTATTTGGAGCTAAGCTTTGGAGAAGACGTGGTTCATCATTTATTGAAACTCGCATCCGGTTTGGATTCGCTGGTTATAGGCGAGGATCAGATTCTTGGCCAAGTGAAACGTGCATTTGATTCTGCAAAGAAGGGTGGATATGCAGGCGTGCATCTAGGGCTTTTGTTCGATAATGCTATAAAAGTTGGAGGGAAGGTTAGAACGAGCACGGGCATTAACAAAGGAACCGTATCATATGGTTCCATGGCCGTCAAACTCGCTGAGGAACATCTGGGTGGCCTTAATGGAAAGAACATAATGATCATAGGTTCTGGAGAAGCTGCCTGTCTGGTTGCAAAAACACTGAAGAAGCGCAAGATCGGCTTTATGGTTACAAGCAGAACCTTAGAACGAGCGCGGTCCTTCTCTCAGACTGCGGGAGGCGAGCCAATTGCGTTTGAGAACGCATTTGTGATGCTAAAAGAGATAGATGTATTGTTCGTCGCGAGCACAGCACCTTACTTTTTAGTTCCGTTTGAAAGAGCAGCGCATGCGATGGAAGGTAGGCGTAAACCTCTAGTTATATTGGATCTCTCTAATCCAAGAACAGTAGAAGAGAAGGTTGCTATGTTGCATGGTGTGAAGTTGATCAACATAGATGAGGTTTCGGCACTGGTAGAAAGGAATATGAATGTAAGGATGCAGGAAGTGGAGGATGTAGAAAGAATAATAGAGGAAGGAGTTTATTCCGTACAAGCAAGGATGAAGAGATTAGAAGTTGATCCTGCAGTAGATGTGCTTTTCAAGAAAGCACATGCTATCCGTAAAAGAGAGTTAGAGAAGGCTTTGCAGATTCTTGGCGATCTGGATGAGGACCAGAAGAAAGTTATAGATCAGCTAAGCCATGCTATTGTTGAAGGTATTCTTTCGAATCCTATGGACACGCTGAGAAAGGTGTCGCAAGAAGGGGATAAAGAACTTATGAAGGCTATTTTAAAGCTGTTTCAGTATGAGCGATAGTTCTTTTCCAACGGTAAGGCTCCGCAGGTTAAGAAGAAGTAAAAAGGTCAGAGAGTTGTTGCAGGAGGTTCGACTTTCTACAAGCGATCTTATAGCTCCTGTGTTTGTGCAGGAGAATGTGTCAAAACCAGAAAATATCGAATCTCTTCCCGGCATGATGCGCCTTCCTCTGGAGAGGGTTACTGACGAAGTTAGGGAAATAACATCATTGGGCATACCCGCAGTGATATTATTCGGCTTACCTGAGAAGAAAGATGAACTGGGCACATCAGCATATGATGACAATGGCATAGTACAAAAGGCTGTGTCATTGATCAGGAAAGAGATCGGAGATGATGTCGCCATTGTGACGGATGTATGTCTATGCCAGTACACAACAAAGGCACATTGTGGTCTTGTAAATGATAGTATTATAGACAATGACAGTAGTATTGATACTCTTGCGAAGATAGCCGTAAGTCATGCTAGGGCAGGTGCGGATATCGTTGCCCCATCTTCCATGATGGATGGTCAGGTGAAAGCGATTAGAGAAGGTCTGGATGATAAAAGCTTTAAGGATGTAGCTATAATGGCGTATTCTGCCAAGCATGCTTCACCATTATACGCCCCATTCAGAGATGTGGCCCACTCTACCCCAAAATTCGGAGACCGAAAAAGCTATCAGTTATCATACACAAATCCAAATGAAGCTATTCGTGAAATAGAACTTGACATAAGTGAAGGTGCTGATATAGTGATGGTTAAACCAGCTATAGCTTATTTGGATCTTATTTACGTAGTAAAAAATATGTTCCATCTTCCGTTAGCGGCTTACAGTGTGTCAGGAGAATATGCGTTGGTAAAAGCTGCTGCAAGGCAAGGCGTGATAGATGAGGATGCCATTGTACTTGAATTATTGACATCTATAAAGCGTGCAGGTGCTGACATTATTATAACTTATTTCGCAAAACAAGCAAGTAGACTGAAATCACCCTGAGCTATATGACAGAAATATCGAACCTATAATCACTATTGTTGCTCCAATATAGATTGCTGTAAAGCTCTTTCGATGCGATGCTTCCCTGAAGTAGAGTAATCCCCACGATACGTTGAAGAGCAATGCTAATTGTGTTAGCGGATAACCTACAGTAAGACCCAATGCGGCGACAGCAAGGAAACTCGCAATATTTCCGACGTTCCATATCGCACCAGAAACTATACCTGTTAGTGTTTCCCTCTTTCTGAACCGCCTAGTAGCAATCAATATTCCGGTACCGATCACGAATATGGCCAAAGACATTGAAAAGAAGCTGTTTTCCAAGTTGCTGAACAGCTGGACAGGAACGAAAAGGCTTCCCCATAAAATGCCCGCAATTACTGTGAGCAAGTAACCTTTAATGTCTTTAGCCTTCCTTTCTCCAATAGCAATTAATGGCATCCCAGAGGCAAGCATGGCAATACCTATTATTGCAAAAGCAAGTGAACTTAATTGCTCATTAAAAAATAGTAACCCCCATAGAAATGATGTTATAATTATCATACTTCCGACCAACGGAGCAACCCGTCCCAAACCAATGTATTTGATAGCGAAAATGGCTAAGGTGCTAGCCGTGACCCAAATCGCACCTGCGCTTATTCCTGCGAGATCTATTAACATAGAACCATAAAATGGAACCATTGCCAGTGCGAATAAAATCGCCCCTATACCAATTGCACCTTGGGTATGGAAAATATTAGTGATGCCAAATTTCTTTATTGGTACTAGGTATGTACCCCAGCTTGCAGCTGCTATAAATGCGAACCCAATACCAAAATAATCTACCATTATTAGTCGCTTGAAAGAAGTAGATAATTAATAGTTGTTGAATCAAGAAGAAAATTTATGATAGAACTCCATATCAGATTAAAAAGTTCGTTAAGGCTATGGGTATGAAGCCTCGGGCGGGCTTCGATCCCGCGACTTAGCGCTTACGAGGCGCTCGCTCTTGGCAGTTTAGTTTCTACCAGGCTGAGCCACCGAGGCATCACCCAAGTTGTGTATAGTCAATAATAATAAACGTTAGCGATTTCAAAGAAGTTTCAAAGCATCTTCCCTAGATAAAGCAACCAACGTTTCTGTTGATGCTACATCTCCAGCATCAATGAAGAGCTTTATCGCATCATTCTCGTTCTTACCTTCATAGACCCAGACAGCATCGTACCGTCCAAGTGTCCAATAAGTAGCAATAATCTTCACATCGGGGGGCAGGTTTTGCATGATCTTTTTACCTACTTCGGCGACGTCACGTGCCTTCTTTTTGAACTTAACTAAGGTTATGAATATCATAATTTTTTATAACACCATTAATTACTTAAACTTATTCAAAATTAATAGTCACAAAATGAACCCTCTCAAATTCACTCTGCATTATGCCGTTAAACTGGTTCATTCTAGAAGTTCTTTATTATCTTGTACATTTATGGATGTAGGACGGGGATGGAAGAACAGTCCACATTATTTTGTGGTTAACTGCATCGATCGCAAGGTTATGAAATCAGGTTTTATGAATTTCAGTAAGACTCTGCAGTAACGCAGTGTAGTCGTTGAGGGCTTACAGAATTGGTATGCTGATCATGTTTTGATCTTTGGTGACGATGGGTCCACATAGAATGCAATTACTTTGGCGAAAGAGAACGGATTTGGTGCTTATTTGAGAGCGGGTGAAGATTTTGAAGCGTTATCTAAGCCTGTGCAGCAGTATTACTAGCCAAAAAATCCTGTAACCCACTCATAAGCCGAATATCATAACAGGAACAAATGGTTTGGGGGAGGGGGAAGGTAAGAGTCATCTTGAACAAATATGTGAAAATAATGAATATTAACAAAATCTGAGTGAGGATGCATAACTTCAATATTTAATAATATGCGTTTGCAGATCGCATTGTGAAGATCTCGATTTCTGGTGTACGTGGAATATTTGGTGATGACCTAATGCTTCATGACATACTAAAATTCTCTAGAGGTTTTTCTAAACTTTTAGACAGGGAATGCGTTCTTGCAAGAGACACAAGGGAGACGAGTAAAATTATCTATCAAACTGCAGCAGGCGCCATTATGGAACAAGGTATTGATGTTTACAATTTGGATATAGCGCCTACACCATTTGCATTCAAGGAAGCAAGGAAGCATGATGCAGCATTAATCGTTACTGCCTCACATAATCCATTGGAATGGAATGGTTTGAAATTTGTTATCGATGGCAGGGGAATATTTGAAGAGGAGCTAGAAAAGATCATAAATGAAGCAACAAGAGAAATTAAAACTATAGGGAGAGAATACAAAATAAGTTCTAGTTATGGGAAGGAGATTGTTGACTTCGTCGGTAAAATAAATGGAAGACCCAAAATTGCGGTAGATACTACGGGAGGTGCCGCTAGCGGTTATGCTAGTGCTATTCTGTCAGAGATTGGATGTAAAGTAACGAGCATTAATGATGGATATGGTGTCTCTTCAAGAGCACCAGACCCAACTAGTGATGAATTAAATGAGATCCGTGAATTAGTTGTAAATTACAAATGTGAAGTGGGATTTGCATTTGACCTTGACGGCGACAGACTTGTCTTGATAGATAAAAATGGTGTAAAATTACGAACAGATCTAACATTGCTCTTATGCGTAGCAAGAGCAATTGATATGCATATCAGAGATTTCGTTGTGAGCGTTGATACTAGCAAAGCTATTGAAGATTATGTGAGAGAAAAAAACTGTAAGATCCATCGTACTAAAGTAGGCGAGGCAAATGTTGTCAAGCAGATGCTAGAGCACCGTATACAAGCAGGAGGAGAGGGAAGCAGTGGTGGTTTCATACTTAAGGACTTTAACATGTGCAGGGATGGCATACTAGCGTCTGCTTTCATAAGTAGTTTGGTTGGAAGTAAAACATATGATGAATGTCTAGCACTTGCGTCACAATACCATTCAATCAGAGGGAAGATAGCAGTTGATTCATCACTGCATGATGAAATAATAGAAAATGTTAGCAAATTGGTGAGAAAGCAATCATCGGCTTTAGATTACATTGATGGTGTAACAGGTACTATTGATGATGATACCTGGGTTTTAATCAGAGGATCGAATACTGAACATTACATTAGGCTATCAGTAGAATCGAAGCAGGAGGAAAGAAGCAAGAGTTTGTATACCAAGTATGAGGACAAGGTGAGGGAAGAAAATGAAAAAGCTAAGCGAAAGACATGTAATTGATCAAATACAAAAAGCATTATCAATAAGAAAGAAAGGCAGGTTGTGGAATGATGATATTACTGTTTTTAATGTTGGAAGCAAGCTCATTGCCTTCAAGTGTGATATGTTTGTTAGAAGTACGGATGCTCCGAAACAAATGAGACTATGGCAGATGGCAAGGAAGAGTATAGTTTCTTGTACTAGCGATTTTGCGTGCAAAGGCATTAAACCACTGGCCTCATTGATATCTCTTGGCATACCAAAAAATTTTACACGTCATGATGTATCCGAGCTCGCAAGGGGCTTCACAGAAGCGGAGAGAGAATTTCATGTAAACATACTTGGAGGCGATACCAACCATAGCAAAACTCTGGTCATAGATTGCTGTATGGTCGGTCTTGCTAGGAAAATAATAAAGCGTTCTGGTGCGAATAATGGCGATCTTATAATAACATCTGGGCCGTTTGGATATTCATCTGCTGGACTAAGGATTCTGCAAAACAGAGCCAAGGCAAAACCATATTTCATCGAAAGAGCAAAAAATTCTGTGTTAATGCCCAAAGCAAGGCTCAGATTTGGTTTGCATCTGGCAAATTATGCAACATCTTCAATGGACTCTAGTGACGGTCTTGCAATTACACTCTATGAAATAAGCGAACAAAGCAGGAAAAAGTTCATCATAGATTCATTACCAATTACTAATGGAGTCCGAGAATTCGCAAAAGCTAACGGATACAATATCAATAAACTAGTCTTCGAGGGAGGGGAAGAATACGAAATTGTAGCTACCCTGCCGAAACATAATCTGAAGAAAGTACTGGCCTTGGCTAGACAGAGCAAGTGCAGAGTATTCGTAATTGGACATGTGGAGGCTGGAAGTGGCGTTTTTATTAAGCGAAACATAAGACTGGAAAGAATCAAAAAGCGTGGTTGGGACCATCTGAGATAGAAAATCATTATGTTGCGAGTCTTCCTTAACGCTCCTAAATATAACTTACAAGATATATCATAACATTTTTTATACCCTTGAAAGAGGTTTTTTTGTTGTCGGAAGTACAAGATATCAAGGAAAAGTGGGGTATAGCGCATATATTCAGCAGTTACAACAATACCATAGTGCATATAACCGATCTTAGCGGTGCGGAGACTATTGGTATAAGTTCAGGTGGAAGACATGTTACCGCTGACAGATATGAATCTTCTCCATATGCTGCAATGAAATCTGCTGTTGTTGTAGCAGATGCGGCCAAAGGTAAAGGAATAACTTCCTTGCACATAAGAGTTAGAGCTGTTGGTGGTGTGGGGGCAAGAATTCCTGGACCGGGTGCACAAGCAGCAATAAGAGCACTTGCAAGAGCCGGATTCAAAATAGGAAGAATTGATGATGTTACACCAATTCCGCATGATACTACACGGAAGCCGGGCGGACGGAGGGGAAGAAGAGTTTAAGATTATTTTTTGTTCTTCAATCTATCTGCAAGTGATATTAGGCGGCCATGTTCCTCTACTCTAATTTTTGTATTCATCCTAATACGTAGCCCTATTGATCTAAATAGTGAAAGTAAAGCACCGCCAGAAATTGTTCCTTGCAGTTCACCGTTTTTGATAATCTCTACAAGTTTAGCAACAATTATTGCTGTTTCCTTTGGGTATTGAGACTCGGCTGCCACAAGAACTTCTATTCCTCTGTCAACTAGATGCTCTATAAACAGATCTCTATTGCTCTTAATTTTCGGTTTCTCGGGGTTTACTTTCTTTTTCAACTCTCTCAGTTTTCTGCCCTTGATTATCTCGAGTTCAGGGTCGTAGTCGCTCATCCCTTTATCACTCCTAAAGGAACCAGCCTTGCCACTTTAGTAGCAATGCCAACGTTGTGTGAAACTTCCGCCACAGAATCAACATCTTTGTACGCTTCTGGTGTCTCTTCCACTACCCCCTGCTTAGTCAGCGCCTTGACGTATATTCCTCTTGACCTTAGTCTTTCTTGCACGCCTTGGGAGGTATAGCTTCTCTTTGCAGCCGATCGTGACATCATTCTTCCTGCTCCGTGTGCAGTCGAACCAAATGTGAGCTCCATGGATTTGTAATTACCGCGTAGGATCCAACTTGCGGTTCCCATGGAACCGGGTAGGAGGACTGGCTGTCCGAAATCCCTGTATTTTGAGGGTATCTCCTTTCTACCTGCTGGGAACGCTCTTGTCGCACCCTTTCTGTGAACAACAACATCCTTACCAGAACCATCCACTTTGTGATTTTCTACTTTAGCAATATTGTGTGCGACGTCATATACAAGACGCATGTCCAGGTAACTTTCACTCATATTGAAAACTTTCTCAAAGGTCTTTCGGGTCCAATGCGTGATCATCTGCCTGTTGCTCCAAGCAAAATTTAGTGCAGCATACATTGCCTTTCTGTACCACTCGCCCTCTTGGGAATTGTTCGGAACGCAGGCAAGTTCCCTATCTGGTAGTTGCATATTATACTTTCGCAAGGTGCTTTCTGAGACACGCAGATAATCGCTACACACTTGGTGTCCGAAGCCCCTGGAACCACAATGTATCAGTATAGTAACTTGTCCTTCATGGTCTATACCGTACTTCTTTGCAGCTTCCACGTCGAATATTTTATCGACCTCTTGCACCTCCAGAAAGTGATTACCAGACCCTAAACTTCCGAGTTGGGGAGCCCCTCTCTTTCTGGCCATATTAGAGACTTTGCTTGGATCTGCGCCCTCAATCCTTCCGTTTTCCTCGCATACGTCAGCATCTCCCTCAAAACCATAACCGTTTTTTATAGCCCAGTTTACTCCTTCTGTCAAAACGTTATCAAGGTCTGAAGTACTTAGTTTGAAGGCACCCTCACTACCAACACCCGATGGTACTGCACGAAAGAGTTCGTTAACCAGTTCTTTTAGCTTCTGTCCTACATCATCCTTGTTTAGATTGGTTCTGATCAACCTTACGCCACAGTTAATATCGTAGCCCACTCCACCCGGACTTATCACACCTTCGTTGACATCTGTAGCCGCAACACCACCGACTGGAAAACCATAACCTTCATGACCATCAGGCAGAACAACGACGTGCTTCTCCACTCCTGGCAAGGTGGCTACATTCACAGCTTGATCAAGTGTTCTGTCAGTTACCATCTTGTTAAGAAGAGAATCGTCAGCATAGATTGTAACCGGAACACGCATCTTCCTATTGGGATCCACCTCTATCCTATATTCGACGTCGCCAACTTTCCTAATCTGATCCCTCGAAACCAAAAATTACCACCTA
>JBHICO010000002.1:0-68089 GCA_046759645.1 Nitrososphaerales archaeon
ACGAACTTGCTAATGATCTATCTCAAACTGATGGAAGTTATGTGCTAGCAATTCCCGACAACGATTCGGTTATGTTTGCTAGAGACTCTTTAGGGACGAAGCCATTATACTTTGCAAAAACTCCAAATAATTTTTTACTTGCTACAGATCCGAAGGCGTTATCCGTATCGGGTTTTAAACCAAATAGTGTAGAACCAGGTTTTCTTTACAAGGCTTCAATTAAGACTATACGGCGTATAAAATTCAGTCCTATAATATATGAAGCCAAGAGTTACGATCAGAGAGAAGCGGTTGAAACTACAACAAGATTACTTTCTGAATCTATCAAAAGTAGAGCTATGAACAGGAATGTTGTGCTTGGTCTGGGCGGAGGGTTAGACAGTACAATATTAGCAAAGCTTGCGTCACACAATAATATGTTCGCAGTTACCGTATGCATGAACGGCTCGTTGGATCAGGAGTTAGGTAAAACTTCTGCAGATATGCTTGATGTTAGGCACGAAACTCTGTTGGTAAACGAAAAAACTGTGAAGGATTCTATTATGGAGCTCCAGAAGGCCATGCAATTTAAAAATGCAATGCACGCCAGCATCGCATGCGTTATTCATATTATAGCAAAACACACACACGAGAAGGGCTATGACGCACTTATGCTTGGGCAGCTTGCAGATGAATTGTTCGGAGGATATGCTAGATATCTAAAATATCTCAAGAGTTCAGCAAGGAAAGCTAGGGATGCAATGTTCAGCGATGTGAAAAATGCATATAGAGATAACTTTGAGAGGGACGATCTGGCTTCATCGTTCTACACTAGATTGTTGTTGCCATATTCTGCATTGGATTTTGTCAAGTATGCCGTGACCATTCCATTAAGGATGAAGTTAGATAAATCTGGCACGCGAAAGATCATACTACGTGAAGTAGCAAAAAACCTCGGTGTACCTGACAGACTTTTCCGCAGGGAGAAAAAGGCGATCCAGTTCAGCAGTGGTATCTACAAAGTAGTAAGTAAATTGAATCTGTAATCAAATCTGAACTTATATAAGTAGAACAGAACGTATTCTGAGTTGTGAGCAAAGGCAAAGTCGTAAGTGACAGCGATCTGCGCTATATAGATGGTAAGGGAAATCTGCTAAAGAGCAGAGCCGAATTATCAGTAGCAAAGTTACTTCAGTACCTTAGTATTGATTATGAATACGATAGTGGACTGAAGGATGGTTCAAGCATTAGAGTTGATTTCAGAACAAAAAAGGGACTAATTGAAGTAATCGACAGCCAAGAAGACGCAGATAAGTTATTGCAGGTCAGGAAGAACAGTAACGAAAGAGTGATTGCCGTAGGGCATTCAAAATATGCGAGCAAAATTGGGGAGATAGACTCTTTCTTCTCGTACGATGATGAGGACCTCCAGATGGGTTCAATCTTTATTGAGGACCCGTCATTGGCATTTGACTATGCACATATACTTCCTCTAGTGGAAAAATGTTCTGTCTTACATGGACACACATCAAGCGTAATGGTTGAGATAATTGGAAATATGAAGAACAACATGGTGATCGATTTCGGAGATGCCAAAAAGATAATAAAGTCTACACTTAGTGCGCTCGATCATAAATTCTTCATAAATAAGAAATACTTGATTGGGGAGGACGATGAGCACTACAGGGTCTCTTTTGAAGGGCCTAAGGGTTTCTTCGATCTGAAGGTTCCAAAGAATACGACATACATGCTTAATGGTGAAGCCACTGTAGAAAATCTATCAACCGAGATCATAAAGTTGCTTTCACCAAATATGCCCAGTAACATCGAGGCATTGGGTGTCTATATCTACGAAGGTGTGAACAAGGGAGCCCATATAATCTCAAGGATTTCTAGAGATGAGCGATAAGGCAATTGTTCTGCTTTCCGGTGGTGTGGACTCGGCAATCTGCTTGTACTGGGCAAAGAACCAGAATTATGATGTCTCAGCATTAACCTTAAACTATTACGACAGATGGGTAAGGGAAATAGAATCTTCAAGGGAGTTGAGCAGGAGTGCAAATACAAGACTGATTGAAGTAGAAATTCCCTTCGTAAAGGAAGCATTCAATGTTCTCGGATACGACGGTGGATACGTAAAGGATGGAGATGTGAGATGGCCATTCTACATACCTGCGAAAAACCTGATGTTCTATTCAGTAGCGGCACATTACGCGGAATACATGAACGCAAGATGGATAGTTGGCGGTCACAACAAACATGATATGCAATTTTACGCAGATGCCACTAAAGGTTACATAAGTATGCTAAACAGGTTGCTTAAAGATGGCTGCATGCTATGTGATGGCTCTCATTACCAGATCACAGCCCCTCTAGCAGATATGGAAAAGCGCCAGGTTATCACTCTTGGAATGGATATGCATGTGCCCCTCGAGCTTACATGGAGCTGCCATAAGAAGACAGAAAAACATTGTGGAAAGTGTTATGGCTGCAAATCAAGGATAGAAGCGTTCAGAGCTTGTGGAGCCAAAGATCCAGTAGAGTATGCGTGAATTTTGAATTACAAAAGTGAAACACGTATAGGGGGATTACTAAAAATAAAGGTTAGAGTTTCTTGAAAATTTGATCTTCAGCACCAGCTATTCCATGTTCTACTACAGGTCTCTCATTCAATGCCCGTTGAATTGCGTCTGTGCTTAACTGCACTGCTTGATCAACACTCATATCCGCTCTATAGTTACGCTGAATTACATCTAATGCTTTGTCAGACTCTTGTCCGATTGCAAATGCTTGTCCCTTGAAGAACGTACCACTTGGATCAACTTGGTACATCTGTATACCAGTTGGGTCACTGCCTGCCACAAGCACCGATGCCGCCTGAGGTCTTACTGCGTATATAGTGTAGCTGTGAAGGAAGGTGCTAATGTGCTTTGAAAGTGAGCCAACATCGATTGGAGTTTCATACACCAACCTATGTCTCTGAGCTTCAAGCCTCATTTCATCTATCAGTCTTAGTATATCACCGATGTACCCCGAGCCAGTTGCCCCTATGTGTTCATCTATCGGAAACACTTTTTCGGATGGATCCATAAGAGCCCTGATCGGTTTTATGTGACTGGATATGAGAGCAAACTTTTCTGTTTTAATTCCTATTGTAGTTGAACCCCTACTTACAGCTTCTAATGCGCTGTCTACCTGCACCAATCTTCCCTGGGGGCCATAGTAGTATGGATACTTGCCGAAGTTTTGATCTGACATTATCTTACCTCCTTTGTTAACAGCACAGGGATCTCTAGCACGTCAACACCATTACCAGAACCCGGATCGCGTTCAATCGCAGCTAAAACTGCTTTTGATGCGAGTGTCTTTATTTCATCAATTGCTACGTTATTATTGTAACCACTTTCAAGTACTCCGTATGCAATTGGAGAACCAGAACCTGATGACGCAAATTCTTCTTCTGTTATCGCTCCGCTCATATCTGCTGCGTAAACATGAGGGCCAGTAGAATCAACACCAGCAACCAGAAGCTCGACGAAGTATGGTGTATAGCTCTTCAACCCAGAATAGGCCAAGTTTGCAATCAGCCTAGCTGATTCTCGTACCGTTAACTGATAGCCTCGCCTTAACTCTGCAAGTTTGCGCTCCGCCTTTGCCATCTTTATCATGTATTCTGCATCTGACATTTGACCTGCAATTGCCATTCCAAGAGTCTCATCGATCTTGTAGATCTTCTGCGTTATCTTTGAGCCTATGAAGAAACCCTTGCTCGCCCTTCTGTCTGAAGCAAGCACTACTCCATTCTTGCTTCTTATTGCGACTATTGTTGTCATTGCTAATATTATAGAATTAGCTATATTAGTTGACTATGAATTGCCGAAATCGGTCACATCAATTCGCTACCTTATCATCTGAGAAAATGTATGACAATACGTTGCCAGATCGGTTATTGTAAAGCTTGCATATATGCTCAAATATCCTATACGCACAAACCATGGCTTCTACTTTGCGAATTTCACCGTTTGCATTTGTTTCTATTATTATATAATTCCCTATAATTCTAATATTGAGCCGAAATGAACCGTCTTCACTGGTCCATTGCAGCATATGACCCATTTCACCCTCTACCATCCCTAACCATCGCAAATTTTTGAACCATCTACCAGCTAGCGTATCAACTATGCTACTTACATCGATGTTTGGTGGTACGTATGTCTGAAGGAGCGGCACATACGCGATCCTTGTATTATCAGTATTCCCTTTAGCCAGAACCTCCCCTTTTCTGCTCAGTTTGTAGCCCAACTCGGATTTCTCTATAAGACCCAATTCATCAAGTCTGTGAAGCGAGCGCGATAGACTTTCCTGATGCATCCCGAGCTTTCTCATAAGACCCCTGAAGGTGTATCTTGATCTGTCCTCGCTCAATATTCCAAGAACTTTGTGATCATTAGGCCTTACGTCTGCTTCCTCAACAATAACACTGTCTTGTTTGACATTTGATGAATTAATTATAGCATCATCTAGGTATGTGTCATCACTTACTTTTTCATTTGCAAATGCTTCTGGCTTCTTTACCATCTTCTGTAAATTAGCAACGAAGCGTGATATAAATCAAGTCGCATATGCAGATATTTATAGCAGGGAATCTCATGCTTTGCAATTGTATCCTATGGAACCAAAAATAAAGGAAAAGTCATGGGACCCAAATAACGAGCAAAGCATTTTGAAGAGATGGCAGGATGAGAGTTTATACAAATTCGATGTAAATGCCGGCAAACCATTTGTAATCGATACACCACCACCTTATCCTTCTGGCAGGCCGTGGCATATAGGTGCTGCTGCACACTATGCACAGATAGACATGATTGGAAGGACTGCAAGAATGATAGGTCACAATGTGTTTTTTCCAATAGGCATAGACAGAAACGGCCTGCCTGTTGAGATCTACGCAGAAAAGAAGTTTAAGATTGCCATGCGCCATACAGAGCGAGAAAAATTCCTCGCACTCTGTAGGTCTGCCTTGGACGATCTAGAGGCAGAAATGATACAGATAATGAAGAATATGGGAATTAGCAGCGATTTCAATAAATATTACCGTACGGACTCTGATGAATATAGAGCACTAACACAGGCAACATTTATAGAATTATGGAACAGAGGTTTGGTTTACGAATCTAACAGACCTAATAATTATTGCACGATCTGTGGTTCAACAATAGCAGATGCGGAGGTTGCTCACGAGGAAATTCCATCGAGGCTTATACATGTCAAGTTTGGATTGAAGGAGAAAAAAAGTGATCTGGTAATAGCAACCACTAGGCCGGAACTCTTATGTTCATGTCAGGCAGTGATTGTAAATCCCAATGACGAAAGATATCAGCATATTCATGGAATGCATACTTTTGTTCCATTATTCAATAGGGAAGTGGAGATCAAGGTCCACCCTGCAGCCAAGCCGGAGTTCGGTTCTGGTGTAGTAATGATCTGCAGTTATGGTGACCATACAGACGTACAATTATTCAGGGAGTTTGGACTTCAAGAAATAGTTGCTGTGAATGAGAATGGCGTGATGACCGAAAATGCCAACCCTTATGCAGGTATGAAGGTAAAAAAGGCAAGGGAGCAAGTAATAGAAGACCTGGTAGGCAAGGGTCTTGTTGTAAAGGAAGAGAAGATAATGCACAGCACCCCTATCTGCGAGAGGCATAAAACTCCAATAGAGATTATACCCATGAACGAGTATTACGTAAAGCAGATCGATTTTATCCCAACACTTCAGGAAATCGCAGACAAGATGAAGTTTTATCCTGACATGCACAGGCATATTCTGCTAAACTGGCTGAGTTCCATAACGATTGACTGGCCAGTGTCAAGACGAAGATTCTATGGGACAGAGATACCGATATGGTACTGCAAAAAATGTAACAAGCCCAACCTGCCCGAACCTGGTAAATACTATAGACCTTGGAAAGAGAATCCACCTTTCAAGAGCTGCAAGTATTGCGACGGAACGGAATTCACAGGTGATGACAGAACATTCGACACATGGATGGATTCTAGCATTTCACCACTATTCGTTACTAAATATAGAAGTGACGAAGAATTCTTTGAAACAACATATCCTACCATGATAAGACCTCAAGCTAAAGATATCGTAAGAACATGGCTGCACTACACAATATTACGTTGTTACCAGCTGACGAAGAAGGCACCGTTTGAACAGGTATGGATAATGGGCTATGGAGTTGATGAAAGGGGAGAAAGGATGAGCAAGAGCAAAGGTAACGTAATAGATCCATTCCCTATAATCAAAAAATATGGTGCAGATACTTTCAGGTTCTGGAGTGCAAGTGAAGTCAACCTGGGTTACGATTTTCGCTGTTCCGAACAGAAAATATCTGGTACACAAAAATTCCTAACAAAACTATGGAACATAGCAAGATTCGTCTCATCATTCCCGTTGCACGATATGACGAATATTTATCCAAGTGATAAATGGATCTTGGGAGAATTATCACACCTGACAGAAGAGTGCAGAAAGGGATATGAGGAGTTTAACTTCTTCATACCTGCTACAGCGATAAGAGAATTCACATGGAACCTATTTGCCGCACATTATATAGAGATGGTAAAGGGACGAGCTTATGGGTTGGGATTCGATGAAGAAGAGAAGGTAGCAGGATGGTACACGTTGCATAAATCCTTCTCCACCATACTGCTCTTGTTATCACCTATTGTGCCATTCATAACAGATCGGTTATGGTGTTCAATATACTCAAATGAAAGCATACATAAACAGAAATTTCCAGAGCCGATATGGAGTGCTGAATTAACAGGTTATACTAAAGGAATTTCAGATTTCAATTCTCTAGTTTGGAATACTAAAAAGGAAAAAGGAATGTCCCTTAAAGATCCCATAAGCATTAACATACCAAGCGAACTGGAATTGTTTAGAAAGGATCTAATATCAATGCATAATATAAAATAATTTTCTGTACAGCAATACTGATTAAGTATGGCTATATTAGATTGAGCGTGAAAGCAACAGTAATACACGAACATGGAGGTGCTGATAAATTAAGTTATGAAGATATTGAGGATCCAAAACCTGCTAAGGATGAGGTATTGGTCAAGGTTAAGACCTGTGCTGTAAACCATCTGGATATATTTGTCAGGCAAGGGCTTCCCGGCAGGACTTTGAAGTTTCCCCACATACTTGGTTGTGATATTGCTGGTGAGATTGGAAGCAAAAATAGTAAATTTCCTATTGGAAGTAGAGTAATAGTACATCCCGGTCTAAGTTGTGGTAAGTGTTCATATTGTAAAAAAGCAAAGGAAAATCTCTGCAGCGAATTTTCTATACTTGGTGGCTTCAGCGATGTCCAGGGAGGTTACGCAGAATACGTGAGAGTTCCATTGAGAAATATCCTAAAGATACCATCATGGTTCAGTTATGATGAAGCTGCATGTCTAGGAGTATCTTATCTGGTTTCATGGAATATGTTGAAAAGCACAAAAGTAGGCAAGGGGACAACCTTGCTTGTATACGGTGCTGGTAGCGGTGTAGGATCAGCTGCAATACAGCTTGCTAGAGCAATGGGTGCGCAGGTCATAACAACCATTGGTGATGATGGAAAAGCTACTTTGGCAAAACAACTTGGAGCAAGGCATGTTATCAACAGAACTAGGGATGATATTGTTACAGAAGTTAAGACTTTGACTGGAAATGGCGTCGATGTGGTAATAGATCATGTTGGTGCAAGTACATGGATGGCTAGTGTTAAGTGTCTGAAACTTGGTGGCAGGATGGCTGTGTGTGGTGCTACTACAGGGGAAACCGTAAATGTAGAGATCAGGGCGGTCTATAACAAACAGTTGTCGATCATAGGAGCATACTCTGGCACAAAGCCCCAATTGGTAGAACTCATGGCCTTCATGCGATCTAAGAAGATCAAACCCATAATAGATTCAACATTCAAGCTGAACAAAGCGTCTGATGCACATAAAAGGATGGAGAGGAGCGAACATTTTGGCAAAATACTATTGAAGATTCAAAACTAGCTCTTCGGTTCAAAATCAAATCTTTACTTTAGACTCTTTAGCAACTCATCAACAGGGAGGGTGTTTAGAATGTCAGATTTTTCAGCCCAGCCTCGTCTTGCCTGTCCTATACCAAACATCAGGAAAGAATAATGAACTGGATGGTGTGCATCTGAATCAATTACTAATTTAACTTTGTTTTGTACAGCCATTTTCACATAATCATCATTAAGATCTAGCCTATTGTAATGTGCGTCAATTTCGATGACAGTGTTGGTATCTTTCGCAACACTAATTACTTTTTTAATATCTATAGGATACGCTTCTCTTCTATTGATCAGCCTTCCAGTAGGATGGAACAAAATATCAACACTTGGGTTTCGAGCTGCTTTTACTAATCTTTCTGTTTGAGCTTCAATTGGAAGTGTAAAATTGGAATGAACTGATGCTCCTACTATATCCAGTTTATCAAGAACGTTATTTGAAATGTCAAGCGATCCGTCTTTCATTATGTTTACTTCTGCCGAAGATAAGATTCTAAAATCATCAAGTTCATCATTCAGGGTAGCGATCTTATCTGCTTGCTCCAACAACTTTTCTTCATCAAGGCCGTGTGCTACTGTGAGACTTTTCGTATGATCAGTAATAGCAATATAGTCTAGCTCAAATTTTTCTCTGGCAGCTAAGGCCATCTCCTCTATAGACTTGGTTCCATCAGTATTGTTGCTGTGAACCTGGAGGTCGCCTTTCAAACTTCCATACTCTATCAACTTCTGCAGTTTGCTATTTTTTGCCAGTTCTACCTCACCCTTATTTTCACGCATCTCCGGGGGGATCCAATCCAGGCCTAGTATCCGATAGACCTCTTCTTCAGTTGCTCCTGCAACACGTTTTCTTTCCTTATCAAAAACTCCCCATTCGTTAAGATGAAGATCTTTTGCAACTGCTATCTTCCGAATTTCCACTACATGTTCCTTGCTTCCAGTGAAATACTGTATAGCGGAGCCAAAACTCTCTTCGGGAACTACCAGCAGATCGGCATCCATGCCATTTTTCAACTGCACAGAAGCTTTGTTTGATCCACGGCTTGAAACCGTTTGAACCTCAGGCATTGTCACAAAATATTCCATTACTTTTTTTGTATCTTTTGAGATTACAAGGTAATCAATATCACGTATGGTTTCTTTCATCCTCCTAACTGACCCAGCTATTATGGCTTTTTTTACCCCTGCAATCTGCGACAGGCGTGATTCTATTTCTTTAACTAACGGATAAACCTCACCGATAAGATATCGATCCTTACCTTTTTTAATAAATTGAATGCGTTGTACAATAGCATGTTCCTTTTTTACAGTAAAGCCAGGAACATTACGAAGGCTTCCTTCTAACGCTGCTTTTTCCAGATCTGCCAGATTTTTGATCTGTAGTTTAGCATAGAGTAACTTGATAGTTTTTGGCCCTATACCTTCTATCTCAGAGAGCTCATTAATTGCAATTGGAATTTTTAACTTCAGTTCTTCAAGATGTTTGATCCTTCCAGTCATGATGCATTCCTCAATTTTTGAAGCTATAGCTTTTCCAACTGATGGGATTTCGATTAGACCATTCAATCCTTCCTTTCTGTATATATCTTGAATATCTGAAGAAAGGCCTGCGATCACATCTGCGGCCCGATGGTATGCTCTAGCTTTGAATGATGCATTAGCATCGTCTTCCAATTCCGTGAAAAATCCTAGCTCATGGAAGTTCTCTGCGATTTCAACATTTTCCATGTTCTGTATGTGCGGAGAATAGATTATTATTGTTTATTTGCGGCTAATATCGTCTGCACTTAATGAAATTGATTTCAATTTAATATTTGTTATTTTTATCTTATGGTTCAGGATCTGATATTCTAACCGTGGCACAATTAGAAGACTAATGCTTACCTTTTGACGATCTAGAATATATACCACAGGAATACTAGTTCGAGGGGGATAGCTTTGAAAGGGTACATTGCTCTGTTTATGATTTCGATCCTTTTCGCAAGTGCAGTGCTGATGGAATTTCAAAGAGTTGGTGCGGTTCCAAACATTACCCTATCACCAACTAGTGGGCCTCCTGGTTCAAGTGTCACAGTGACAGGCACAGGATTTGTGCCTAATGCCAGCTCTATAGCTATTCTATTCGACAATAAGTTAGTGACAGAGGTAAGTGCAGATCAATCTGGCACATTTGCTGAGACAATCACCATACCCACAACCGCTACAGAAGGTAGCCATACTATTGCGGCAAATGATGGCGTCACGTCATACAGCAAATCATTTACTGTCACTTCTGCAGAATCATTGATAACTTTATCACCCAGCAGTGGTAAAACAGGAACCACAGTCACAGTATCTGGGTCGAACTTTTTAGATAGTAAAACTATCACTATAAAGTTTGATAACAACAATATAACAACCAGTCCCTCAAGTGTTACATCATCGAATACGGGGACTTTTTCTGCGACAATTATCATACCCAGTACCGCAGCTATAGGTAGCCACACTATATCGGCAACAGACGGTACATCAACTGCGTCTGCAACATTCAACGTATCAGAATCTGACATAACACTTTCACCCACTTCAGGTGCAGCTGGTACTGTTGTAACTATTTCAGGAGCCAGTTTTGCTGCAAACACAGCCATAACCGTACGGCTAGATAACGACATCATAACAACAAACCCAGTTACAGTGATGTCAGCAGATGATGGTTCATTCAGTTTTACAATCAACGTACCCACTACCCTTTCAGTAGGTAGTCATACAATTTCAGCTAGCGATGGTTCGAAGACTGAGTTGGCAACATTTACTGTCGTTACAACTGCAATAACACTATCTCCTACATCAGGAATTGCCGGTTCTACGATAAACGTTACAGGAACAGGTTTCATTGCAAGTGCAAGCTTAACAATAAAGTTTGATACTTTAGCATTAACGACAACACCTTCAAACCTAGTGGCAAGTTCATCTGGCTCATTCTCGGCTACTATTACAGTACCCAATACTGCATCAAGTGGAGTTCATACGATTGAAGTTTCAGACAGTACAGGCAAGAAAGCAACAGCTACATTCAATGTGCTCCTATCAGGTAAAATAACACTATCACCTGATGCCGGCAATCGTGGTGTATCTATTACAGTTGCAGGTTCTGACTTCAATGGGAACAGTGAAATCACTATAAAGTTTGAAGGTACCACATTAAATACAACTCCAATAGTAGTAACAACAACTCCGGCTGGCACATTCACAGCTACGATCAAGATTCCTGTCACTGCAAGCACTGGCGAGCAGACAATTACCGCTACGGACGCTTCAGGAAGGATTGGCTCCTCTATATTCATAGTGGCCACGGGCGGGCTGATAACGTTATCACCAGACAGTGGTTTATCTGGCACTGAAGTTACTGTAACAGGTTCCAACTTCAATGCAAACACGAGAGTAACCTTGAAGTTTAATGAAATTACGGTTGCAACTACGCCTAGTATCGTAATGACTGGTACGGACGGCCGCTTTAGTGCAAAGTTTGATGTACCTGCAGGAGTAGGTATAGGCGTTCATATCGTCATAGCTACAGACGATCTTGGAAAGATCGGACATTCCTCCTTTAGCACTGAAAGCAATGGCGAATTAATCACAATCTCACCTACAAGCGCTTCTGTTGGAAGTATAGTTACAATAACGGGGAATGGCTTCGCTATAAACACTGATGTAACAATAAAGCTCGATGATACAGCTCTAACAACCAATCCAGCTACTGTAGTAACAACTTCAGGGGGTACTTTCACTGCCACGTTTACAGTTCCTAGCCTAGCCGCTGGGAGCCACACCATTGCGGTTACTGTAGGAACTAAAACTGCAACAGCATCATTCGCACTTACGCAAACTGGGGGGCCATCAATTTCTATAACTCCGACAAGTGGAACGGTAGGTAGCTCAATAACTGTCAGTGGTACAGGATTTGCTCCTAGCATAGGCATAACAATCAAGTTGGATGATAATGTGGTCGCTTCCGGAACAACATCATCAAGTGGTACATTTAATGTTCTTTTTAGCATAGGAGCAACAGTCACGTCGGGTCCTCATACGATAACTGCAAGTGATGGAACCAAGGAAGCATCAAATACCCTCTCCATAATCAGTGGAGGTACGAACATAGTTAACATATCGCAGATGAAACTCGTAGACCAGAGTGGTTCTTCCCTATCTACACCATCCATAGGTATGCATCTTCTTATTCAGTCTGATGTAAAGAACACTCTTTCAACAGATCAACAGTTCACTTATGTAGTACAGATTAAGGATACTGATGGAGCAACTATAATGATCTCATGGATGACGGGAACACTTCCTCCAGGACGGCAGTATGCAGTGGCACAATCATGGTTGGTTGAAGATAAAGGCGAATACACTGCAGAGGTTTTTGTTTGGGAGACTATATCTAACCCTGTTCCACTCGCACCAATGCAGAAAACGGACTTTAGCGTTCAATAACTTACTTCGTATAGTCAATTACTAGCTGTGCAAAATATTTGTGCATCCTTGTATCATTCGACAGTTCTGGATGGAAGGAAGTGCCTATCACGTGTCCATGCTTTATGGCAACTATTTTGTTGTTCAGGGTTGCAATCACATCAATACCATTCTTAAGTTCTGTAACAATGGGAGATCGTATGAAGATGCCATTGAAGAGCCCCTTTCCTATTAGTGGTATCTCCAACTCGGCTTCAAAAGAATCACTCTGTCTTCCGAAAGCATTTCTTTCTACAGTTATATCTGAAACACCAAGCAGTTGTTGTTTTGTTTCGCCAACCACTTTATCATAAGCACGTTTAGCAAGCATTATCATGCCGGCACATGTTCCCAGAACAGGCATACCATCGTTTATGCGATCCCTTATCAACTGAGTCACACCGCTTAATTTAGCCAGAGTTCCGATAACTGTACTTTCTCCGCCAGGCAGAATCAGACCATCGATACCCACAATTTCATTGGGATATTTTACTGGCTTAGCTCGTCCCTTTATTCCTAGTTCATTTAACGCTTGATTCGTTGCAGAAAGGTTCTCTTTGATGTCTCCTTGTACCGCAAGTATACCTATCTGTACCTCTTTCATGCGTTGCTTCCTCTTTCCTGCATCCTAAGATCAAGATTAGCTGTATCCATCCCAACCATGGATTTCTTTTCATCAACCATCTTCTGGGCTTCCTTCACTTGTTTTGGATCATCGTGATATGTGGTGGCAATCACCACTGCTCTTGCCCTTTCCGCAGGGTCTTCAGCTTTGAATATCCCAGAACCAACGAAGACTCCATCACATCCAAGGTTCATAAGGAACGAAGCATCCGCGGGGGTTGATATACCACCCGCTGCAAAGTTTACTATCGGCAACCTTCCAAGCTTCGCAGTTTCTTCAACATAGGGATAAGAGACTTTTAATTCTCTTGAAGCTTTGACCAATTCTTGCACATCACCGGATTCGTATATAGAACTTATCTTTCTAATTTCGTTATTAACAAGCCTGATATGCTTAACAGCTTCTGCCACATTTCCTGTACCAGGTTCACCTTTAGTCCTTATCATAGAGGCCCCTTCCTCCATTCGTCTTAACGCTTCTCCGAGATTTCTTGCTCCATTAACGAAGGGAAGAGTAAAATCCCACTTCCATATTTGGCGTTCTTCATCAGCTGGTGTAAGTACTTCTGATTCATCGATCATATCAACGTCGCTAGCTTCCAAAACTTTCGCTTCATAAACATGACCTATCCTGCATTTGGCCATCATTGGAATCGTAATATGCTCTCTTATATCTTCGATAACCTTGATACTTGCCGTTCTTGCAACACCACCAACCTTCCTAACATCAAATGGCAACTTGTCAAGAACCATCACTGCAACTGCACCAGCATCTTCAGCAATCTGCGCCTGTTCAACATTCGTAACATCCATGATCACTCCATGCTTCTGCATGTGTGCGAAGCCACGTTTTACCAAAGTAGTGCCTTTCCTTATTGGAACTGTTTCCAGCTTTTCATGCTTGACGCCCTTGGGTTGTATCTCACTTGATACGAGAGATATCATAATTTAGCGATCTACATAATCTTATATTTACGTTTAGCTTTGGAAAGGTTTTACTCCTAAGCCTTCTTTTCACCATATCTTTCAAAGTAAGTTATTTTTTGCAAGGAGATTCGATCGAACTTCTCCGGTGCTTCGTTTGCATGCCCAACCGGAATTATTCCAATAGCCCTTACATGTATGGGCAGTTTCAGTATTTCCTTGACTTTATCATCTTCAAAGGCACCAACAAAGCAGGCTGCTAATCCCTCGTTCACAACCGTAAGAAGGACAAGCATCGATGAAAATGCACCATCAATGATGCTGTAAAAGTTAACTCCTCTATCACCATACCTCTTTACGACCCTGTCTGTGTTTGCACACACTACAATGACCACCGGTGCCTGTGCTATGAAGTCCTGTCCTACCGATGCCTCTGCAAGTTTTCTTTTGATTTCCCTATCTTTCACAATAATGAATTCTTGTTGTTGCAGAAACCCCGCACTAGGTGCTCTATGTGCATTCTTGAGCAGTTTCATCACTTGCAGATCATCCACCTTCATGTCCTTGAATGAACGTGTCATTCTCCTCTTTCTTAGAATCATATCAAAATCCATACTATTACGGGGATATCATGGTCAATATGTTTTCTTATCCATCTATGCCTAAGTGAGATGTAATAAGTATGGTTGACCGAAAGATATACAATTCACAGATGCGTATATTGCCCATGGGTACTTGCGGTAAGCGTCGTTTCATTGTTGCAATAACGTATAAATTTCGTGTCGCCAAGGGGATCCTTGAAAGCTTACCTCTTGTATGTGGTATTCATATTGCACAGGGTGCTCATCAATGACAGAAGACGATTTAAAACCCGATGAAGTGAAGAATTCTGAGGCATTGAAGAATATGATCGAAAGGTGGGCTGATACCATCAATTGGATACAGGATAGAACCCCAGACATTCCTACGGTAGGTCCTGCGGCTGGTTTAGCAAGAAATTCGGTTACTATAAACGCTGAGCTTGCCAAAGCTGCAGAAGAGCTTTCTGCATTTAACAGGACGCTTTCGCAGTATTATGCAAAGGTTAGTGCTGCATGGATGGAAGCAACAAGGCAGGTAATGACAAAGTGCCCTCCCGATATATTGGATGAAAAGGCAAAGGAGCAGCTGAAAAAGGTCTGGCTAGAAGCCTTCGAGGAAGAATTTACAAAATTGTTTGATTCAGAAGACTTTGCAGTAGTTTTTGGAAAACTGCTAAAACATGAAATACAGTTCAACAAGCATATACATAGGCTGGTTGAAATTTACTCGAAAAATCTGGATATACCAACAAGGACCGAGTTCGAAAGTGTTTACGAGGAAATAGAACGCATAAAGAAGAAACTCAAGGAAATTTCAGATGTGATAGAGGAGATATCTGGTGGAAAGAAGAAGGATATAGCTAAGGTGTTGTAGAACGAGCTCTAAAGATTATTCTACCGTCTTCTTGACTATAATGCAGCAGATTCAGCAATTCAATCGTGGTGTGTTGCAAGCTTCTGATTGTGCAAGAACTATAGGAAACATCGATGTAGGCACAACACCTGCTGATATTGTTCATCAAGGCAGAAATCTACGATTGTTACATTATAAGCCACTTATAGAGAAGACACATCCTGTGCCCTTGCTCGTTGTATATGCTCTCATAAACAGGTATTATGCTCTGGATCTGCAACCTGACAAGAGCTGGGTTCGTGCTATGTTAAAGCATGGCTTTGATGTATACTTGATAGACTGGGGCTCACCCCAGCCTATAGATCGGCATCTAAAATTTGACGATTATGTGAACCGATACATAGACTATTTCGTCGATCTGGTGAGAGACGCTTCAGGTCAGGAAAGGATTTCACTGCACGGATACTGCATGGGCGGTTCCATGTCTGCTATGTACGCATCCCTTCATGGTGACAAGGTCAAGAATCTCTATGTGACTGCACCAGTAATTGATGTTGAGAAAGATACCACAGTTTTAGGTAATCTATCAAAGCATATAGATGCGGACCTGCTCGTTGATAATTTTGGGAATATTCCTCCAGAGTTCATGTATCTTTGCTATTCTATACTTAAACCGTTCAAGCAGGGCGTAAGAAAGTACATAGAATTTGCTAGCAATTTTCATGATAGGGATTTTGTCGAAAATTTTTTGCGTGTTGAAAAATGGCTTTACGATACGCCACCTATACCCGGTGAGACTTTTAGGCAATGGATCAAAGATATTTATCAAAAGAACTTGCTTGTAAAGAACCAGATGAAACTTGACAACAAACTTGTTGATCTGCGAAGGATCGACATGCCTTTGCTCACAGTCGTAGCTGAAGACGATCATCTTGTGTCACCTGAGTGTAGTATACCGCTAAACTATACGGTTTCAAGTGAGGATAAGGAGTTGAAGGTTTACCCAACTGGCCATATAGGTTTACTAGCAAGTGTTTACTCACAGGAACGTATAATGCCAGAAATTGCCTCTTGGTTGAAAGAAAGATCATACTAACATAGTAGTACTATCATTTCTTGGTGTCAAGAACATTCTCTATCGAATAAGCTATTTCTATTGCTCTATTGCCGGTAACCGATGGCTGTAACGTTACATATAGTATATTGTCTGAGCGATAGAATGTCAACTGTTTTAGCTTCTCCCTTTCAACATAAACCATATGCGTCTTTCCATATATCTTGTTAAACATCTCATACATCTGAGCCCTCATAGCTACTTGGTTAAACCAGCGTTTCTGGTGTATTTCATCATCAATGGATTCAAGACCTTCTCTCATCATTCCTTCGATTAGCTTTCCAGATTTGTTAATAAATGCCACGAACCTTATATCCTTGTTAATATCAAATATATTGTTGCATAGGTTCCGGTAGTCCATACGTATAAGATAACATCGGGAATTAAAAAGCGTTTAAAAAAAAATTTTAAAAAATTGAATTCAGATCTATGCCTTAAAAGGTACTACGAAAGTCTGCCATGTCTTTACCAGGTTCTGGTTTATCTTTGCGAATGTATCAATAGTTGCGCCAAAGGTCTTGACATTCTGTGTCGCTGCATCAACACTCGCTATAACTGCCTTGTTACTAATCGTTGAGGCCTTTAGGAATGCCTCAGCAACCTCGCTCGCATTTCTTGCTAGTGCAGATGGGAATTTACCTGGACCCCATGTTGCAGTCGCAAATTCCTTCTGTACTGATATGGCCGATTCAGCAGCACTCTTGAATGCTTCAGTGTATTCATGCTGTAAGTTTGTCAGTGACTGCATGTATGCGGGTTGCAGTTTTGCTACTTCATCTATCACATTCGCACAAGTATCCTGATAAATATCAAAGGCATCTCTTTCTTGTCTTTTCTCACTCAATATTTCCACCTCCTTCCTGTTTCGTTTGGAATTTTTGGGAATCATCCTTACCCCTATTTCGATCCCTTCCCTTCTCCAGAGGAACGATGATAACCTGAACAAGATCTCCGTCTTCTATCCCCAATGCTTGTCTCTCCGCTTCTGGAATAGATATTCTCCCATTGCTCTGCACTGTTGCTTTGAATACTGCATTGAAGTTGGTTATAGTTTGCAAAATGTTCATGAATCCTTGCATCGTTTCAAACTGCATTGAGGACATCCGTTTTAGGAATTCGGCCTGTGTCTCAGTACCGCTCTTCAAAGCCTTCCTGAATAGGTATGCTGGGTTTGTTTGATTTTGACTTTCTTCATTGCTCATGGTTTTGATTCCCTTACAATACCATTACATACCACGCTATATAACCTTTATGGTTTTAAATGGTGCATAAATCCATTCCAAACCTCCAACGTATTACATGCACATTGATTAAGTGCTCAATTTCTAAGGAATTTCAGAACTATTTCACAAAATCTCTCCGGTTTTTCAAAGTAGGGTGTATGGCCGCAATCTACCATTATGGCCAGTTCTGAGCCCTTTATTCCACTGTGAAATTGCTTCGCAAACTTTTGTGGGATCAAAGCGTCTTTCTTGCCCCATATAATAAGGGTGAGAGTCTTGATTCTAGCCAATCTATCTACCAATGAGGGCGCAGATTTGTCACCCATAATCGCTGACATGAATGCATATTTGGCATTTGGAAGCTGCATTCTATTGATAAAATCTCTTGTATAAATTTCATCTACATTCTTGCTCCCACTCATCTCTTGGAATGCTTTTTTCGCATTTTCGAAGGTAGGATACATTGCAGCAGCAATATAGTGGTTTAATGCGGAAGTAGGTTCTTTCAGCATGCCTGCAGGGGAGACCAGGACCATTTTCTCCACCATGTTGTCATGCGTTAGAGCGGTTTCTATTGCTATATGCCCACCAAGTGAACCACCCACTAGAATAACACGCTCCATCTTCAACTTTTTAACGAATTTCTTCACAAAATTCACGAAGAAATCCATTGTATAGTACGCGTCAGGTTTGTCACTGTAACCGAAACCCAGGATATCAGGTGCCACTACATGATATTCTTTTGCAAGAATAGGCATAATTTTTATCCATCTGCCAGCTGAAGCTCCCAGACCATGCAGACAAAGGATATGTTTTGCATTGGCTTTGCCGTCTTCTATGTATCGGACGCGATAGCCATCTACAGTAATGAAATACTGCTCCAGCATCATCCGTAGGTAAATTACTTAATTTTATAAACTCTCTTTCCAGAGCATTAATCTAGGCGTTGATCTAACGCTTAGACCTTCGTTCTCCATGAACAGATTCCCTGGATTGGTGTTAAGCAGGTCTATAGGTAACCCTTACGTCATCTTTGCGATAGGCTCTTTGCACCTATATATGATATTACAGCAAAAACTGAAATCGGCAGTGTCAATTAACTACTGTTATTTTCAATAATTTTTGCAAGCGTATCGCTCAACATTACCAAAAGTGGGGGTACAAAATCCTTCGACGAAGATTCATCTACCCATTGAATGGTCTTAGCTTGATTGTCTAAAGTTACCTTGAGTGTGTATCGTGTGAATTCTTGTGCATCATCTGTAGGCACAAATTCAGATTTTGGTATTTGCATGAAGCCAGTATCGGTTATGAGGGCCTTTAACCTCTTCATATCTTGCAAATTTACTTGAAACCTTGTCTGGAATCCTTTCTCCCCTTCCACTTTCACATCGTAAAACGCCTGCCGTTTCTCATCTATTATCAACGTCTCACTTCTGAGCGCTCCAGCCCTTTCAGTCACTACATGGCTGACACGTTTCATATCTTCTTTGATGAACTCGATCCTGAGTAGTGATGCATTAGTTGATGATGGTTGATCTCCATTGGGATACATCTTTGGTACAGCTATCGCCAACGCAATAATAATAGGAATTATCGCAGCGCCAATCAGCATCTTTTTGGTTACTATCAATGTACATAACCGAGCTTTCTGCTATAGATATATGTTACATCAGTTTGTGATTGTCTTTTTCGTATAGTTCAGCAACCCACCTTCTATCAGAATCTTGCGTTGCCTTTCCGAGAAATCAATTTTAAGTTCAATGGAATTTTCATTCACTGACGCTTGTATGGTTTTACTTCCAGCAGATAACGCACTAATAACATCATGAATCTTTATCAATAATCCCTGCTGCAATTTCTCATAATCTGCCGGATCTACAAATTCGAAGGGCATTATTCCAAAGTTAATCAGATTTGCTCTATGTATCCTGGCAAACGATTTTGCAAGAACACCTTTCACGCCAAGGTACATTGGGGCTAGAGCAGCATGCTCCCTGCTGGAACCCTGCCCATAGTTTTCACCCCCAACAATGAAGCCCCCATTCTTTTCTTTAGCTCTCTTCGCAAAGGTTGGGTCTAGCCAGTAAAAGACATATTCGCTTATCGCCGGTATATTGCTTCTTAAGGGTAATATTTTGGCGCCTGCAGGCATGATAGCGTCTGTGCTAATGTTATCGTCAACTCTGATCAAAACTTCACCTTGTAGGTTCTCATCTATGGGCTTTCGTAATGGCAGGGGTTTAATGTTTGGTCCTCTTACTACTATAACCTTGCTTGGATCATCTGCTGGCTTCAGTATTCCAGAATCATCAATTAAAAAATGATCTGGCCATGGAATCTTTGGATACTCTCCTAGATCCCTAGGATCTGATATCTTTCCACTGATTGCGCATGCGATACACACTTCAGGGCTGGTAAGATACACCTTATCGTCCCTCGTACCACTCCTTCCCGGCCAATTTCTGTTGAATGAACGAACCGAGACCCAATCCGTCCCGGGAGCAGAGCCCATGCCGATACATCCGTGGCAGCCAGGTTCCAACAATCTAGCTCCTGCAGAAATTATGTTGTACACGGCTCCATCTCTGGATACCATCTCTAACACCTGTTTAGACCCAGGATTGACTGCCATCGTAATATTGCGATGTATCTTTCTACCTTTAAGTAGGTGTGCTGCGATCATCAATTCCTGGTAATTGGAATTGGTGCAAGAGCCTATAAGCACCTGCTGAACTTCTATACCCTGCACATCCCTCACCTTCTTGATATTGTCCGGTGAACCAGGGCAGGCCATCATAGGTTCCAGTTCACTAAGGTTAATCTCCATTGTATCGTCGTACTCCGTATCATGATCAGCAGCAAAGGGTTTCCAGTGTTCCTCTCTCCCCTGCCTTTTGAAGTAATCTCTTGTATTTTCATCTGAAGGAAATAAGGAGCTAGTAGCACCTAGCTCAGCACCCATGTTGCATATAGTTCCTCTTTCAGGGACAGACAGCATTTTTATGCCATCGCCGTAATACTCAAAGATCTTGTTAACTCCACCTTTCACTGTAAGCCTTCTAAGCATTTCCAATATGACATCCTTTGCGGTGACCCATGGTCTGATTTGCCCTGTCAGCTTGACACCAACTACAGCGGGCATTTTAGTGTAAAATGGTGCACCTCCCATCGCAACCGCAACATCAAGACCACCAACACCTATTGCCAGCATTCCAGCACCCCCCGCCGTAGGAGTATGGCTGTCAGATCCCAGCAATACCTTTCCTGGCATAGAAAATCTTTCAAGGTTAACTTGGTGGCAAATGCCATTACCAGGTTTCGAGAAATGTATACCATACTTCTTCGCAAAAGTCTCTAAAAATTTATGATCATCAGGATTTTCAAACCCTATCTGCAGGATATTATGATCAACATAAATAACCGCATGCTCAGCATTGATTCTATCAACCCCCAATGCTTCAAACTGCAGACATGCCATAGTTCCAGTTGCATCTTGCATAAGCACCCTATCCACCTCGATACCAATCTCTTCGCCTGTACCCATCTTACCATTTACTATATGAGATTCAATGATCTTCTGCGTCAAGGACTTGCCCAATGTATCACCCTATCACTTCGCTCAAATCAAGCTTCTCAGCAAACAAATCCCCATCGCATTTAGGGCATTTTTTCGGAGGTAATTCTACAACGGGTACCAGTTTGCTTCCATCTACAGGGCATTTGCTGTAAAAATGAACATCATGAATATCTCCAGAAACAAACACGTTCTCCTCCTTACAGATAAATAATTTATAGTAAGCAAAATCCTCATTAAGATCGGTAAAAGTCTGCGCTAGGCCATACGACCCTAACGATACTTTCTTCTCATAGCCACATTTGCCACATCTAATATGCCAAACATCCATTGAAGTACAATCATTTTTATAATTAATAGATGTTACCTTCACACGTCCCCTTAAGGCCAGTTTTACTCTTCGACCTTATCAATTATCATTTGTATAATTTTAGGAATATTTTTTATCTTTAGTCCCAATATCTTCTCCATTCTTT
Source organism: Nitrososphaerales archaeon (assembly GCA_046759645.1). Classification (GTDB taxonomy): domain Archaea; phylum Thermoproteota; class Nitrososphaeria; order Nitrososphaerales; family UBA213; genus JBHICO01. Next base: position 21,927 of record JBHICO010000002.1, read on the forward strand.
ATCTATGCTTTTTCCTTCAATAATGCAAATAATTTATGCATCTAGCTAACGCTTCGCTTCTATAACAAACAATTGCTCGTAATCAAATTTCTTTGTAGCAACAATATCAGTCTTGTATCCGCGTTTACGTATGTATGCCAACAATTTGTTGTAATTTGCAAGAGATGAAGTTACGAACAAGATCGTGCCATTGCACTTCAACAGTCTAATAGCATCTTCTAGCATTTTCAAAGTAACTTCAGTACCATCTTTGCCACCGTCAACAGCAACGTCTTCTATGCTTTGCGAGAGTAGGTAAGGCGGGTTAATCACTATAAGGTCAAACTTGAAGTTTACTACAGCTGAAGCAGAATCACAGCAGACTAGATGAATTGACTTGTCCACTTCTCTTATCGCGTCAGGGTTTACGTCAGTAGCAACAACAGAACTGAACTTCTCCTTTAGTAAATTGCTCAAATATCCTGTGCCAGCAGCTATCTCTAGAGCTCTCTCACCGCTAAAAATCTCTACGTATCCGGCAAGAAGAAAGGTGTCATCAGAGGGTCTGTAGCAATCGTTGCTTTTGTTCAATCATCCTCGCCATTCCAACCGCTTCACTTGGTGTCAATTGTTCTATGCGCTTTTCAGTGCTTATATTTCTGATCTTGAACTTTTTTGCAACACTAGTAGCCTTCTTGCCTCTATAGGAAAACAGGATATTCAACGCTCTAACAACACTGCTACCAACTATATCTTTTTGAATAAGTTTCAACAAGACCGAATCTACCTTTGGCTGTGGATTAAAGCATTCTTTGCTGACATGTTTTACGATTTCTATGTCAAAACAGTGCTGTGCAAGTGCGGAAACAGCTCTGTAGTTATGACCGTTGGTAGAAAGAATTTTTTGGGCAAATTCCTTTTGTACCATAATGATCGCTCTGTCAAACCTTCTAGTGGCAAGCCATTCAATGGTTTTTCTGCTTTTTGAATAGGGAAGGTTCGAGACAAACACATCAAAATTGCCATCAAACATAAGGCCATTACCCTCCAACAACGTGAGGTTACTATACTTTCCAAGAAGGTCTTCCGCTGCAGCAATCATACCCCTGTCAACCTCGCATGATATCACTCTGCCAGCCCTTCTACACAATTCGACAGTAAGGATTCCATTTCCTGTTCCTATTTCATATACAATCTCTTTCCCAATTTCAGCATTATCCACTATCGCATTTAGAACTTTGGTATCTATCAGTAAATGCTGTCCCAGCCGCCTTCTCTTCTTGTTCATCTTCTAACGAATATGTTCATACGAGCGTCGCCTGATATCTCTTCTACTATTCTCCTTGCTATAAGTTTAGCAGGGTCTCTTAATCCAATCCTACTTTGCAGGTCATCAAAGCTCTCGAACTGCTTCTTCTCCCTTTCATTGAGTATGCTCATCAGGTAAGTTTTTCCAATCCCAGGTATTAGTTGAAGAGAATGTATTCTAGGATTTATCGGCTGTGCAATATTTACGTAATCAACGAATCGTTTTTCATTAGATTTTACTATTTTTTCTATTGTTAATGGCAACTCGTTCTTTGCAGTCACAGAAATACTATCATAATCCAGCCTCCCCAGAACACTTAGAATCTTATCTCTACCATCCTTGCCTATATAGAGTCGCTCGCTCGGATCGAAGGTTAGGTTAGGCACACCTAGAAGCTCTAACAACGTTAATCTCTCTTCACCAACGGCCTGCACAATGTTACCCTCTCTTCCCCTTATTGTAATCGATCTACCTCTAACATTGACATCAAGAACGTATGCATACTCCTCATACTTTCTTGGCTGTGCCGTGCCTTCCAATGACAACACTACTGACCTTGACTACGCATTCTCCTTGATTATCTTCAACATCTTTTCCAGGGTGTCCGTAAGTATAAGTTTCTTCCATCCAAAAGTAAATGCCCTCAGCTCTTCTATGCTGGTTGGCATTATGTTGACAATTTCAACCGCTTCCGTTTCAGTAAGGCTGCATTCCTGAATAAGTTTTTCCTTCATCTTTTTGGCCTGCTTCGGTTCTATATCAACAAACTTTGTTACGTAATCATGCGTCCACCGTTGTATCTGATCCATATCCTCCACGTTAGCCTTGTCCAAGATTTCCTTCACCTCTGGTAAACTGATTACAGTTTTCTTCAATATGTCTGCCAAGATATTCACCTTATGGGCTTAACATGATTAAGCCTTGAAGTAACGCTCTTTTCTTTATTCCCAATATTAACCTTGACTGCAACCGTTCTTCTACCTACCCCATTTACAACGCCGACCTTCCCCTGAAACCTCTTGTGTGGCATGCCCTTATGCTCGCTTGGATCGATGTCTATTACAACCTTATCACCAACCTTATAATCGTGAAGAAGATAAGAAAGACCTCTAACAAAGTTCTTTTGCAATATATGCCGAGTCTTTCTCCTGATTCCTCTAGATCTTGCCAATCGTATCAATATTCCTTCCTACCGCTTAAATTTAACAGTTATGTTAGTCTGCTTAGCTCTTGCTCTTTCTAGACGACGGCTCATCTACATTTTCAATTCCCTTCTCAGTCAAGTGGAAGAGCACTTCCCGCTCCGCATGGTACGGACTATCAACCATTCTTGCAATTCTGTTCTTACCAGATCGCTTAAGATATATTCTGTATGTGCTCGTATGTGCGACCACATGTCCACCAGTGGGTCTGAAGGGATCGCCAAAATATGTGTCCGGAGATGCCTGGATCTGATTAGTTGCAATTGCAGCCACGTTATACGTTTCTGCAATTCTCAGTAGTATATGCATGAACTTGTTCAACCGTTGCTGTCTACCAGCTAGTGTTCCACGCCCAAGAAATTCTGCACGATAATGCGCAACAGCAGAATCAATAATCAATAATCTCGCACCAGTTTTATCTATGATAGATCCAACATTCTCCATGATGAGTTCTTGATGGGCACTATTGTACGCCTTTGCAACAACTACATTCTCCAAAGCTTCATTTGGATCTAAGCCTCTTGTTTCAGCTATACGGAAGATGCGTTCAGGTCTGAAAGTGCCTTCTGTATCAATGTATATAGCACCACCCTCAAGTCCACCTTTATTCTTTGGTAGCTGAACCATGACACAGAGTGTATGGCATATCTGTGTTTTGCCTGCACCATATTCTCCATAAATCTCTGTAATTGCCTGCGTTTCAATTCCACCTTCTAGTAGATCGTCAAGGCTAGTCGTACTAGTACTAATACGTTCTATAGATTGCCGCTTCTTGTAAATCTCAGTAGCTGTAACAAAGTCCTTTTCTAATTTCCCAAGCTCAACAAGTCTCGTTCTAGCCCTATTACATATAGAAGTAGCTTTATCGACGTCCAAACCGGTTGCATCAGAGACACCCAAGGGACCTCTAACAAGAAGATCCATTATCGTATGAATGCCAGCTTCCAGAAGTTTTTGCTTAGTTACTGGACCAACACCTTCAATATTCTCTAACTCTAGATCTTCATTCACGCATATCGATGACTAAATCTTGATAATAAGTCTTATCTTAATAATTTTATACTCTATGGTTCACGTAATGGTTGGAAAGTTTATAACAATGGAAGAAAGGCAGCTAAAACAATATATGAAATTGGTGATAATCGTGATCCTGGCAATCGGCATATACAGTGCATCGGCTGCATATGCAAGTGACAGCACAGTATGGTCTATGTACAAACATGATCCTCAGCACACTGGTCAGGTTTCCTTCAAAGGAAGCGAAGAAAACACACTGAGGTGGAAATTTTCTACGGGAGAGAGAATACAGAGTTCTCCTACCCTCGGTTCTGATGGCACGGTATACGTAGGCTCCTTCGATAACAACCTCTACGCCATCAACCCAGATGGTACTGAAAAGTGGCGCTTTGCTGCTGAGATGCCAATAGACTCTACGCCTGCACTAGCAGCTGACGGTACTATCTACTTTGGCTCCTGGGACAAGAGCATTTATGCAATTACATTGTCAGGAAAGGGTAAGTGGAAGGCCCAGACATCAGATCAAATTTCATCGTCACCAACCGTGGCTCCAGACGGCACTATATACATCGGTGCGGATGACGGGTATGTTTATGCCATCTATCCCAATGAAACTCTTAAGTGGAGCTTCAAAACTGGTGAACGAATATTTTCAACACCAGCAATTGCTCTGGACAGTACGGTATACGTAGGCTCCTTCGATAACAACCTCTACGCCATCAACCCAGATGGTACTGAAAAGTGGCGCTTCAAAACAAACGGGTTTATATTCTCATCCGCGGCAATAGCATCCGACGGTACAGTATACGTCGGTTCATACGACTCTAACCTTTACGCTCTCCATCCTAATGGCACTCTAAAGTGGAATTTTGCAGCAGAAGGCATAGTGCAGGGTTCTCCTTCCATTGGATCGGATGGCACGGTATACGTAGGCTCCTTCGATAACAACCTCTACGCCATCAACCCAGATGGTACTGAAAAGTGGCGCTTCAAAACCAACAATCTAGTAGTTTCGTCCCCAGCCATAGATTCTGAGGGCACGATATATGTTGGATCCGTCGATACATTCCTTTACGCCATCAACCCAGATGGTACTGAAAAGTGGCGGTTCAAAACCGATGAACGAATATTTTCGTCCCCAGCCATAGATTCTGAGGGCACGATATATGTTGGATCAGTAGACGGCACCCTTTATGCAATAGGCAAGCCTCTGGAATCATCTGTCCTTCGTTTGCCAATAACTGGTAGCGTGAATGAACTTCTAGGTTACGGAGGAACTGAATTATACGTAGCATCAACAAACATTCTGCCAGTAAAAGATATCAGTGTTGTCAGTGTGGAAGTTGTCTTGAAGAATGCTGATCTAAGACCCAGAGGTTTCGACTTACTCTCTTTCAAACTCAAGGATCTGGATGGAAAGGAGTACAACCCAAATCTTGAAAAGAGCACTCTAAAAAATGTTAGAATCCCAAGTGGAGATATGATAAGAGGTATACTGTTCTTCGAATCTAGCTCTGATAAACCTATAGCGCAGCTGATTTACAAAGACATAAGAGGTGTGAAACTAACTATTAACTTGACGGATGCAAAGACTCATCCGGATGCAGAACCAGTGTCATTATTCATACCAGGGTCTAACATAGGAAAAAAGATCATATATGAAAATCTGGAGCTGACGATACTTGACGAAAAATTTCTTGAATCTGACCCGCAGCAGTACCTGATACGGTTATCATTAAAGAATCGAGGTACTACTGAAATAACATATAATCAGACATACACATATGTAAAAGATTCCCAAGGAAACGTATTCTTACCTGATACATCACAGACATCGACGGGAATATTTGGAGGAACACTTGGGGCAGGTCAGACAGTTGAAGGCGAGATCAGTTTCATTATTCCAGGCTATGCTAGTAGCGTAGTGTTTGTTTATGACGATCTTACAAGCAATTCATATTTTATCGTTCCAGAATTTCCGTCAAGCATCTTTGCTATAGTGGGCGCTATTTCATTATTGGTCATATTATCTAAATTTAAAAGATACTCCCAAGAAATGTAAGAAATTACCTTCTGCCTCTTCTGCCCGACCAGTTCTGTCCTGGTTTTCTCTTGAGCTCAAAGCGCTTCCTGAAATTCAGTTTGTTCCTAAGCTTTGCATTGTGGCTGATCCTTTCTCTAGCCTGCAGTTTTGGTGTCTGACTTTTTACCTTTCCTGCCTTGGTCAATGAGCCATGCGTTGGCATACAATTTCATCCTCAAATATGGCATATATTCATTACTGTTTGCTAGTTAATTACCAGTACTTCGATTTTACCTTCTCTATAGCATTTTCATGAGCAAGCCCCTTCCTTCTAGCATAATTCTCCATCGCTTTCAACGGAACTCCGCCTAATGTTCTTGCCAGACCTGTGAAAAAGTACCTACGAAATGGATCGTTCTGCCCAACTTGATGCATGAATTTCGTGATTCCATACTTGAAGTTGTGCTGCCACGTTTTGTACATAACGGCAAGCTTTCCAGGATCCATTGCGCCACCAATATTGTAGAAAGATGACTTTTCCAGCAAGCCTATTGGAACGAACGTCAAAGGCGTTACGGTGAACTTTGAATCAGGTTGTTCGTTCTCAAGTTCGTTGATCAAACTTACAGTCTCCCAGCTATCCTCTTCTGTTTCGTCATTATCTAAACCAAGTATCAGCGTAAATGCGGGTACCCAATAATGTTGGTTAAACACCTTTACACCAGTTTTAACAACCCAGTGCCACTCTTCTGGTTTGTAGGGTGCTAGCTTTCTATCGGCATATTTTCCGATCAGTCTAATGCTCCCAGTCTCAAAACCACATTGTATCCCTATGTGATTGTTTGGTCCTGCTCTGATGATTTTCGATATCCTTGGAATAAGTTCTTCATCTGCTATCGCACCTGCAAGTGTTCCATGTGTTGGGTTTGTATGCTCAACACGTGTGTCCATTATTGCTTGGAACAATTCTATTATCGCGTCTCTGTTGGGCTCCATGTTTTTTGTAGTTCTAGGATTAAGACCATACACAAAAATGTCATCACTGTGTATCCAAGCACTCCTAAGACCACCCTTCTTCATGTTCACAGCAATCTCCTGCCGCACCTTTTCTACAGGATAGTATCTTAAAGGTCTCAAAGTAACATCGCAGAACTTGCATCCACGACCACATCCTCTCATTACCTCCACCATTCCATGCATGCTGGGCTCTACAATGTTAGGAATTTCATCAACATCCGGTTCATCAGAGTAATGTATGAACCTACCGTGGTGCTTCCTCCCATCACCATTACCATTAAACTCCTTTACCTCTACCTTGAACTCATTCTTCTTGAATGGATTTGCCTCATCAAATTCGCCATTTATAAGAGCATCGAAGAACTTCCCAGCTACGCCATCCAATTCAGGAGCTATACCGCCCAAATCACCTTCCACTATTGCGTAAAGACCATACTCTTCTATTTTCTTTGGATCGTAGTTGTACTGCCAAGTACCGGAAGCACCAGCTACAACCTTCGCCTTACTTCCTGTTCGTTCCTTGGCTTCGTTGATCTTTCGATGCAAATCAGCACAATAAAATTCATCGTAAGATGTTTGCCTCCTCCCACGAGTAAAGGTCATGGTAACAGGACCCATTCCCAGCGGATCCATTTCGTAGGTTCCGACAACTTCCGTTTCCAGCCCTATGAATCTGTCTACATAATCTGGGTGTGCTACGACCACATCTTCGTTTCTATAACCATCTCTGATCAAACCGGCCTGGATCTTTCTAAGGCCATAGGGTGCACACTGCGCAACTCCCATTTGATGACCTATTGGGTGGCAAATAAAATCGAAAAGTATTCTGGGTGTAACCTGACTCTTAAAAATCCAGTACCAGAAACCAGAATTACGACTGGTATCAATCGCTGGAGCACACCCGAAGAACGAGCCTAACGAAATCCCTCTATAAGGAGACATTAAGGTTCTATCAGCGGCAAGAACGACCTTTGGGGAGCCCAACTAATTCGAAGACGAATGATTAATAGTGTGATATAAAACTTGTGAATATGGATATTCGTAGCGACTACCACATATCCATCATTCTACCGGACTTGTCCCTCGCATTGGATCCAAATTCAGACAATTTAAGAATGGTTTGGCCATCCATTATGGGGCCATCCTTGCATAAAAGGAACTTTCCCACGCAGCAACTGCAGCAAATGCCTATACCACACTTCATGATTCGCTCAAGGCTTGCCTGAGAAGGAATTTTATGAGAAGCAGCCAATTCGAGAACCTTCTTCATCATCCTTTCTGGACCACAGGTATAGGTCATATTTAGACTACTCTGTTCCATAACTTCCGCAGCAGAATCTGTAGCAAGGCCCTTAACGCCAGAGCTTCCATCCTCTGTAGCAACTATGACCTTATTTTTCATATTTCTTAATACACATTTGGCAAGTTTCTCGAAGATAACTTCATCCTTCGTTTTCGCACCTATGATCAACGTAACATTACTTTTCTTACTGTTGTTTCTTGCGAGCCCTCTAGATAAGCGCAGCATTGGAACCAAACCGGTACCTCCTCCAACAAGTAGGACTCTCCCTTTCACAATATCAAAGGAATTTCCATATGGGCCTCTTACACCAAGGAAATTACCTATTCCAGTATTGTAAAGTGCAGTAGAGGATTGACCATGTCTCCTTATAGTTAATGCCGCATAACCTTTCTTTTCGGAAATCATGACACTCATAGGAAGTTCATCGATTCTAGGCATCCATACCATGACAAATTGTCCAGGCTTTGCGGATTCACAAAGCCTATCTTTGAAGATTAGGGTGCGAACGGTAGGACTTTCATTAATAACCTCTTCTACTCTAACCATTCTTATTTTATCAATATTTGTGCGTAATCCCCACCAACTCCATAACACTCTTCATTCCTTTCTTTTCTAGATATGAAGTGATACCTCGTGTAATGTTAGAGAATGTCTTCAACCACTTGTCTCCTATCACACTTCCCATCTGGACTGCCGTAGCACCCGCTAACATGAATTCAACCGAGTCCTCCCATGTATATACACCGCCGCATCCTATTACTAGTATACTAACGTTCTTCGATATCTCGTAAACACATCTAATAGCAACAGGTTTTATTGCCTTGCCGGACAAACCTCCTACTTTGTTACTCAAAAAAGGCATACCAGTTTCAATATTGATAGCCATTGCTCGTATCGTGTTTATAGCTGTTATTGCATCTGCACCAGCCTCCTTGGACACCCTAGCAGTATCAAGTATGTCACTTGCTCCCAGACCAACCTTCACTATAACGGGTTTCTTCGTATTTGACTTGGTACTTTTAACAATTTTATAAACAAGTTCAGGATCATCTCCAACTTCTAAACCGACCTTTTCTACATGGGGACAGGATAAATTCAGTTCATAAGCAATCACATTGAGACCATCAAACTTTTTTATCATAGATACAAATTCATCTTCAGTAGATCCGACAAGGTTAACTATAATGGGCACTTTGTTGTTGCTCTGTATCTCCCTCACAAATGAATCCACACCAGGATTTGACAATCCAACAGCATTAAGATATCCACCATCAACGGATACCACAGTTGGATTTTTGTAACCTTCTCTGGGTTCAACACTTATCGATTTTGATACTACAGCACCTGCACCCGCTTCGTAAACACGTTGGAGTACCTCATACGATATACCAAGAATGCCTGATGCCAGCATTGTGGGATTCCTTATCTGCACTCCACAGATATCTACAGAGAGATCAGTGCTATTTGGCAACACGGATACAAAGACTATATCACAATATAACGTTTAACAGTTATTTGCTTTTGAATTGACTATATAGCAGGACACGGTTTCAGGCTGTTTTGGTAGTGCGATTGAGCTGAAGATTATTTTTTATTATATTTGAAATCAAGTGCTACCTTTTTTAAGAGCTAATAGGCTAGGTTTGTTACCATGTCAAAATGCACTATCCTCTTGCTTGAAGCCGGTATAGTCGCTCTCGACGATCAGGACAATGTCATTCGATCTTATAGCTTCGATACCCATATGGCCAAGACTTACCGGGCAATCAAAAGTGGCACACAAGTTGATCAGTTACAAGATGTGCTTGAGTTCTTAAGATTGGAGGGCTTTGATGCTGTAGTTTCAAATGATGAGGGTCTTGCCAACATCCTGTCAAAAAATGATATCAGTGTTACGCTTATGGAGAGAGACAAGCAAACAGAACTTCAGGAGCAGAAGTTGAACCTAATGGTAAAAGTCAATTTTGCAAAGAACGAATTCGAAGCTTTGGGCCTTCTAAGGAAGTTCGCAGTGGATCTGTCCTCTCTAAAGGTGGGTGAAATCTCTGCCAAACGGGACTATCACATAATCCAATCTATCAACGCAATGGACGAGGTTGACAAGATAATTAATCTGATGGGTTCTAGACTACGTGAATGGTACGGTTTGCATTTTCCTGAACTTGACGGTATGATACAGAATTTAATCACATATTGCGATACAGTTCTGGCGGGTTCTAGAGATTCTATAGATAAAGGCTCGTTGAAAGAAACAGGCATGCCTGAAGACAAAGCAGAAGAGATCGTATATGCTGCTCAAGTCAGCAAGGGTGGTGCAGTTACTGCAGAAAACGTTGAGGCTATAAAAAACCTCGCAGGGGTTATCAAGAACCTTAACTCCGTACGCGGCTCTCTGACAGCGCATCTTGAACGTGAAATGGACTCAGTTGCGCCGAATGTGAAGGAAATTCTTGGTGCAACTATAGGTGCTAGGATGATCGCGAAGACTGGTGGTTTAGAAAGGCTCTCTTACATGGCTGCGAGCACGATACAGGTGATAGGCGCAGAAAAGGCATTGTTCAGAGCACTAAAGACTGGTAGTAGACCTCCAAAACATGGCATAATATTCCAACACCCATTGATACATTCGGCACCAAAATGGCAGAGGGGTAAGATAGCCAGGGCTATAGCTGCAAAGGTTGCCATAGCTGCTCGCATAGATGTGCACAAGGGTAGCAAGGACTCCACTTTAACGGGAAAACTTGATGAGCGCATAGAGGAGATAAGGCAGAAGTATAAGGAACCCGTTGAACGGGAAGAGCATGTAGAGAGACCGTCTCCTATGTACGAGCAGAGAAGGAAAAGGGGAAGAGGAAATAAGAGGTTTAGAGACAAAAGGAGAAAGAACTTTGCGAAGCGAAGAAGATAGCCTGGCTTGGATAGATATAGAAGGTGAGAGCAGACTATGCACGGAAAATCTCTCCAAAGGAGTTGATGTTTACGGAGAGCGTCTGATCAAAATCAAAGGGGTTGAATATAGAGTTTGGGATCCTTTTAGGAGCAAACTTGCTGCTGTATTAATTAAGGGTCTCAAATATCTTCCAATAAAATTTGGCGGGAAGGTTCTTTACCTTGGAGCTTCTACAGGTACAACTGCAAGCCATATTTCTGATATCGTAGGTTCCAGCGGTTTAGTGTTCTGTGTAGAATCAGCATCTAGAGTTGCAAGGGAGCTGATCGCAAGAGTTGCAACGTACAGAGCAAACATCATACCCATAATTGAAGATGCACGCAAACCCAAAGCATATTTTTCTATCACAGGGTTGGTAGATGTGGTCTATTGTGACATTGCCCAGCCTGACCAGACAGAGATAGCAATGGCGAACTGCAGTATGTATCTGAAGAATCAAGGTTATCTTATGCTGGTCATTAAAACTAGGAGCATAGATGTTACCAAAGAACCTAAGGATGTAGTTAACACTGAAGTAGCAAGGCTAAAGGCTGGAAGTTTTGAAGTAGAGCAAGTTATCAATCTGCAACCATTCGACAAGGACCATGCAATGGTTTCTGCTCGCCATCATCAAAAATCTTGAACTTTCCTTGGTGTATGGCCTTTTAACAATAGCCTAACAGGCTTCCATGAAACTCTAACAAACGAGGGGGGTTTCTTATGTACATGCATCCATCTATGAACGAATTTCATAGTGCGCTTGTCTGAGGGGTATCCACTGCCTATATTGCCCGTTTTCTGCCGAAGTTTCAGTATCTCCCGGTCTCTCCTTACTTTAGCTACTATCGACGCGGCAGATACTGCAACATTCTCTGAATCAGCATGATGTCTAGAATCTACTTTAGCCCTGCACTTTAAGGTTGACAAAATGGCTTTCCTGAAGCGTTTGGGGTTTACGTCACACGAATCCACATATGCTATTTGAGGTCTTAACCTGTTTATGACAGTGGCCATGGCAGCAGCTTCTAGGGAATTAAGTGCTCTTGAAGCCACAGAGCGGTCTACATCGGCTGGTTTTAATACGTTCACGTAATAGTCATCAACGATCTTTAGAATTTCTCTGTAAAGCCTTTCTCTATTCTTAGGAGAGAGTTTCTTGGAATCTATCACGCCTAACATCTGTAGCCTTCTTAGTTTAGATCTTCTGACCGTGACACCAGCAATAACCAGCGGACCTAAAACCGCGCCCCTGCCAGACTCGTCAATGCCAGCTACTATCATTCTAACCTCTCTAGCAATAGATATGGTACTTTATTTCTATTTTGTATATCAAGATTGATCATAAAGCTAGCTTTTTCTCTAATCTGCTCTATTACTGGATGGTTTAGTTTTTTATGCACAACCACAATAATATGTTTATCCAGAGCAAGCATGTGCTTTACCAAATCAATGAATTCTTTTGATTTGAACTCCAGTGGCCCCAGCTCATCGCATGCTATTACCTCTGCATCTGCAATTGCTCTTCGCAAGACGTTAACTGCGAATCTACATCCTTCTAGGTCAACTTTATACTTCCCTACTTTAGGACCCGTTCCTTCTACTGAAGCTAGCAAGGCAGTTTCATTGCTGCTTATATCTACAAACTCAAAACCTATTCTTACATAGTCCTTCCTAATGTCTCTGGAGACAATGCCACCTACACTTACCCCCCTCTGTTTTAGCATTTCAGCCAGACGTATCACAGCCGTGGTTTTTCCCGTCCCTGGGTATCCAGTTAGTATAAAGATAGCCATTCTATCAATAAATTCTGATCCGGGTAGATAAAGCATTTAAGCAATTTTGTACATAATCATATTATGGTCGATGATTTTATTCTACTAGTTAACGAAAAAAGATTGCGTTCTAGGCTAAAGAGTATACGCAATTTTTATAAAGACACTCAGCTGTGTGGAAAGTCCAATATAGAGCGAGGTGAAGTGCTAATGCATCTTGATTACTTTAATAGGATATTGATAGAGCTTGGCAAGAGGTATGGAACGGAAATGCTAACTAACGATGGCTTGACCCATATAAGAAATTACAAGAACGAACTGGGCAAAGTAGAACCTGATCCAAATATTATGCATAGATCATACTCTGGATTACGGAACATTCTGTTTGCTCTAATGCCTCACACATAACCACAAACGTTCTTATCTTATCCTCAAACTGCATATATTATGCAGAGCCTGCAGACCATAGTTGAAGGTGGCACAAAACTGGTTGTGCCTGAAGAATCTCTAACCAATACAGTACCACCTAGAAGCCCAGTATTTTTCAACCCAAATGCTAGGCTTAGCAGGGATTTTTCGATCATTGCATACAAGTCTTATGCAAAGAACTTGAACGAAAAAAGCATGGCAGACGCACTTGCTGGAGTAGGCGCAAGAGCTCTCAGAACTGCTGTTGAGGTGAAGGAACTTGAGGAGGTATACATCAACGATGCCAACCCCATTGCCCTTGACATGGCAAGACAATCTAGCGAACTCAATTATGTTGAAGAACGGTGCAAATTCAGTGTGAATGAAGCATGTAAATTTCTTATTGAACATTCTTCTAAGGGGTCAAGGTTAGGTATAGTTGATCTGGATCCGTTTGGAACACCTGCACCATATATTGACTGTGCGCTTCGAGCAGTAAATGATGAAGGGCTACTAAGCATAACAGCCACAGACACTCCTGTTCTTTGCGGGATATATCCAGATGTATGCATCAGAAGGTACTATGGAAGATCAATGAATGTTGAGTACGGAAACGAAATTGCTTTACGATTGCTCATCGGTCTAGTCTCGATGATAGGTTCTAGACTTGAGCTTGGGATCAGACCTTTATTTATTCACAGTGTAAGAAACTACCTACGCGTTTATGTTAGAGTAAATGTAGGCGCTCGCTATGCCGAAGCAATGCCTAGCAAGATAGGTTACATCTACCACTGTTTTTGCTGCAACAATAGAATGCACACAGATCAAACTGATGATCATAAAATTTGTGATACTTGCAAAAAACCAATGAGGGTCGGCGGGCCATTGTGGATAGCAGGTGTATTCGATGCAGATTTTGTCGAAGAAATGTTATTCTCTGTTAAAGCTTGTGATGTTGATAAAAGTTGCAGTAAATTACTTTCTATAGCTAGGGAGGAGATCAAAATGCCTCCTGCATATTTCTCTATAAATAAAATCTCAGAAAGAGTAAGGGTAACACCACCAGCTATTTCTGCTGTGATTCATAAACTGAAATCATCTGGTTTTTCGGCTGCACGAACGAGTCTGCGACCTACAGGATTTAAAACTGATGCAAGTTATAAAGAAGTTTTAGATTTGTTCATAACCCTTGTAACCTAAACATACAAGATAGATCTCACTGCTAGCCTTCCTGCTTGCTCTTGGCTTGTACGACCGTACAACTCTGAACTTTTCCTTAAGAATATTCCTCAAGTCATTTAACATGCTGCCTTCATAAACCTTGAATACAGCATTGCCATCTTTCACAAGTATTTTATCCGCTATGGTTATCGCATTTTCTGTCAACCCTATCTGCCTTGCGTGATCCAGCTGCCAGACCCCCATAATGTTTGGCGCCACATCAGATAATACCAGATCTACCTTTCTCCTCATTATTGAAAGGATCTTTTCCACCAATGATAGATCGTTAATATCTCCCTGGACAACCTGAATGTTAGGTAGTGGTTTAACTGGTTTGGCATCAATACCAAGAATGTTCGCATGCCCACCAACAAACTTTCTTGCAACCTGTAACCACCCACCTGGTGCACAGCCGAGATCGACGACGTACATTCCTCTACGTATTATATGATATGAACGGTTAATCTCCATTAATTTGAAAGCTGCTCTGCTTCTATAACCACGTTCATTCGCTAACCTTCTATACAGATCGCGTTTAGCCTCTTGCAGGCGCATACTTTTTACCGTCTGTAGTTATGTTAATTAATTGTTCTGACCTGCCAATTTCATTCAATATCCAGTTTTCTATAAGCATACACGTATTGGGGCTTACAGCGCTATCAACAGAGCACATATGTTCAACCGGGCATGTAAGGCATGGTGCCTGCTCTATGCAGGTAGTATCAACTGGTAGCTTTATTGCTATTAGCTTGTATGTCCATCTGCCACTTTCTAGAACTTTTTCTCGCTTTATGAGCGACCTCCGTTCTAGCCTTATAGAAAGCCGAGAACCGTCCCTGCTTGTAAGATCAAGTTTCTTCCATAACTCACTTTGAAGAATACCATCCTTTCCATTCTCTACGACCACACGAAAGACCTTGGATGTCAGGTCCTCAATAGAATCATCTTCACTCAAACGACAACCAAACCCCGTTACCATACTACAACCTACTTGTAAATAATTGTTTAGTTCTTGTGATTTTTGCAGGTGACGCACAGGGCGAATATGGTTTAAGCCAGATTGCCTAGGTTAACCCGATAAATTGTTACATTTCTGCATTCTATGAATTTTGCACTTACCATTAGTTACCGTACAATTCACAGTAGCCCTGCGGATTCGTTTTATCAAAATTAAATATATTGAAATTTTACAATTTATGCGATAAACGCAACACGTAGGGGCTACTATCTACACATTTTTACCGCTGTGATCATTTGGAAGCAAGGTATATGTAAGTAAAATGAATATACCACTTATTCTGGATTACGTGCAGCAGTTGTAGCGGCTTTAACAATCTCGTGTTTAGACAGACATCGTTAACAGCATTGCTGCATTGAGACCTCGTATGTTTATTTTCATTGATAAACCCTCTCAAATAGTTGATATTTACCAATATAAAGCCCCACAGTGAATATAGTGATTACAGTGGGCTGTTCGCATATAACAAGAAATAAAAAGGATATCAATAGAAATTCTAGTAAGATGCATGTATTTAATCCAAGGCACCTTACCGTACCAACCATAATATTAGTCGCAACGATGGCTGTGCCTTTAGGCTACGCACAGTTTGACATGACTGATAGTGCCCTTGTAAATATTACTGCAAAGAGCTGGAAGACTATTTCAGTTATAAAGGTAGAAAATAGCGAGGATAATATTTACAACGCTAACCTTGTGTGGCTTACGCTACAGAATGGTATCATTGCATCATATAAGGCTGAAGAAGGATGGAGTACAGAAGCATCATCATCAAATCCAAATGCTATACAATTTAGGACGGACGATAACGTGATAAGGCCTGGTGAATCTACAAGGTTTGGTATCAAGTCAGATCAATCAAACCCGATCTTCCAGTGGATCGTCATTGACGAAGAAGGTGACGAGCTTGGAAGTGGCACAATAGATGTGGTCAAGGCCATGCAGGAGGAATCCGCCAGAACTTCTAGTAGAGATAATACAAACGTAGTACCAGGCAATTTAACTCCACCGCCAACAACTAACGGTAGTGACAAATCAAATATTCCGGACAAAGAACCAGCGATTGCGCTAGTCCCTGGTACGGCAAGACCAGGCATAGTTGTCAGATTAATAGGCGAAGGTTTCATGCCGGAATCTAGGATAACTGTTCTGTTTGACGGAAAATTAATAGAGACCTTTCAGACAGAATCTGACGGAACTATTAGGGATAGAATAAAGATTCCAGAAACTGCAGTTGACGGTGCACACCAGGTGTCTGTATCCGACAGCAATGGAAGAGCCGCAAATCTTCCTATAAACGTAGAGATAAAAGAAAGAACGATCCCATTTACAATAACTACTGAACAAGAAGAATACAAACAGGGCGAACTTGTGAAGATAGTTGGTAAAGGAAAAGCAGGTGCGGCTGTTTCACTTAGGGCTGTAGATCCTTCTGGGCTCTCAATATTCTCATCGGCAGTTCCCGTTGACAATGATGGCATATACACAGCGTTTATACCTTTAGACTCCGCAGCTGTGACTGGTGAATATCTAATATCTGCACTGCAGGATGGCAGAACTATTACAATAAAGTTCAAAGTTTTGACGGAAGTTGGATACGAGATCTCAATATCTACTGACAAGTTCGAGTACAAACAGGGTGAGAGTGTGGTAATTACAGGACAGACATCACCAAATAAAGATGTTGATATTACAGTTTTCGATCCAAACGGTGTCGAGATATACACAACTTCTGTTACATCAGATAGTTCCGGAGAATTCACTGCTTCAATGATAGTACCTGCGGATTCCCCTCTAGGCAAATATACGTGTGGCCTCACGTCAGGCGACGAAGAGATAGCCCTAACTTTCTCCGTAGTAAGGGGTTCGGTTGCCCTTATAGTGCAGACTGACAAGAGTGAGTACAGAGACGGAGAGCTTGTAAGGATCTCTGGTAAAGGAAAACCCAGTGACAGGGTATCAATAGTCATACTTACACCTAAGGAAGATCGTATACCAATGTCTGCAAGCACAAAGGAAGATGGAACTTATAGTGCATTATGGTTGATCCAGAAGACAGCGCCTGCTGGTACTTATGAAGTCATTGTTCAGCAAGGGGAGTCAAGAACAGAGGCTTTCTTTGCGGTATTCTCCTAATTATTATTCATTATCCTGAGGATTTTGCTAATTCAGCAATGTATTTGCACAGGAGCGATAAAAAATATACGATTATGATACATACAAACTCATTCGTAATTAAACAAGTTAACCACACCTTATCCTATATAGGACATATTGGATCTATCAAAATTCTTGATGAGTTCAAAATCCTTGCCAAATTCAGCAGCCATGAGTTTTTTCAGTTGGGGGTAGAGTGATGCTGGGTCCTCTTTTGCCATTCTGGTTGCTACATGCGCATCACCAAAAAGTGTGTTGCACATATTATACGTCAAATTTCTCACCTTGAATTCATCAACTATACCCAAACTGTGTAGATATTCATGTGCTAAAACCACGAATAAATATGAGTTGTACTCCTCCTTACCTTGTGCCATAGTCTTTATAGCACTAAGCACATATCTGTTCACTACTATAAAATTTGACCCCAGAACATGATAAGCACCAATAAAGTTCGGCATATCTTGCAATAACAGATTCAATCCTGCACGCCTCATCTTATATTTGTCATACACTGCTGTTCTAACGAGTTCAAAAGCATCTTCAAATCCCTGCAGGTTTTTCAGCCTCTTATTGTAAGACATCTGTTACTAAATACGAGAAATAACAATATAAACTTGTTTTGTTACAAATATCGAATGACAAGCCTTACTTTTTATGGAGGTATTAATGAAATTGGTGGCAATAAGATTCTTCTCGAAGACAGAGATACAAAGGTGTTTCTAGATTTTGGCAAGAGCTTCAACAAATATTCAAAGTATTTTCAAGATTATTTGAAACCTAGAGCATCAAATGGAATAGCTGATTTCATAGAAATGGGACTGATTCCTAGGAGAGACGGTCTATACAGAGATGACCTTCTGCAGATGGGAGGAATGAAGGGATCCGAAGTTGATATCGATGCTGTAATACTTACCCACGCCCATTCTGACCATTGTAGCCATATCTCTTTTTTACATGAGGATATCCCCTTGTACATGGGAGAAACCGCACATTTGATACTGCAGGCATTAGAAGAACGGAGCTCGAGAGATATAGAAAGCGAGATCCTGACTTTCAATAGACGCCCAACAGGTAAGAACAGTCAATTGATTCAAAGAAAGGTTCATACATTTAGAACAGGAGATAAATTAAAGATCGGTTCAGTAGAGGTAGAGCCTGTACACGTGGATCATTCAATTCCGGGTGCATATGGTTTGCTAGTCCACACGAGTGAAGGCACGATAGCATATAGTGGCGATCTAAGATTACAAGGAACCAGACCGCAGATGACCCAAGAATTTGTCAATAAGGTAGAGCAATCAAAGCCTGAAGCGTTGATAATGGAGGGAACTAGGTTAGCTGAAGAAAAGGGCTATGAGAGCGAACAAAAGGTAAGGAACGAATGTAACGAAGTTGTAAAGAAAAGCGACAAGTTCGTTGTTGCCGATTTTAGCTTCAAAGATGTGGATAGATTAAGAACTTTCTACACTATAGCTAAGGAAAATGAGAGAAAATTTGCTGTTTTGCTGAGGGACGCATTTTTGCTGAAGTGGTTAAACAAAGACCCGGAATTACAAGTTCCTAGCTATGATGACGAAAACATAATAATACATCTACCAAGACGTGGGTCAGGCACATACATTGACCATGACTATGGAAAAAGGGAACGTGACTTTCTCAACCTCAATAATGTATGGACAGCCGAACAACTCAAGCAGAACCAGAATAAAGTTGTTTGTGCAATGACCTTCTTCCAGTTTGATGAGCTGATAGACATTAAGCCAGAGCCTTACAGTATAATGCTATATTCAACCAGCGAGCCTCACACAGAAGAGCAACAGTTCGATTATCAACGACTAATGGCATGGGCTGATCGGTTTGATTTCCGTATATTTCAGAGTCACTGTTCTGGGCATGCTTACTCTGGTGATCTTATGACAATAGTGAAGCAAATAAATCCCAAACATCTTTTCCCCGTACATACGGAGTATCCAGAGATGTTCAAACGGGCAACGCAAAACATTACTATTGTCAAGGAAAAGAAGAGCTATGTACTTTAGCAAAGCTTTTTTACGTTGCAAAATATGGCTATGGCATGAACCTTGAAAATATAATACGCTCGTTTCCAGATTTTCCAAAGAAAGGGATACTCTTCAGGGATATAACTCCAATTTTACGTGACACTATGGCGATGCAATATGTGATTAATCAGTTTTATGAGCATTACAAGAATGCAAAGATCGATCTGATTGCTGGAATAGAGTCAAGGGGTTTCATTTTCGCATGTGCGCTCGGGCTGAAGTTTAACAAGGGGATTATAATGATAAGGAAGCAGGGCAGATTACCAGGAAAGACGTTAAGTTTAGCATATAATATTGAGTATGGAAGCGCTGCAATGGAGATACAGCAAGATGCAATCAGCAGAGGGCAGAATGTGTTGATCGTCGATGATCTTATTGCTACAGGAGGCACTGCAAGAGCATCTGCTGCATTGATAACAGAGCTTGGGGGAAACATAGCTGGCTTTGCTTTCGTAATTGAACTTGTGGGCCTGAAGGGCAGAGACTTGCTCAAAGGCTCTGAAATATATTCGCTGGTGAGATACGATGAGTGATCATGCAGATATTGCTATAGTCGGAGGCACAGGCATTTACGATTCGGGGCTATTTAGGGACAAGAAGGAGATAAAGGTCTATACACCATACGGTGATCCGTCAGATTTGTTAACACTGGGGAGGTACGCTGGAAGAAGTATTGCATTCATACCCCGACATGGAAGAGGTCATAGAATACCACCACATAAGATCAATGCGAGGGCAAACATATGGGCACTAAAACAGTTAGGTGTAGGGAGAATACTTGCGCCGGCAGCTGTTGGCAGCATGAGGATGCGTCTCAAACCAGGCCATGTAGCCATACCGGATCAATTTGTAGATTTTACGAAATCAAAACAGTACTCCTTTTATGACGGTGGCGAAGTATGCCATGTTTCTACTGCAGATCCTTTCTGTCCAGAGCTTAGAAAATTTGCAATAAAGACTGCAAAATCCCTCAAACTCAATTTTCATGACAGAGCTAACTACGTTTGTATAGAAGGTCCACGATATTCCACTAGAGCTGAATCCCGATTGTTCAGAGATTACGTTAAAGCAGATGTTATAGGTATGACACTAGTCCCTGAATGCGTTTTGGCAAGGGAGGCTGAAATTTGCTATCTGTCAATTGCAACAATTACTGATTATGATGTATGGGCAGAGAAACCTGTAAGTACAAAAGAGGTGATAGAAACGCTTCGGAAGAATGTTCAAAATACAAGAAGGTTATTGGCCGACCTTATACCGCAGATTCCCTCACAAAGGAAAAAGTGTGAATGCAGCAGAGCGTTAGAAGGTGCCAAACTCTAGAATTTCGTTTATTCCATCTTATTCTGCGTATCAGGCATGTTCATATCGCCGATAACCATCTTTCTCTGAACTTTTATTATCAGCTCTTCGGGATCTACACCCATCTTTCTCAACTTCTCTTCATTTTTCTTACTTATCTTCACATTCACATTATGTCCCCCTATTCTCCCAAAAGCGAGTGCCTTGAACGCTATTTTTTGACCCCTAAAGGTAAAATATCCAGCGACCTTACTTGCGATCTCGCTTGGAGCAGCACTCAAAACATATATTGTGACATCCTCATCGCTCAATCGATCTCAATCTCCCTGTTTACCGATTCATCTATCATGAACATCCAATGTCTATCATCATGTACCTCAAAGTCCGCTACAGGTAGGAAAACATCTTTGTCCACACAAGCGTGCTTTATCTCACCGTCCTTCTTTACCCCCATCAGAGCCCATCTTTCCTTGTCCTTCCTCAATTTGCATACAAGAACGGCCCAACGTTCATCTGGATCTATCGTTGGCATGCCTATTTCGGAGGATATGTCGAGGATTCCCAGCTGTTTTTCCTCGCAGAAAATTTGCCTACATTTAGCACATCTCCATACATCAACGGCACCAATAGTTCTGTTCTGATATCTTATGTTTACAACACCAAAATACCCATTTTGATGTTCACACTGCATAGCAAGGCACATAATGACGCTCTATTTAGTCCTTGCATCTTCGAATGGTTTTTCCAGTAAAGTAGCTAGTTGATCCACGGTCTTGTTTCTCTTCACTTCCAGCTTGCTACTATAACACATCATCTTATACATGTTGATGATAGCAAATCGTGGGTTTAACGCCTCGTATTTGTCATTTAATTCTATGCAGGTACCCTTATGGATCAAACCTGACACGACTTCTTCTATTGAATCTACATACAAGCCAGTTTGCTGGGCAATTTCAGTTTTAGACATTTCACCTCTGGTCAGTAACAGCATATAGATCTTTGCTTCCTCTCTAGAAACCTTCAACTCGCGTACCATAGTATCTTCGGCATCGCTCAGATTCATCATGGTATTAGGCCGTTTCGTTAAGTAATTAAAGATCACTCTTTAGCGCCTATAAATAGTTCAGTGAGAAGATTAAAGCAGATTGAATTAAATAGCAATGCACGCATCGTAATTTTATGAAACTGATCGTAGCGATGAGTGGGAGTTCCGGGGTAGCTTATGGTGTGCGATTGGTTGAAGTTCTGAAGACATTAAAAATTGAAACACACCTGATAATGAGCAAGTGGGCAGAAGAATGCATAGAGATAGAGACAGAGAGGAAACCATCATATGTTAAAGCATTAGCAAATTACATTTACAGTAACGATGATTTAGCAGCAAGCCCCTCTAGCGGGTCTTTCAGGATAGATGGTATGGTTGTTATCCCATGCAGTATGAAAACCCTAGCAAGCATAGCCAACGGTTATGAGGATACGTTGATTGCCCGTTCAGCTTCTGTAACGCTTAAAGAGTCAAGAAAATTAGTCATAGTACCAAGGGAGACACCACTTACTGCTATCCACTTATCAAATATGCTCACGCTTGCAAGGATGGGAACTATAATTCTGCCAGCAATGCCGGGATTTTATCACAAACCCAAGAGCATTGAAGATCTCCTTAATCATATAGCAGGAAAGATCTTAGATCAGTTTGGTGTTGAGCATGAGGTTTTCAACAGATGGACAGGCATAAAACTGTAAACGATTATTTACGTTTTTGATAACTTCTTAGATAGTTTTATCGACACCCCCATAGAGATGAAGTATACTATGGCACTTATTGCTATTGAAACGAAGAAATTGTCTATTATGCTATTAGCTATAACGAAAGCAATTATAGCAGGTCCGCTTATAATGAGAGCAAGAATTGTTCCTGCTCCAAAGATTTTACTTTTGGAGATACCTGAATCATTGGAAGAATTGCTCATTGGACACAATAATTTTTACACATTAGATATAAACATAGCTAAAGAGATTCACATATAATGCAGAAGATTCAGTATCATTTCTTGATGCAGAAAAGTCGAGAAAGTTGGTAAATTCTGGTAATTAATATAGCAGTTTTCAAACAAATTTCTAAAACGGTTTAAAGTGTGTAATGGTTTATAAGGATGGCAAGTTAAAAAATGAACAAACAAGCTGATTCCATTGGCCAGATATAAGAAACGTTATGTTTATGACAAGTCCCTTGAATTTGTAATCCCACTATTAGTTCTCCTTTTTTTAGGTGTAATGTATGTTATGGTTATACGTACGGAACATAGTTATGCGGGCTTCATACTTTTGGCAATAGCTTCTCTTTTGATGATATATTGGGTAAGAGAGTTGAAAACAATGGCTAGAACAGAAGAGCCTAGGATGGCACCAAAAAGTGTGGAGGAGAAGACATGGGTGTACGACTTGATCAAGGGAGATCAGGAGCTTGTATTCGTGGCAGAAGTACCTGGTCCAGAAGATCAGGTGACCGTCAGGCTGATCAATGGTATACTGCATATACGAGGAGGGCAAGACTTCGCAAGGGATGTGCAGCTAGAGGTGACTGAAGATATGGGTATAGCTGAATTTAGATATAGAAACGGGGTTCTTACGTTAAAGATAAGAAAAATCTAATCCATACTCTTTGCTTCCTTTAACTTTTGGGGTAAATAATCATCAGTAATCTTCGTTAAACCATACTTGGAAAATGCCTCTAACTCACTCTTTCTCTTCATCTTCAAGAAGATATCAAGTTCCCTCTGCCATATATCCCCCTGATACCTAGGGTCACGCTTCAATTCATGACATCTCTTGATATCGGCTTCAGTCATTGGGTCTGTTGGCAATCTGTACTTTTGAATATCGCTTGCCCAGACTCCTATCCACTTGGCATCAGGCACGGTAAGCTCCCTTAAATGCGCTGCGTTTGCAGAACCTGATTTTATGACCATTGCTATATGCTCTCCGTATACATCTCCATCCGCAATAATGAATACATCAAGATCCATTTCATCATGCAATCTCTTCAACAGATAGCGGGTAGATCGTGGAGGTTGACCAGCAGTATCGACCACAATTGCTTTGAATTTCTTATGCACCTTTTCTTCAATAAATCTTGTGAAAATACCGCCTTTCTCCACTGCGATCACTCTATCCGCTGTTGTTTTAACAAATTCTGCTGTGCTCAAACTCGGACCTATTAGATAACCATCCGGATGATCGGATAAATTCAACCGCTTTCCTTCGTATCCAGGAACAGTGTATTCAATAGTTAAATCCCCAAACACACTGCTCCTTTCTTCAGGATAAACGCTAAAGTCTTCTCTTGCCATGGTCAGTAGTGCCTCTAGGTCAGTAATTGTATGATCAGATTCTGGCTGGTCCTCAAAGTCCATATTGAATGCCTGTGCCGAATAGTAGATGTCCCTCAAGGTTGATGTCTTTCCTTGATTGAGTAATTTGTTAACGAAAAAGGCCATCCAGACCAGCTGCGTAAATGGTCGTAGATGACGCATATTCTTAGCAGATCTGTTCACAGCTCCTCTTCCGAGGACATACTGTCTAAGCTTTTTATCATAAACAATGTTGCTCACAGATCTGCTAGGAATCGACACTTCGGGGAATATACCATTATCTAGATCCTTGTAGACCTTTGATCCTAGCTCTTTCAGGACTTCCTTAACTTTGGCTTTCTTGGCGCTCACTACCTTCTTCTTCAACCTCTTCACCCAATTTCAACAATGTCTTATAACGTGGTTGCTTCTTGGCCTTTGCCAACTCAGTAGAAAACTGTGCAAGCATAGGCACATACTTTGAATATATGCCGGCACGTTTCTTCTGCATTTCCATATGTCCCTTCTTTGAAAGAAATAATGCTAGCTTCCTCGCCAAGAACCTCATTCCATTCCTAAGCTCGTAATCTATTTCAGCCCTATCTGCTATGTACTCCTTTCCTACCGTCTTGTATGGTACTCGTGTGGAACAAATATGTGTCACAATTATCAGTGGAGAATCCTGACCTACCCTGTATCTAGGCCAATCAACCTCTTCGATGACCTTCATAGCAACATCATTGCCCTCATCGTAAAGCAGCGGGATTCTGTTAGCAAATCTGTAAAGGCTTATGGAGTCTGTCTTGATATCGCCATCATAGGCCATGCCCATCTCTACTATGAAGGGAAATCCCGAATATGCCGAAGGAGGTCTCTGTACTGTTGCAACAAACTCAGGATTAAAGACCTTCTTTATACCCGCCTCTAGCAAATTCTCACCCAGGGGGGAAAGACAGCTCGAGTCGGGAGCAAGAAAGCCTGGGTAACGTTGCATTGCATCTGCAAGTGCAACAATTTCATCATTCGGAAGCGTACCGGCCTTCTTTCTACTATCAATCTTTGCAAAATCTAAGAACTTTCTTGCGATGCCAGGACCAACTCTCTGAAAGTTCCTAGTCATAAAATCTAAAACGGTATCCCCTTCAACCAACGATGACAGCAGTTTGAAGAACGGATTAATTTTCTTGAGTTTGATCGTATGATAGTTCTCATCCAGAAGGGTGATATATGATATTTTTGAACTTGGTACATCAACACTATCAACTCGAATCTTTTCAAGGTCATCCAAGTTTATGTCAAGCAATACGATAAGTGATACCGCTGTCCTTACACTTCTAGATAATTTTGTCCAGCGTTTCCTTGCAAGTTCTGCTACTGTTTCAGCACTTTGGTTTATTCTTTCGGCCCGGAGTTCCTTCTTTACACGTTCTTTCATATCCTCACCAAACGATGGTGGTGCGTTATATTCACGGGTTATCAACCTACGTAACGTTTCCACATCAACACCGGTAGGATGTGGTTTGATCTCTAGGGGGGGCGCAGGAGTTATTTTCGTGATTCTTTTGAACCTGATCTTATTACCTGCAGGATCACGCAACGATATGTTTGCATATGGAGTAATAAGGGCTGTTTGCGCCACGTAATCCCGTATTTTATTTTGTGCTTTGCCAAAATCTCCCTCAAGGGTTATGCTTATCGATAAACCCTTAAATCCATTTGTATTCATTCTTGTTTTGTTGAGTATCATAGGTCTGTTGCGTTGAATATCGAGTTGCAATGTGTATTCATACATCCTGCTATTTTGTGTTGTCTTTATTATGACAGGTTTGTTTGTGGTAATCTGGCCGTACAGGATGGCCATAGTAGCACCTAAACCAAACATCCCCCTTGCTTGCTTTAGCGTAAATTTCGTCCCGTATAGCACCTTACCAAACGCCATAGGTACATAATCTGGTGTTATACCGGGACCATTATCAGTTACAGTAATAACGTATTGCCGCGGGTCTGTGGCATTCTTCTCCACAGGCTTTATCGAGATCGTTACATGTGGCAATACCTTGTTGTGATCACAAGCGTCCAACGAATTTTCCACAAGCTCCCTTACAGTCATATAAAGCGCTCTGGAGGGATTACTGAACCCAGCAAGGTCCCTGTTCCTGTAAAAGAACTCACTTGGTGATATCTCGCTAAATGCTGCCTGACTCATTCACATTTTCCTCCCATATTTTTACACGCTCCAACTTGGCATGACTCCTTGCTTCCTGCAACATGTTATACACTGATTTATGCATACTGCCTTTTGCAAGCATAGTAACAGCTTCATTTGCAATTCTCACTTCGTAAGAATTGCCGATCATTGCAACTGAGTGACCGTAGACGGAAATGTATGCACCACTCAACTGTTCCATGATTTTTCTTGCTTTACCATCTACTCCTATTATCCTCCCTTTTATTCTTTCCAATGCGTTGCTTGATTTGCCCGTAAATTCCTTAAGGTCTAGAACAAACAACATGATTTCCTCATCAAGTAACCTGTTTGCTCTCTGCGGCGAAAATCCCTTTGCAATAGCAGTAACAAGTTCTACAGCTTTAAACGGTAACATTTCTTCTGGCCTACCGGCATTCCTGATGGTCACATCACCATACTCACTATCTATCTCTAGCTTTACACCGCAGCCATTCTCGATCCTCCCCTTTACCTTACCTCCTTTTCCAATAAGTGCTCCCACACGATCCTTTGGAACCTTGACAGTATGCATAAAACTCAATTTTTCTTCACCTTCTTCATTGCCCGATCCTGGTCATATACATCTATTCCTTTTTTGTTAAAGAACTTGTTTATGTTTGATATGTCCCGTCTAAGGAACTGATCAGCATTTGGATGTGCTGTACTAACTGCTGAACCAAAATCAAATAAAATTATTTTGTTTTTATGAAGAAACAAATTGTACTCGGAAAGATCTGCATGGACTAGGCCAGCCGTATAAAGGTCCGAAACAGCCTTGAGAACCTGTAGGTAGTGTTTTTGTGTGACCTCGCACACATTCAACGTAGGTGCAGGAGTACCATCTTCCCCAAAAAACTCCATTACAAGCACATTATTTTTTACATATATGGGCTCCGGCACAGTAACTTTTGCATCATAGGCTGTCCTGAGATTCTTGAATTCTTTCCTTGCCCACAAATTAACTATATTTCTCATACCTTTCCTGACACCGCCGAATCTGGGATCGCCTGCAATATACTGTAATCTGTGTTTGAATTCAGCACTTGTAATAAGGTAAATCTTCACAGCAACGCTCGTATTTTTCGCAGTGACACCCCAGTACACTCTTGATTCCTTTCCACTTGCTAACACTCCATTAAGGTAACTGAAAATTCCTGCGTTCATTATATCGTAAAGAACCATCAAAGTCGATTTGTCAAAAACTTCCTCAAAGACTGCACGGTCAGATTCATGGCTTCTTAATATCCTCTGGTCCTTCTCCACTTTGGTTAGGTTGCGTGCAACCTTTCTACTTATTCTCGGTGGAATGTCGTCATCACTCAATATGCATTCACCTTCAAACAAACTAAAAAATTAAAGGAAACATTCATTATCTTCTTCACTCTGGCTAGTTATTTAATATTTCACGAAGCGACTAATTTCATTAAAAGTCCTTGGGCAGGTAGTCGTTCTTTTTCAACCATTCAACCTGGGCAAGTGTATATCTCCAAGCAATATCTCCCCTGTCGTTACCTTTAAAATTCCAAGGTGCAATAAGTACTACATCATTATCCCTAACCCATACCCTGCGCTTCAACTTGCCCCTTATCCTTCCCATTCTTGTGTTTCCGTCTACACACTTTACCAATATATGATCACTACCAAGCAATTTTATGACCCTGCCCAACACTTCGCCTTCTTCAGGAAGTACCAATTCCTTCAACGTCTCTTCGCTTATCACTTTTCGTTTGCCCATTGTGTGCTTTTGTACATGAATCAAATATTAGTATTCCTGAATTTTAAAATGAATAATGAATAACCTCAAGAACCAAGTTGAAATTTAAATATCATGAGAAATGGGATGTCAGAAATCGTTCTAACACTTAGCTCGGAAGCAAGGTTCATTCTCACAGCTTTATTAACTATCCTCTCGCCTATCAAATTCGCAACGACGCAGGATCTGAGCAGGTCCGTGACCTCGTCTTCATTTACGATCTGTTGTCCAAAGTAGTCCTTCGTTATCCTGACTTCAAGTTTTCCCTCACTCACCTTCGTACCGACCAATTCATGGTCACAAATGTTAACCATTATAGAATCTTGGTAGTTTATTTTGCTTACGGCAAACATGTTACTCACGCAAAAATTCCCTTTAACGATGACTTTGCACCGCATGCTTCACATACAAGAAAGCTCAATCTCTTCACACGTTCAATCCTGGTATCTGGGCTGTTACATACGGGACACATAACATAGTCCTTCAGACATCTCTCAAACAACGATTTAAACTTAGATGGCTCCTTCTTCCCCACGAAGATGCCTCTTTCACCGGCTATATGGGCTGAAGAACCAAATTCTTTAGCTAGGTATAATAGAACCTTTTCAGGATCCCTTCGCATAAACTCTGCAAAATCCTTAAAATTCCTGAGTATGGTTTTGTTGCCTACCCATATTATGTCTGGATTAGGCATATCTATTCTTAATGCGCTCTTTTTGTCCTGTCTTACGGTCCTATTCTGTAGTCGCTTGAGCAGGTTTTCATAGTTAGATTTTGCCAACTCGTGCTTATTTTGAGGCCATTACATATATTATTTTGCTATAAAAAGAAGGGTAGAGAGATTATGCCTTTCCTATCTTGAATACTTTAGTTCCACAGTTAGGGCAGACACCAGAAGTAGCTGGCCTACCATTCTTGAGAGTAACAGCCTTAGGGTTTTTCATATCAACTTTCTTTCTGCATTTGACACAATAAGCTGTTGTCATTCCCTTCGTAATGGGCTTCGTTGGCCTCGTATTTAAGATTTTGTAATTCTTGCAAAACCCCATGAGATATGTGAAATATAATATAGAATTATATTGCATGCTTTAATACATATTTTGGATTATTTAATAAATTATCCATTTTCTTTTGCAATTAATCTTGATAAAAAATTAGTATATATGGCGTCACCGGATTTTAAACAGCTAAAATATTTGATATTTATTCCTTCTGTGTAAATAAAGGACGCGCTCATTCATATCTATTGGAATCAACTAGAGACACAATGATCTGTTAGAGTTCTAAGGTAATCAATTTGTGGGCGAATCTTTGCTACTCGACATTAGCAACGTAAGCGTTCTAATGAATGTTGTTCTGGAGGGGATCAACTATAAAGAATGAATAATCTAGAGAGAAATTAGATATCAAATTTGACTCACTGTTTGTAAGAGTAGAGATCAATGTATTTACTTTTTATTTTTACTACCAGGATGATAAAGACACTAATAATGCAATTATCAATAAATGATGAATAGATGAGCCATGACGAGCAGTTTCCTGTCAAGGGTTACGATCGTTTCGAGCAGAAGGCAATAGACCGATATGCGATATATAAGAGCGGTAGACACTGGATCGCACTTGTTGTTGAAGCAAATAGCAAAAAGGAATTAAGATTGTATTCGTGGGAGTTTAGAAAGGATACATGGAAGGTAGCACTCGCCAGTCAAAATGCTGACTTCTGGAATTGGGAGGAACTTGCTTCGAGGGTGAAGAAATTCAAGCATAGATATAATATTAATTCATCATGAACAACAACAACGGTCCGGGTCTTCATGGTGTTCGCTGCAGCTGGGACAGCTTGTTGCTCCTGCTAGATGGCACTTGCATATGCACTGATTCTCTTGTTTCACACTTATTCCACCGCCAGTATTGCGTTACGTATCTCTGAAGCACGTCCCCTTATAACATGATACATTTCCACAAGTTCATCATCATTCATAGACCTTTTATTCAACACCGTAAAATAATTGTAAAACCCTCCATGTATTTCTCCAACAGCTATACCTAGGGCAAAGTCAACATCCTCACTTATCAATGGCCTGAATGATTGTGCCGATACACGGAACATCTTAGCTTGGTGGATAGTATCGTCTATCAATTGTTCCAGCGTGTCACGCAATTGTCTTGTAAGACCCATACCAAAAGTATCGTATCTCAATATAAAAATCATAACAGAAAGAAGATGGAGTATTTGGTTGAAGACTTACAGAGCAGATAAGTTAGATTCTATCTGCGTATATTTAGGTGTCAATAATCTACAGGAACTCATAAATCTCATCCTCGATGGTATTGTACTAGTACAAGATTGTACAACAAAAGAAGGTTTTGAACCTGAGTGCAAGGTGGGGATGGGATTTGAACCCATATATACTCGCTCTGCAGGCGAGCGCATAGCCGCTCTGCCACCCCACCATGCCCCAGAATCTACTTCAGAATAATTTAAATCTACGATTAGGAAATCCTCAGAGCTGATTTTGCTGCAAGCTTTATGTCCTGAGCTCTAACAGTCTTTCTACCTGCGTGTGAAGCGAGCTCAACTGCTTGCTTCGATATAGATTTACCGATTTCTTCAAGGACTTTCCTCAACTCCTCTGCAGCATCATCTCCAACCCTCTCAGCACCAGATTTCTTTATTATTCTATACATGGTAGCCAAGCCGAATTCAGATTGTGACATACAGTACAATCCAAAAGACCTGGCAGTTAAAAAGTTTAAAACCAAAATCCCTTGCCTTTAAAATATGACCACACTGATTGATGCTCACGTCCATCTCTCGGACGAAGCCTTTGCATATCTTCTGCAACCTACAGTGAATACACTTCGATATTTGAAGATTAAAGCAGTATCTGTATCCTTGGGCATATTCACAGCAATGAAAAATATGTCACTTGCATCTTCATATGGAGACGTTGTAATACCATTCGTAGGCATACATCCATCGTCTGCCAACGAAAATATAGAAGAATTTACGGATTTTGTAATGAAGAACGAAGACAAGATTGCTGGTATTGGTGAGATCGGACTGGATAGAAGGTACGTATCTGACGAAGACGCATATGCAAGGCAAAAAAATCTATTCGAACATATGCTGTTACTGGCAGAACGACTTGGCAAACCAACCTCCATACATTCTAGGGGCTCAGTGGATGATGTGTTGGATATTTTACAGTCGTACAAACTTAAAGGGAATCAGCTGCATTGGTTCGCTGGTAGCAAGAAACAGCTCAGGAGGGCAACAGATATGGGCTGTTATTTGTCTTATGGGCCAGTTCTGGTTTACTCTGAAGATAAGAGGAGTTCGCTCAGAAAGACACCCAAAGACCTCGTTCTAGTGGAGACTGATGGCCCTGTAAAGTATTCTAGATGTTTCGAAGACAACGCTGCACTTCCGTCAGTTCTTCCAAGTGTAGCATTTGTGTTAGCAAAAACTTTGGGGATCGATTATGACGATGCTTGCAATATTCTAAAGCAGAACTCTCAGCAGTATCTAAAGCGTGCGTTATAAAAAGGATAAAATAGGCATGAACAAGCAGTTGATGGAATATGAATAGGATCAAACGAATTTCGATGCAGTTTATAGAAAAGTACTGGGATATGTTCAGTGATGATTTTGAAAAGAATAAGGAGGTTCTAAACAAGGTCGGGATAATTAGGTCAAAGCGACTAAAAAATGAGATTGCTGGTTACATAACTGTTTACGTGAAAGGTCATGTACAAAGCAAGAAAGAGAAGGAAGAAGAAATTGAAGTCGCAGAACGTAGGGAGTAAGTACAAAAGTGATCACCGTTAAACTTCTAGGTGGAGCCAGAAAAATCGTTGGAAAGGAGGAGATTTCTATTGAAATGCATAGCATGAAGGTAAGTGAAATAGTACGAATGCTTAGCTCAATGTCATCCGATACCAAAATTTTCAATCCAACTAACATGCTGATAGTAGTTAATGGTGTCGAGTTATCGATAATTGGGGGCCTTGACGCACGGGTCAATAATGGCGATATCGTAAGCATAGTACCAGTAGTTCATGGCGGTATGGCTGGATGAAAAATGAACATAATAAAAATCGCAGATCAACACGTTTTGCTCGCTGGTATAAGTAATTTACGCATACGTGATGTTACAGCACTAATGAGCAAGTTACGTTCCGTGAATAAACGTGTAGCAATACAGGCAGTAAATGCGAATTTTGTAGCCAGTATGCAGCACGTTTTGGGTGTTCTATATCAATCCATAGAAGCAAAAAAACGTGGGACACTCCTGTCGAAAGGGATCGAAGTCGATATTCTCCTTAGGCTTGCCTGTACAGACCAGATAGACAAAGCGTTGACCTATGTCGGCCTAAGAAATGGCCTGAATAACGTTCTGGTTATTGCGGTAGGGGGACTATGTTATTTGAAGATAGTAAGAAAATACATTTTAGCAAATTACTGTATTGATGATAACATTCTAGTGTCATCAACAAGAAGGCAGAAAATGATCTCTCTGTATCACTGCATAACCAAAACCGAATTAGGTGCGCTAGTGAATAATAGCAATAAACTTGCAGGCGTTCTGGTGGAACACGCGAGCCTCCTATGATTCACGCTTTATTTTTATGGCACTAAATAGAGCATCAGGCCTTATGACAGAGACTGCTGTATCTTCGCCTATTATTTCAATCAATACTAACCAGTCCTGCACATCCAAACTCACCTTTCGATCTACAACATCCGCAACATTTTTTATGATATCAGAAGATGAGAGGTTGCTATGTCTCTTTTCAACAGTTATACGGAAGGTCTCACGTTGTCCTATACGTGAGGCAAGCTTCGCTACCTCATCTCTCACGTCATTAATATTCGTGTTAACGACCACATCAACAGGGATTAATCTCTGGATATAACGTACATTCCATGGTTCATTTTGCACGATCTTTGTGACCCTCTGTATAACTTCTTGGGGTTCCAAGCCTGTCTTTACGGTAAGCAAACCAGAGACCTTCGTCTGATTAATTGTTGCGTCTGTATCACCCAATTCGATTAGCAGTGAACCTATTTCTGAAGCAGCCTCACTCTCCATATGTCTGAAAGTTGTCACTATCAGATTAAACATTATACGCTAACACTTCTTCTATCTCTTTACGTTTAACAAGCCCTTCCCTCAACAATGTTAACTTGTTCCTGCGTATCTCCAAAACGGTTGATTCAATACCATGTGTTTCACCAGCATCGATCAGCACATCAAAACCATTGATCCCCCTAACTTCCCTCGCACTTTTTGGCGGAGGAGAACCAGATCTGTTCGCACTTGTGCCCACAAGAACACCACCACATGCTCCGATCAGTTTAAGCGCACATGGATGGTCTGGAACTCTGATGCCTACTCTATCCGTACCCCCTGTCACACTGCGGGAAATTTTTCTATCAAGCAATTCTACAATAATTGTAAGGGCGCCTGGCCAGAATATTTCTGCCAGTTTGGAGGCAGATTCGTTAAGTTTGGCTATCTTGCTTGCATGTGTTACAGATGAACAAAGTAATGGCAGGGGTTTACGTACGTCCCTACCCTTCATTTTCAATATGGACCTGACCGCCGAATCGCTAGTTGGGTCACATCCCACCCCATAAACTGTGTCAGTGGGATAAACAACAACACCTCCTTTTCTAACTATTGAAGCAACAATTTCAATGTTTGAATAACTACAATCAAGCCTTAACATAGAGATTATGAACAAAATACTTATTAATAGATAGCTCAATTGGATTAAGGCATGCCTGAAGAGGAAGAGGAATTTGACGAGGATCTTGAGGAAGACTTTGAAGATGACTTTGAGGAAGAATCCGAAGAAGAATATTAAAACCGTAATTTAACGAATTTTCTAATTTCAGGCTTTCATGCTCTTAAACCGAACGATTCCACGAAATCATGAAACTTCGTGTAGGCCTGCAGGAACGCCATGCCCCTCTCGCTTATTTTATACTTACATGTCCTGTCTTCCGGAATCTCTTGCATTAAACCAGCATCAACAAGCCTTGCAAGGATCTTCGTTATCCTCCCATAAGAAATATTTGCCTTTCGTATGAGAAGAGTTATGCTTACGCCACTCCCACCATCATTGTAATCTCTAGCGGTGTTCAGGATATCAGCTATTATTTGAAAATGCGATCTATATACTACTGCCAACTTTTACCCTCCCTATTGGAAACCTGTATAATGGAACGAATATTGCAGATATTCCCGCAATTTTTGCTGTTACGGAGATATAATAGAACATTGACTCTGGATAGACGAAATTATACCATCCAATAAATTCACCAAGCGCAAGCATGCCCAAACCAGAAGCTATGATCAGTGTACCCTTTCGTTTACTCCACATGTATGAGACAATGGTTTGGGTTGCTCCATATACTAATAGGATAAAAGATATTGACCTTATAATATGCTCGATTGAATTACCTGGTATGACGAAAAGAGGTGCGATTGCAAGTGATACGAGTGCGAATGCAGGCGCCATGTGCTTAAAAGTTAATGACTGGATAGAATGAGAGAATGCCAGGAAGAAATACCCTATAGCCTGAGAACCTAAGCCTACGATCAATAATGAGTTCAGATTTGACCCAGTGCTCCATGCGAATATATCAGCTATCGAGTGAATCCATAGAAGGAAGAAGCCCAAACTGATCGCTGCAAAAGCAAATCCTAATCTTAGAAGAGTCGGACTTTGAACACTTCTATATCCATTGTATGCAAATTTTGCGATAAGCAGACCTATGCTGAAGCCCAATAGGTTCATTATGCTTTCGAATATAAGGTCCAACTGGATTGATATTATTTAAAATCTATAAAAGTATTGAGTTTGTATTTCCTCACATGATACTAAACACTACTTGTAGTCGTTCAAAACATCTCTGTATCTAGGATCCTTATATGCAATCATCTTGACATATTCACCATAAGTGACATTTAACTGACATTTATCACATGTCACACGCGAAAAATTCTCTTCCAGCACTGCAATCCCATCGCAGTGAGGGCACTTCACATGCATCATCATTTCTTCACAACACACGTTAATAATGGTTTTGATATCAAAAAGCATAAAAGTTGTTTGGTCTTAGAATTGGTATGACACAAACATGTTCAAAATGTAGTAACAGTTTTGACGAAGCCCAAGTAGATCCTGCAGCTGCGAAGTCATCTGCATGCTCAAACTGCTGGGCTGAGTGGGTGCAGTACAGTATAATGGTGATAAATGAAATGCGATTAGACATGTCACTGCCTGAACACAGGAAAGTGCTAAAGAAATACGAAAGAGTGTTTTTTGGTTTAGAAAAGCCAGAAGGTGGCATGAGAGACATGAGCAAGGAAGAGGAAAGAGTTCCAGACGAATTCTAACTAATCTTTAAAGCTTTCTTTGCAGTAACGGAAATGGCACCAACAATATTGCTTTTCTTGTCATCCGGCAGATCATTAATCAAATTATTGAGGGATTTGGCAAGAAGTTCCCTCTTATTATCTGGTAACGACTCAAACACAGATACCAAACCATCAACATTTAATTTTGTTAGGATATCTGTAGAACCAGCTATAACATCCATATATGTACCAAACATTATTCTTCGCTTATCCTCATCGAACTCACATAAAACCTCCATCCACGTCTTGACCAAATTTTCTAAAATACCAAAGTCAATAGCAGGAGCTGCGTTCAATGCGTTTGCAATAGTTTCCATCTTTTCGACTTCAGGCAACGTGAAAAAATCTGTTAATCTGCTCTTAAGCATGGATTTCCGCAAAAATTCGGGTAGTCCGGCTAGGATCTGAAGTATGTTCCCAGCCACCTTAGAATCCGACATGCAGACGATTGGCCCCACGACTTAAATATAGTTTGCCGGCAACAGAACTCGTGCCAGCAACTGTTGTCGTTGGAGGTTTCTTCGGTGACGAAGGGAAGGGCAAAATAATCTCTCATATCGCATTAAAAGACAAGCCAGCCATAGCTGTCAGAGGTGGTGTTGGTCCGAACGCCGGGCATTCATTTGTCCTAAACGGTGAAGTGCACAAGGTTCGAATGCTGCCTAGCGCTGTGTTGAGTAAAGACACTAGATTACTGATCGGTGCAGGCGTAGTAATTAATCCTTCAATTTTAATAAGTGAGATAGAAAAGTATCACGCTCATGATCGTGTGTTTATAGATGGTCAATGCGGTATAATTGAATCTAGGCACATTGAGAGGGATAAGAACGATGATCTTAAACGTAGAATAGGTACAACAGGTTCAGGGACAGGTCCTGCAAACGCGGATAGAGTAATGCGCACTCTTCATTTAGCTAGAGAAATGCCTGATCTCACTCTTTACTTGGATGATGTTAGTAATTCAATTAATTTTGCACTTGATAGAAACGAAAGGGTCTTAATTGAGGGAACACAGGGAACGTTTCTTTCATTATACCACGGGTCTTATCCATACGTTACGTCTAAAGACATTACAGCATCAGCAATATGTGCAGACGTTGGATTGGGGCCGAAGCGTGTTGATGACGTGATTCTGGTCTTCAAAGCATATGTAACTAGGGTAGGTTCTGGACCGTTAGAGAAGGAGATTGCTAAGGAAGAGGCACAAAAACGGGGTTGGTTTGAAGTTGCTACGGTAACTGGCAGAGAGAGAAGAGCCGCGCCATTCAGCTTTGATCTTGCGAAGAGGGCTATATCACTGAACAGTGCCACACAGCTGGCAATTACCAAACTTGATGTCGTATTTCCCGAATGTGAGAATGTGCGGGAATATAACAAGCTATCTGATAATGCCAAGGATTTCATAGAACAGATAGAGAAGAGCACCAGACTTCAGGTAACTCTTATTGGTACCGGTGAAGATGTTAACGATATTGTTGATAGGCGCTAATTTTTAGCATGACTATGCAATCAAAACAGGGCTTTTTAAATTATATTTCCTTTTTTGAATTTATAGGTGCTTTTGCAATCAAATTATTTTTTGGAATTAGGCTTTCTGTGTAGAACTGTTATTTGATTGCTTAGACTTTAATTAGAGTAAGGAAGAAGATATATTATTGAAGCTAAAACCAGCTTCTTTTATAGAACTCGACAGCATAAAAGATCTCGCTAGGTTAGCATGTGCACTTGAGAAGGCACCTTTGCCTGTATTTTCCATGCAATTGGAAGGCGAGGATATACTGGCAGTACAGGTTGATCTTTTGATGGGCAGGCCCATTATTTACTATGCAAAAACCAGCTACTCAGGAGAATTTCTTGCATATAGGAAAGTCGGTAGCGTTGAAGACGTTGTTCTTGTCAATTCAATAACAAATCCAGCATTAGTATATGCACCAATAATACAGGTGGAAAAGATACCTACCAACATGATGAAGTATGCCAAGGTACACAAAAATTCCAATTACCTTTCAATAAAACTGAAGGAATTGGCAAGTCTTGCGAAGGTCAGCAGTTATAAAATGATCTATGAGGAACCTCCCCTCCCGCTATTCCTTTTCAAAAATGACTACTTGGTACTGGGAACTTTTATGGACATAAACGAGAGCAGCGACACAGCATTCTTCTACTATGTGGACATGGATTCTACACCTGACCATCCATTCCTGAAATATTCTGCACAGAAAGGTGAGAAACCTGCTTTTACTAGTAATGTCGATGTGCATGGATACGTATACATGAAAGTTATAAAGCTCAAGAAGGATCATCCTTTGGTAAAGATAGATGAGTGATGACTTTCGTGAAAGATTAAAAGAATCCTCAAAAAAACACCAGAGCAGGATAGTACTTGCTCTTGATATTGATTATATTGACAGAGATCGTGCTATCATATTTGCGAAGAATAGTATCAACCTCCTAAAAGAGTATATCTGTGGAGTTAAAATAAACTTCCATCTGATCCTACCTCTAGATCTTTATTCGGAGGTGAAGCAAGTAACAGATCTTGCGCATTCACATAATCTACAGGCAATAGCTGACGTAAAGTTAAATGATATAGGCAATACCAACAAGATTGCGTTAACACACCTATGGGCAAGTGGTTTCGACGCCGCGACCGTAAGCTCCTTCATCGGCTTCGATGGTTTGAGGGAGACCATATCTCATGCACATGAGAACAGAAATGGTCTCATAGCGCTGGTTTACATGAGTCATAAGAGTGCAGGTGATACTTACGGGCTAGAGATAATAGATCCTAAAAGCGGTAAAACTATGCAAATGTATAACTTGTTCCTTCGGTGGGCTGAGGAACTAAATGCAGACGGTATAATCGTTGGTGCTACGGTTCCCGAAGTGATAAAGCATTGCTCAGAAAGGATAAAAAACAATGTGTTTATATTTTCACCAGGTATAGGCCGGCAAGGGGGGGATCCAAGGCAGGCGCTTGCCAACGGGGCCGATTACATTATAGTGGGTAGGTCAATACTAGAGTCTAAAGAACCGGATAAGGAAGCAGAAAAACTGAGAAATTTTACTTGGGAAATAGCCTCGAACTAATAATTTCTGTTAATATTACTCAAGAATCTGTTTGCCTCTTCCAATATCATCTTAGCATTTTTGAATGTTAATAGTTTTATGGCATCATCATAGATTAACCATCTGTAGCCCTGGTGCTCAAAGGACAATTTTACATTCTTGGAATTGGTCTTCGCTAAATAAAAGATTACTTCCTTGTACACCAACTTCCCACTCCTTTTGTAGTTGTACCTAATCTTCTTTCTAAACCCGTTTATAAATTCAATACTATCGATTGACGTTTCTTCCTCAACCTCCCTCCTAATAGTATCCAACTCAGTTTCACCATTCTCTATGTTGCCTTTTGGAAAGTCCCAATGTCCTGCCGGGTAGTGCAACAACAAGTACTCCACACTCCCATTATTGTTATTAAAGAGCACGGTTCCTGCAGAACGTTCTTCCATAGATTCTATCCTATAGAACACCTAACTAACCCTTTCGCTGTATAATTGAAGATGCAACTATCTACCGTATCTTCTCTTTCGACGTTGATATGTGCGGATGGCTCTCATTAGGTCTATCTTTCTAAATTCAGGCCAGAACACATCCATGAATACGAGTTCACTGTACGCACTCTGCCATATTAGAAATCCACTGAGCCTATGTTCTCCAGACGTTCTTAGTATCATGTCAGGCTCCGGTTGCGGTAAATGTGATGTATATAGACAGGATTCGATCGTATCCTTACAAATGTCATCGATC
Organism: Nitrososphaerales archaeon; assembly: GCA_046759645.1. GTDB lineage: Archaea > Thermoproteota > Nitrososphaeria > Nitrososphaerales > UBA213 > JBHICO01. The sequence continues at coordinate 61,220 of JBHICO010000002.1, forward strand.
TCCAACATGCCACCCTTGACCATATCAGCAACCTTTCTTACGGCATCGACCATTTCTGTCTTCCCTCCATATGCGATTGCTATGTTAAGATATATATTATCATAATAGAAAGTAGTCTCTTCAAGTTTCCTTAGAACGCTTGTTATGCGTTCAGGCAAGAGATCGAGTTTTCCTATGGCCTTTACATTCATCCTGAACTTGTGTAGGGTGGGATCGCTAAGAAGTTTTTTCAAGCGCTGCTCTATCAAATCAAATAGGTATTCCAACTCCCCATCCTTTCTTTCCAGATTTTCTGTTGACAAGGCGTACAGAGTGATTATCTTTATGCCTAAATCATTACACCAGGTAATCAGCTCCTCAACTCTGTCAGCTCCCTTGTAATGACCTACTTTAGGCAAATACAAGTGACGCTTAGCCCATCTTCTATTTCCATCTAACACAATGGCAACGTGATTTGGAGATATGTCTTTCCTAATCTGACTTGATAGATACTTTTCATAGACCTTGTAGAAACCACTACCATGGAGTGCTATATCGATCAGTGTTTTAATCGGCCTTCACCCTTCTTCTTCCTGTAGTACTGGTAAACAAATGTTGCTGCCACCAACGCTAGCGCAAGGCCTACCAAGAGGGAAGAGATCAGAGTAAATGGGCTACCTTCTCCCACTAATACCAACATGAACTGCTGCATCGGTATATAGAACAATCCTAATACTATCAGTCTAAGTACATCGCCCAAGGCTCTCAAGCTACCCCTTAACCAATGACTTAGTAACATTCCACCGAATATAGTTCCCGCACCTATCCATAGAAGGGTAAGCATTCCGTTCACAAAGTATCCTATTAAGACGGGGTTGGTTGCAATCTGCCATGCAGCCATCTCTTCTGTGATAAGACCTTCCGGTATGGCAGCATATCCTGCCTGCAGAGAGGCCAGCATAATCATAGTCCCTGCTACCAACGAAAACACCTTGATAAAACTTGAAGGAGTGAACTTGGCAAGGTTCCTTATGGACTTATCCAGATCGAAGCCTCTGAGTATAAACGCCGCACCCAACACAATCGCAACCGCTGCAAGCACATGTTCTGTAAATTCGAATATCGTTGCCATTGCACCAACAACCAATAATGCACCTGGAACTCCCAAGAAGAACTTTGAATATCTAGAGTCATAAACCAACGATTTCAAATATCTGCCAAATATGGCATAGGAATACTCAACGCTTCTACTATGTTTTATAACTACACGTTGCACAGAAATTATTGGTACCATGTTCTGGATGATCGGGAGGACTGCTTCGTCATCTCCTCCGTCGGAAACAACGACCGCACCATCCGCCTTATACTTTCTCAATATATCTTGAAGTTGGTAAGCGATCTTTTCATCTGCCTCTACACCCCTCTTGAATGCTCCAGATAGCAACGCTACTTCTGGACTGTAGCCCTTGCTCGAAAGTTCTTCATACAGCTTTATCGCGGCAAATATAGCATTGGAGTCGGCCTCCTCAGGATCTTCAATTGCAAGTCTAATCCCTGCATGTATACAACTATCCCTACCAACAACGGGGGTTTTCACTCCACCTTTCGATCCGATATCATCATCCCTATCTATACATAGAACAAGAATATTCCTTGATTTAGGCGCATCAGACATAAGTGACTCTTAGTACCACAAACTCATTAATTAACCTAATTTGTGAAGCTTTTGTTATCAGACATCATCAATAAAATATACAAGGAGTTCTCCTGTTAAATCTATCACATGTCTCGTAAATCCATAATAATATCGGTCTCGAGAATTCTATATGGCTCATAAAATCGTTCATCCTCCACCGGGTCCAAAGGGTAGCAAGGTTGTCTCATACATAAACACACACTGCATTGAATCAACATTCACCTATCCATTGGTCGTTGCCAACGGTCGTGGATGCTATATTGAGGATGTTGATGCCAATATTTTCTTAGATTTTGCATCGAATATAGGCGTATCTCAGTTAGGATATTCACATCCTGATATAATGCGAGTTCTGGAAAAATACTCGAAGATCAGCGCACTCAAGATAGCGGGCCAAGACTTTTACTCCGAAGAGCATGCAAACCTTGTTGAAGCTGTATTATCTACAGTACCTGAAAATTTCAAAGCATTCCTAGTTAACAGTGGTACAGAAGCTGTTGAAAATGCACTCAAGCTAGCATACCGATCAAGAGGCCCTTTATTTGGGATATCATGCTATGGTGCATTTCATGGCAGAACGTTGGGGGCACTAACATTCACGTACAGCAAACCAGTTCAGAAGAGGAATTTCCCAGAATTTCCAGCCAAGAGGATAAAATTCTGCATAAAGGATGATGATGCAAAGATCGATGAAATTAACAGCGTTCTGGCCTCACAAAATAATATAGCTTTCATTATAACAGAGGTAGTGCAGGGAGAAGGTGGCTATAATATTGCTAGTAAGAAGTTCATTCAGAATCTTTACAGGGCTGCTAAAGACCATAATATACCAATGATAATAGACGAGGTTCAATCAGGAATGGGAAGAACGGGAGAATGGTGGGCCTGGGAGCACTATGGAATTAAACCTGACATAATGACAACGGCAAAAGGACTGCAGGTGGGTGCAACACTTTTTGATGCCAAGTATGATCCCCATGAACGAGGAGCGAAATCAAGTACTTGGGGGGGTGGGCATAGAATAGATATGGCTGTGGGTGCCACAGTGATAGAGGTTATAAAACGTGCCAAATTGCTTGATAATGCGAAGAAGATGGGTGGTATTTTGATGAAAAGGCTTACTGAATTTGTTGGAAAGTATGGGGTAATCGATGCTAGGGGTATTGGTTTGATGATTGGGGTTGAATATGAAAGTAAAGAAAGAAGGGATGAGGTTTTGCAAAAAGCCTTCAAGAATGGTTTGATCATGCTACCTGCTGGTGAAAAAACCATTCGAATCATACCTCCGTTGATCATTGGTGAAGAAGAGATTGATGAGGGTATGGAGATTCTAAATAAGTCCTTACTCTAGAATTCTGTTGCTCGCATACTCTCCTTTTGTATGTCTCAAAACCACTTTTTTGCCTATTCCATGAATTTCGTGCTTAGGTATTTTCAATGGTTGGTTTGCGAATCCAGTCCTTATTTCGATTAATTCAACCATATTGGTTGCTTCATTTTTGAATATCTGATTGACTCTTCCGACTTTCTCACCATTGATGTCTATAACTTCCATGGCCTCTATTACTGGAGGGATCTTTAACATAACACAGTTCTTTCCTATTCTTTCAACAGAATCTCTATGTATGAAAATATTCTTGAATCCCCTCCTTACCATCAAGGCCGTTATTGTCAAAGTGATTGGATCTATATGCACTGCTCGCAAAGTTCCGACCTTCTCTCCATTGGTATCAACGACCTTCATTCCTTTCAGATCTTCATACGTAACAGGTTCGTTTCTAAGATCGAATTCAGTTTGCTCCATAGGTATGGCTGAACGATTAATTATAATCACCATGATATTACGCAATTGCGACTAACAGCTAAAAATATTCTATATTAACAGGAGCGCCCGTTTGTACAATCTCAAAACTGAGAATCAGAATGTGGATTTAAAAGCAAGTGTTAGCATTAAAACAGGGTATGGCGTTTGAAAGTACAAGTACGAGGACTTTTGTTATAATCTTTGGTCTAATCGCAGCTGGGGCCGCTATATTTATAGGCGTTGCAGTATTCCCTGCATCTAATCTTATTCGTGAGATGGTAACAGCAGAGGGTACTATTGCATCTAGCTCTGATGGCGAATGTGTTGTTGACACCCCAGATAGGATCCCTAAGGTGATAAAGAACTGTGACCTGCCCTCCGGTAGCGAGGTTACAGTAAGCTTCCAAGAGGGGATGTATGAAGCATCTATTGTTTCACAGCCATAATTGAAGCTATATATTGTTCGCTACCGATGATGACACTATGAGGATCTGTAAAGACTGCATGGAACACCGACTGGTATATGATAAAATAACTTCTAGCGAAAAGTGCGAGTGCAATTGTCATCTGGAGCGCGAAACTGGTTGTTCTACAGATCCGTGTTGCAGATAATAGATTTTTATTACCACCGAGTCAAGAATCGTTTGAGGTTACCAAACCCGTTAGTCTGAGGACAGGGCTAGACGTAGGGAGCACATCGTACTTGACGCTCTATCCTCATTCTAACTGCATCTTAATATGCTCTGTATTCGTGTATGGATATACAAGCACCATCAATTTGTTTCATCAAGTCCTTCTGCTCATCAGAAAGTTCGAAGCCCATTGTAGACGCTAGAAAATTCATTACTCTTATCTCTCATTGAGAAATACCTTACACAATTTTAATCCGTTTGCAAGACCCAACCCTTACGAACAATATCTATATCCTCCTTATTACACACCCCAGTTGCATATCTCCAAACATCATTTCCGTCAGAACGCACTAGCCGGTGAATGCTTGTCAAAGCCTCTATTTCATCCTGAAGACCCTCGATTGTACCTGAAGACGATTTACAAAATTGACATTTAGTATCTAATTTCACTTGCTCCCTTGACTCTATTACAGGATATGCTCTGCACGCAATTGGTCTACTTTCATATATCATGCATCTAAATCCTCCATGTGGTGAACGTTCGTCGCCTTCTACTTCTAGGAATGGACAAAGGTTACCATCTTTCTTAACACCCATAAGCTGATAGGCTATTATCCTCTTCGGCCCCACCTTCTCTCCATTTCGATTCTCCGTACCAATCCCTATCCTAGGAAGTATCGCTATCATTTTCCCCAACTTCCTTGCAAGTTTTTCGATTCTTTTCTTCTCAGAGGTTAGAATAAGAACGCCGATCTTACCATAACTCTTGTTCGGATAGTATTCCCTGTAGATGCAACAGTCAGAACATCCCTGCACGCATTTGAACCTCATTATGATATCACCATGACAATGTTAAATAAACTCTTATTCTTTCCCTGCACGCAAGATCTCTCTAGAGCGCCAAATAATGCTACCTGGCTCCAGATCAGCTTCCTGAATGAACTGAACATCAGTAATATTCTTGGTGGTTTTTAAAATATGCAGATTATGTGATTCCCCCTTTGGCCGGTAAACAGCCAGTCCAAGGAAAGCTCTGCTCTTATAACTTTCTCTGAATTGTCTATAATGATCAGATAATTTCAGCATCTTTACGAATACCCAAGTATTTTCAAGAATACGTGTTTCGCAATACATGACGAATTGATATTTTCCATCAACTTCCAAAAACCTGATCTTTATTTCATCATCGATCCACCATCTTAGAACCTCATGCCAGACCTTCGAAGCTTGACTCCTTTTTTTAAATAACAACAAAAGCATAACATAGGGATCCTGAGGTCTGTAGCCTACACCCAAAAAGTCATGAAACCATATTACACTTTGACTCAAGCACCTCTGCGACAATTGCAATGTATTTATTTCTTGGGTATAGCGTTCCAAACCGTTCCTAAGAATTCCTAAAATATCCTAAAAGTTATATACTGTATTGTAGAAGACATGAGAGAAAGTTATCCTTTAGGAATAGGTGAGATTTGAGTTGGTCATAGGATACAGAAACGGAACTCAGATAGTTGGAGATGTTCTGAGGGTAACGAATGATTTCGGCTTAGAAGGTGTAAATATCACACTTCTCCTTAGGAAGGCAAATCTTTCTTACAGCAGGCTTTCTAGGATTGCCAAGCAGCTGATGAGTGCGGGTTTACTTGAGGAAAAGGTTGAAGAGGGCAAACGTCTGTATCATATAACTGAGAAGGGCAAGGAATACTTGAAGACATACGACCAGTTCGAATCACTGGCTACCTCCTTTGGCTTGGAACTCTGACATGTTAAATTAGTACAAATCTTCGGATTAAAAATGGGACACAGTAGAAAATATGTTATGGATTTCAGCAAAAGATATGTAGGCATAGCATCAATAGTCATTGTCCTACTTCTATCAAACTCATTAGCATTTTATACTGTAAAGGAGGTCGATGCTCAGCAGCTAAAGTTAATTGTGTCAGCGGCAGAGGATCCTGGACAGAACGATACCTTTTTTGGTCCACAGATAGTGAAGATAGTAATTGATGATCCAAGTGCTAGAAACCCTGATTCCAGCACCTCAGGGTTGCTAGTGAAGGGTCAACAGATGCAGAGGGTGCATCTAACCGATGGGAGTTGGATGTCCTTTATGGCAGAAAAGGCTTCTTTTCTGCTATTCCTGGATATAATGACAGATGGTGTAAGGGACAGCAAGATAGCTGTAAGCGAGTCCGACGATCCTGACAACAGGAATACTGTAGACTCTATAACCATTGTATTTGGACAGGCAGACAGCTTTGTTAGAGAAATAACGGAGTCTAATAACAATTTATTTGTTGAGGTTAGTAAGAAAGATTTCTTTCCAACCCTGCCAGACCCTTTTACAGGTATAGGAGCTGTAAACCCTGATCTTGACTTAAATCCATCGTCGGAGCCTGAAATTGATTGGCCTTACATCAGACTGTTCGGCATTCAGGAAACAGACATTGTTGATATTAGACTTGGGAACATAAGTGTAGGTTTAACGTACAACAGATACTATAATGACATACAGGTGGGTCTAGATAGGAATCCCTATCCAGTTGATTCTCAGATAATAGTGATGTTTAAGGACTTCATGTGGAACATAAATCCAATCGAAGAAGATGTGGTCAGATTTGTCTTGAACAAGAATACAGGAGAGCCTAACAGGATATTTTACCAGCCATTAAGGAATTTCGATCCTGCTAATGATGGTCTTAACCTATTTGATTTATTGCCGGCGCTATCACTTTTGAATTTTGACAACAGACAAATAC
>JBHICO010000003.1:0-56740 GCA_046759645.1 Nitrososphaerales archaeon
ACGAGCTTTTGCTTGAATTCGCTCTCTATACTACCAGGGCGTAGATATACTGCCATTCGGTTAGCACTTTAAAGTTTTCGTATCTTTAGAGGAATGTAATTTATGAAGCTTAAGTTAAACTACAAAATGTTAGGACAAAGACAGTAGCTGCAAGAAAGTAATGCACGAAGGGGGTAACTTGGTCTAACTGTGTAGCAAAATTTCACTTGTCCATTTACCTTCAAAGTATTGTTTAACTCGAACGCATTGCGTAATGTTGTTTAACATACTTGAACAGTTGATTTAAGCATTAGGATTTGATATGAGTTTTATATCATAAAAACACTTGCTGCTTCTATTTTGTTCTTTTACATTCAATGCAAAGTGTATTCATTAAAGGCTACTGCATTTTATTGTGGTAATTTATTGAGCCTATCTCCGTCGTTTAGTCTAGGACCAAAGGATAAATTGATCGTGCTGTACAAATAAAAATAAGCAGGTTTTAACATTGTACCTTATGGGAACTATAGGAATTCCATTTACAGAAGAGATGTATGGAATTATTATAAGGGAAGCGGGAAGGAAAAAGATTCAGCCTGAAACTTTGCTTAAGATTTGGATATTGGAAAGGGCCAAGGCTGAATCAAGCAAGATCGTACATGTAACAAAGGATCCCATGGTAGACCTAGTTTCAGTACCATTAAAGATGGGTTACATATTGACCGCATCTGCGACAGCAACGATTAGTATGCTAGTCGAAGAGCTTGTGCGGTAGACTGAAGTTGTTCTTCTGAAGAACATCATTTATAACATCCCTTACTAGGGTAATCTCGTCTTTAGTGCAGCTTTTTAGGAAATCTTTTGCAAGGTAACTCTTCTCTTCCTTATTCCTTGCATTTCCATACGCGTCTCTAAACATAATGAAGCGTTCTACGAAGTCTCCACGTATGTCTGTCATTTCCATATGCAAGGATTACGAATTTTATTTATTGTTGGTATAGGCAATACTTCTTAACAAGATTGATCGCATACGCTGTCTTAAGTTTAGCCGGCAACACAAGTTGTATTTTCACATAAACAGCTTTAATAAAAGATATTATTTTTCGTTAAAGTGTAGATCTTTGCCTATTTTCCCCAGTTCTGCCAATAATGCAGCAAGTTGTATGTCTGGATGCGCACCTGAAACAAGCCTATAATCGCACTCAGCCAACGCAGAAATCACTTCACCGCTTGCGGTCTTTTGCTTTTGCACCTCCTCATTTGCATAACGTAAGAAATCGCGCTCCGACATACCATACACTTTCGTCAATTCTATGAGTTTGGTTCTGGCCTCCTGAAATTTCCCACTTAATGCCAGCTTTATGATTTGACCGACCTTAGCCTTTTGAGATATTCCCACTGCCGAGTTCACGTTTTGAGTGTTGACTGTGCCCATACTTGCAGCCGCCTGCAATACATTGATAGCATGTCTCAAGTCGCCTTCTGTAGCTTCGTAGATCGCGGACAAGGCTTCGCCATCAAACTTCACCTTCTCCTTCCTGCATAAGTTTTCCAGTTGTTTAACGACATCGCCCTCCTTCAAATTGGTGAACCTAAGTATAACGCACCTGCTCTGTATAGGCTCTATTATCTGTGACAGATAATTGCATATCAGAATGAACCTGGTTGATCTGGCACTATCTTCTATTATCCTCCGCAACGCTGTTTGTGCATCACCTGTCATTTCGTCTGCTTCGTCGAGTATAACGATCTTGAAGGGAATCTGGGAAGAAGCCATGGTGGAGTATCGGGCAAACATCTTTACACGCTCACGAACCATGTTTATTCCTCGTTCATCAGAAGCGTTCAGTTCCAATGTGTAATCCTTCCAGTAGACTCCCAAAACTTCCCTTGCTATGCAGAGTGCCAGTGTAGTCTTGCCCACACCTGCTGGGCCAGAAAACATGAAGTTGGGCATCTCCTCTGCCTTCAATATAAGGTTCCTGATACCATCAACTATAGATTTCTGGTTGATAACGTCGGCCAGCTTAGTCGGCCTGTACTTCTCTACCCACATTAGATTTTTGATCTCCATTATTGAGCATCATATATCCCAGTTCGCACTGATTAATAATTTGCTATTGATCAAAGACATTAAATGTATGCTGTCGTTAACATTACGTGTGGATATCCATCAACTGACTAAAGTATATAATATCGGTCATATGCTTGAAGATGTTAAAGTCAGATTCAAGAGGGATATTAAGATAGACATCTTCAGTATTTCTATAGTAGCTAATGAGAATGATTTACAAAATATACCCAGATGGCTTGCAAGTATACTCGAGGAGAATGGTATTGTGGAAATTCATTTACCGGACATGAGTGTCGACCTTTTGCGTGCATTGAGTAGGGAGAGAATTGCAGGAACAGACCAACTTTCTTCACTGAAGCCTGACTTTTACATACGTTTGAATGCGTACATTAAGAGCAGGCAAGGCGTTGAGAGAGAAAAACTGAATATATCTATGCACGATTTGGTGTTATTGAGACTGGGCAAAATAATTCTTCTCGCTCATTCCGCACCCATAAACCCCGATCTGGAACAAAAATTAACCTATGAGGAAAAAACATTATTCCAATTGATACATAAGGCCTCAAGTGATTTCAAGGAATGTGTTCTCGGTGGTAAGCAATGACTGAACAGACTCATGCTAGGCTGTCAGAGGAACTTGAGTTCTTCCTTAAGGGGTTCAAAGACAAGAATGGAGTATATAAGTACAGGGAGAGGATAGGACAGATGAAGGCTCTTAATCAGAAATCTCTCCTCGTAGATCACAATGATATTGCATCTTACAATTCATCTATAGAAAGTAAGCTTAGAGAAGAACCAGATGAACTTCTACATGCTTTTGGGGATGCGCTTTATTCTACCTTGAAACTAGAGCATCCAGATTATGCTGAACGGATCAAGCCAGATATTAGGCTTAGGGTTGGCAACTTTCCTGGTCAGAGAACATTAAGGGATGTCGATGCGGAACTCATCGGTAAACTGGTAAGTGTCTCTGGCATGGTTGTTAGAGCTTCTGAAATAAAACCAATGGCTGATCAGGTTGCATTCAGATGCACAGAAGGTCATATCCAACATGTGGAGCAAAAAGATCTTGAGATCAAGAAAACAGTTCACTGCAATGTTTGTCAAAACGCGGCAGAAATTGATCTTGTAAAAAGCAAGTTTGTTGATTTTCAAATTGTGCGAATGCAGGAATTACCAGAAGATCTTCCGCCAGGTCAACTGCCACACTATTCAGATATTATACTTACACACGACCTTGTCGATAACGCCAGACCAGGTGATAGAATAATTTTAACGGGTATAGTTAGAATAGAACAGGACTACGAAAATTTAAGAACCAGGACTAGACTTTTCAGGTTACGTTTACAGGGCAACAACATAGAATTCTTGGGTGGAAGGGCTGGTGACAAGGATGTTAGAACAACCGAAAGATTCCTCATTACATCGGAAGACGAAAATCAGATAAAGCGCTTAGCAGAGGGTCCTGGTGCGTATGAAAAGCTGATCGTATCGCTAGCACCTCATATTTACGGCCATGATATAATCAAAGAGGCAATTTTGCTCCAGATAATAGGCGCGCCTGCACGCATGCTTGAAGATGGTACGAAAATAAGGGGTGATATCAATGTGTTCCTCGTTGGTGACCCCGGAACCGCGAAAAGTGAGCTGTTGAAGTACGCTTCCAGAGTTGCTCCTAGAGGTCTATATACATCCGGGAGGGGTTCCACTGCTGCTGGATTGACGGCTGCAGTAATTCGGGATAAGAGTGGTATAATGATGCTAGAAGCAGGAGCGGTGGTATTAGGAGATCAGGGTCTTGTGTGCATAGATGAATTTGACAAGATGAAGCCTGAAGACCGAAGCGCATTGCACGAAGTTATGGAGCAGCAATCGTGTAGTGTTGCAAAAGGAGGCATAGTTGCCACATTGAATGCAAGGACTTCCATACTTGCAGCTGCAAACCCCCTTTTGGGAAAATACGATCCGTTTAGAAACATAACTGAAAATGTTAACTTGCCTATTCCACTGTTGACTAGATTCGATCTTGTCTTTGCAATTCGGGACGAACCTAAGAAAGAGTCCGATTCGCATATTGCAAGGCATATACTTGGTATCCATAGAAGAGGTACGTATGCAGTTGCGCCTATTCTTGATATCGATATGCTCGGCAAATACCTGGCGTATTCAAAGCATATTGATCCTGTGTTGAGTGAGGAAGCTGAAGATAAGATCTTCGACTATTATCTTCAAATGAGGAATGTTGAATCCGAAGATATGATAACAGTTACACCCAGACAATTGGAAGCGTTGGTTAGGTTGGCAACGGCACGTGCTAGATTGCTCCTAAAGGATACGGTTGATGCAAGTGATGCAGAACGGGCAATTTACCTTATCAGCAATATGCTGCATACGGTTGGCGTGGATGTAAGAACTGGGAAGGTTGATCTTGGCGTAATGCACGGAATGCCACAAAGCGAGATATCTAAGATGCAGATGTTTTTTGATGTTTTTAACACGTTATCGGGGCCTGACAAGAACCCAGTTGAGGGTAGGCAGCTAGAAGATGAGCTTGTAAAGACTGGCAAGTTCACGGCAGAGGAGGCCAAGTCGCTTATAACTAGGGCTAACAGAAATGGAATAATTTATGAAGTGAAGAGTGGCTTTTACAAGCGAGCATGACGCATGATATTGTTGATGTAGATATACCTAACCAGCTAAAGACAATGTTAGAGGAATGGGGATACAAAACCCTCTACCCACCGCAGCAGGAGGCGGTAGAACGTGGTCTTTTAGGTGGTAAAAATCTCCTAGTAACGACTCCAACAGCAAGCGGTAAGACCCTTATAGCATTGCTTGCTACTGCGAAAACCATTTTGGACAGGAATGCGAAGGTTGTTTATCTTACACCTTTGCGTGCACTTGCAAGTGAAAAGTTTGCCGAGTTTAAGATATTCGAAAATATGACAAAGAGCGATGGTAGCAGGGTAAGGGTTATGATATCAACAGGAGATTATGACTCTGCGAGCGAGCGTCTAAAGGATGGTGATATTATTATTTTGACAAATGAAAAAATGGATTCTGTAATGAGGCATGGAGCAGATTGGACTGATGAAGTAGGGCTATTCGTTGCAGACGAAGTGCACTTGTTGGGTGACAAGGAACGAGGTCCGACATTAGAAATGATGCTAACAAAGATAATGATGTTTCAAAGCAGCGCAAATCTATTGGCTTTAAGTGCTACCGTAACAAATGCAGATGATATAGCATCGTGGCTTGGATGTGAATTAATAAACAGTACCTGGCGACCTACGGAATTGATAGAAGGTGTCTATGATTACGGTTCTATGAAACTGCAGGATGGCAATATCATCAACATCGAAAGGACTGGCAGAGGGGCACCAATTGATCTGGCAATAGATTCAATTGCTGATGGAGGGCAGGTTCTGATATTTGCAGAGACTAGAAAACGAGCAGTTTCACTCGCAGCGAAAGCCTCTGACCTTGTCAAAAGATTTCTTAACGAACAAGAAAAAAAAGTTGCTGAAGAAAGGGCAAATGATATACTAAATGGTGACGATACAGATCTTACACTTACTCTGGGGAAGCTTGTTAAAAATGGTGTAGCGTTCCATCATGCTGGCTTAAATCAATTGAGCAGGCAGATCGTGGAAGACATATTTAGAAGAGGAGTGATCAAGGTTCTTACTGCAACACCAACGCTGGCTGCTGGTGTTAACTTGCCTGCTAGAAGAGTTGTGATAAGCAGCATAACGAGGTACGATTATGAGTATGGTGCAAGTGTTCCAATAAGTGTTTTAGAGTACAAACAACTCTGCGGAAGGGCGGGTAGACCGAAGTACGATGCCCGTGGAGAGGCAATCATAGTTGCACCCAATGCAAATGCGGAAGAAACCTTCGAGCATTATGTTCACGGCAAGCCTGAACCGCTAAGATCAAAGCTGACGGATGATAGAGCTATAAGGGTCCACCTGCTAAGCACGATCGCATCTGTACCTGGAATCAAGAAGAAGGAGATTGATACGCTGTTTTCAAACACTCTGTTGGCAAAGCAGTACAGAAAATCAACGATCAAGGCAAAGGTTGACTCTGCTTTGGATTACTTGGAACTTGAAGAGATGGTGAAGAAAAGAGGTGAAAGGTTCCTCGCGAGTGAGTTCGGTAAGAGAACTTCATTGTTGTATATAGATCCCTTGACAGCGGTTGAATTCAAACGCGCTTTGTTAAGTGCAAAGAAAGATGCAAAACATACACTTGGCTTTCTGCATATAGTTACTGACTGTACAGATTTTTATCCAAAACTTCAATTGCGAAACAAGGATATTGATGAGGTACAGATACTGATAGACGAAAACGAACATGAATTGTTATATGATCTGAATGAATACGATTGTTCAAGGAGTTTGCTCGCGCTTTACGTATGGACGCAAGAATATACCGACAAAAAAATATTGGAAATGTTTGGTGTAGAGCCTGGTGATATGTATAGAATAGTGGAAACAAGTGACTGGTTGCTCTACTCATTATATGAGGTTGCAAAGTTATTCGCTCGTGAAGATCTGCTTCAGGAAATATACACGTTGAGAAAGCGCGTCAAGTACGGAATTAAAGAAGAGCTTATTCCGATAGTATCACTTGAGGGTGTGGGAAGAGTTAGAGCAAGAGCAATTTATACCGCTGGATACAAGGACATAAAGAGCATACGGAATACATCGATTGAAAAACTTGCTGCGGTTCAGAAGATCGGCCATGCTCTGGCAAGAAAGCTAAAGGAGCAGCTATAGAATGTATCAAGACATTATTACCAATTTTTGTTCGATCTTCAATTCAAATGAATTGCTATATCTTCACGCTCCTGGGAGTGAAGTTCATACTTTCACTCTAGATGCCATGGCTTCCCCTCCTTAACTATCTTGCTTGGTAGGTTATCCTTCCACTGTTCAAGGAATTTAATATCATTTGCCTTGTTTCTCAGCTCATCTGGTAGCATTATGGGGATTTCCTCTATTATAGGATAGAAACGCGAACATTTGCTGCAAAATAGTGCACCGTTAACAATTACATCCTGCTCCGTCTTAATTTCATAAATCTCGAGTGGATGGTTCTTGTCTATGGGACATGCGAGCATGTCGATCATACCTTTCTTCATTTAAGATCAAGATAGATAGGAGAACCGGTTCTACTTGAAAGTAGTGTTGCTTCTGTGACTATGCTAGTGTTAATGGCATCTTCTGCGCGGACTAAAGGTTTAGCATACCCCTCTACGGCCCCAATGAAATTTCTAAGTTCAAGTATCAAAGGTTCCTCAGATTCACTTCTAAGTATTAAAGTATCTTCCCCCTGATCTATCTTTATTTCCTGTGTTATAAAATCACCCGTCATAATTGCATCTTTGCATACCGCAGCAAACTGGCAAATCTTCTTCGGTGTAATCCAGTTTGATGCTATGAATGCTATCTTCTGATCTTTGAAACTAAGAACTATAGCTGCGAAATCCTCTTGTGTTCCACTTACACTTCCAGCTCTAGCTACCACCATGTGCGGTTTATCATCAAAAAGGTATAGCGCTGCATCAATATCATGCACAGAAGTATCGTGTATTATTCCCATATTTTGAATATTTACAAGCAATCTGTTCTCCCTATGAAATTCTAGCCTAAGCATATCCCCATACTTTTTCTGTGAAATAAACTCCTTCACGTTCTTAACTGCTGGGTTGAAACGCTCTAGGCATCCAGCAGTAAGAATAACGTTATTGCGCTTCGCTATGGTATACATCTGTTCACATTCAGAAGATGAAACCCCCATAGGTTTTTCGACCAGAACGTTAATTCGATGCTCCATGAATTGTTTTGCTACCACGAAACGTGTAGAAGCAGGAGTGTTTATTATTGCTCCATCTAGTTCTTCATTTTTAATCATCTCCTCTATAGACGTGTATGAATTAACATGGTACCTGTCGCCAAAATTTTTTACCCTACTTGCATCAGTGCCGTAAACTGCGCTTAATGCATCAAGTTTTGATAGAGCGTCTGCATAGTTCTTTTCCCATACCTCAACCCCTACTACTGCTATTTTTACCATCGCTACTACCAAACAGGTACAAGCCAGTGCATGTACTCCTTTATATCGGCTGTAACAGCTTTGGAATACCTATCGCGTAAAATTTTTGTGATAGGTCCTTCTACACCATCACCGATTCTGTGCTCATCCACACTAATTACTGGCGTAACTTCGGCTGCTGTTCCCGTAAGAAATATTTCGTCACTCATGTAAAGTTCTGTTCTAGGAATTGTACGTTCAATCAATTCGTAACCCATGTCCTTTGCTATACTGATTGTGGTGTCTCTGGTTATTCCCTCCAGTACTGAAGAGGATACTGGAGGTGTGTAGATCTTTCCTTCCCTAACTATGAACACATTTTCCCCAGGAGCTTCACTCACCATCCCGTAATTGTCCAGCATTATTGCTTCATCGTAGCCATTCCTCTTGCACTCCTGAGTTGCAAGAACAGAATTAAGATAGTTGCCACCAGCCTTTGCTATGGGCGGTGTGGATAGATCGTTTATACGTCTCCATGTGGATATGCAAACCCTTATCCCCTTTGAGTTTAGATACTGATCGAATGTGAATAAAAGGATAGCCACATGTGAAGGTGATTTTTCAGTCACCGCAAGATCTATGCCATGGAAACCTACAAACGCTATGGGCCTGACGTAACATGAGCTCTTGATCTGGTTATTTTTTATAACCTCAACCGTAGCATCGATAAGTGCCTTTATGTTATATTTTACATCGATAGAGTAAACGCTTGCAGATTTACGTAGGCGTTTCATATGATCTGCAAGCCTGAAGATGTATAGGTTGTCCTTCGCAGCATATGCTCTTATGCCCTCTATGACACTTGTGCCGTAATGCATCGCATGAGTCATTATAGGGACCTTAGCGTTTTCCCATTTTATTATCTCGCCATCGAACCATACATTGCTGAACTCCTTGAATTGCATCTTTCAACAAGAAACCTTATCAGTTATAAAAAGTTTCAAACTTGTGTGATATTTGTGAAGCTTAATTTCAGGGGGGCGGGCCATGAATGATATTGCATGGAAGCTGACGCCTTTAAAATTTTAGAAGAAAATTATTCTGAGGAATGGAAGAATGAAGACTATTCAATGGTGTTGGAACAAATTAGTAAGTTCATAGAAAAGCACGTCTGAGAAATAGGAATTTTCCCAAGCGGTCCAATACAACCATTTATGTTCTGGCACATGGACTGGCCAAGGAAATTCCCGTCTTCAAGGGAGAGGAGTCAGAAAAGTAGGTTATTAAACAGTTAGAGCGTCTACGCGATAGCAGCTATAATATAGTTGAACAAATTGTTGAGGAGATAGTTCAACAGTAATTTGGTTAATGGGGGCGGCCGGATTTGAACCGGCGACCTCCAGCGGTCCCGAGGTCTTCCCGAGGCTGGCAGTCTGCCATACTAACATACGCCCCCAAAAATTCGTTTTCGCATTGTATTTTATGCAACTCTTATTTAAGCCTCGATAGCTGTTTGTGCTTTCAAAGAAATTGTGAAGCTGCAACAAGCTAAAGGAGCATCAAGAGATATTATTAAGTAGCATTAAGAAATTGGTGCTAATGCCAAAATGGTATGTGTTGCTAACGCTGTTGATCGTCTTTGCTAACCAGTCATATACACAGGGCATAAGTGAATCGATAAGCGTAGCAAATCTTACTATGATGGATCAGGATGGAACGATCCAGGCATTACTTACAAACAATACTGATGCTAAACAAAATTTTGTGTATATAGTGCAGGTCAAAGATTCCAATGGTTATACGGCGCAACTTGCATGGGTAGAGGCAATGCTACAATCAAGGGAATCACTCCCGATAATGTATCATTTAACAATCGAAGCGCAGGATTCATACACTGTTGAAATTTTTGTGTGGAGGAGTATCGGTGACCCAATACCGCTTTCCTATGCTCACACTTCTTATACTTTCAATTCTTTGAATCACACATATCCATGCAAAGGTGTTGGTGCCTGCTTCGAGGGAAGGGTCACTAGGATAGTTGATGGTGATACTTTAGATGTTGATGGAAAGCGAATTAGCCTTGCACTTGTTGACGCACCAGACAGGGGGGAGCCTGGTTATACTGAGGCTGCAAAGTTCACATCTGCAATATGCCCAGGAGGTTCAGCAGTACTAGTGGATCAAGATGGCAAGCAGATGAATGATAGCTATGATACGATGATTGCTGTTGTTTATTGTGATGGTGCTTTGCTTAACGCAGAACTGCTCTTCGCAGACCACGGTATCATAATGAAGAACCTCTGCAGCCTTAGCGAGTTTGGTGATGAAGAGTGGGCAATGTTGTTTGGATGTTAACTATTTTACAACTGTTATAGTCTGGGTCGATCTGACTTTCGGTATCTTTCTCATCTTTTCACGGATAACGTTCTGTACAGCATTAGGATCTCTTACATCGATTTCAACGATTATGTCTGCAGCTCCTAGAACTATATGGAATTCTTCTATGTCAGCCATATTTTTAATAACTTGGAAAGCATCCTCGTCAGACGCTGCATCTATATTTACCAACACATAGGCTTTTGATATTCAATCCAATAACAGTTCTAGAATAAAACTTTACACTTAACCATAGGATTCATACCTTATGTCATGGGAGCCATCAGGTCTCTTCTTCCTTTCTTCCACAAATCCTTTCGGACCAAGGTACTGCATCGCACCGTCAATAGTTCCTTGCCAACCACAAAGGTAGAACATGGTATTTTCTCGCGTAATTTTCTCACCAACAAGCTCTTCAAGGGGTGACTTGCCTGAACTATCTGGTTTTAGAAACGTCTCGACTCTTCCCTTATGTCCTCCCCAGGATCTGTTTAGATGTTCATCGGGTCTGCTTATGCTTGCTCTATACTTGAAATTCCATTTATCACGTCCCTTGTCTATACTCTCCTCTTCCAATTGTGACAGCAGTTCCCTATAACCAAGTTCGTCAACGTAACTTGCACCATGTAAAACCACGAGCTCCCTTTTGTCACCTCTTGCTTTTAGATGTAAACTAAAACTGGTGAATGGAGCAAGCCCAGTACCTCCTCCAATCATAACTATACGTCTTGTGTCTTGCGTTCCATCGGATTTTTTGTCTAGAATTCCAAAAGGTCCTGTTGGTTTTATCCAGTAAATCTCATCCCCTTCCTTCTTCTCGAAAAGCTCAGTTGTAAGTCTCCCAGGTACGGGTTTTTTTACCCAGCGAATGTAAAGTTCAAAATACTTTTTCTGTTCGGGGGGTGAGGCAATAGAATAGGCTCTCCTAATTATTTTTCCTCCTTCACTCTTGACCGGCAAGCCAAGTGTGACAAATTGGCCCGCCTTGAAGTCAGGAATTGGACCATTCTCTGCGTTTATCTTGAAGATAGAAAGATCATCCTTCAAGACTCGGATGTATGTGATAATTCCTTTATTGTCAACCACCAAATCTGCCCAAACCTTCAAAGTAAACCCTAATTCAGATTATAAAAATCTTTATAGTACTTGGAAATTTATGAATTGTTATTTTATGATATCCGTTTAAAGTTGCTCGCAAAAAAGGAGCTAAACCTTGCTTGTGACTCTAATGTGAGGTCTAAATCTGTCCCAGAAGCTACCGAATATTGTTCCAAGTAAGAACCAGAACAGAGTTACCGTTAAAGCACTTGCAATCCTGAAATTATTAACTAGATCAGTTGTTGTGGTTAACGTGTCTGGGCTTGTAGGCATAATAACAAATACAACTGAAATGTAAAACGCATACAATGCAGGTACCGCGAACTTTCTATAGTTTCTGCCATGTAGTTTTTTGTACATAAATGCTAATCCTAATGAACCCAAACCTGAGGCTACTATTAAAACCAAGTACAAGGATTGTCTGTAGTAAATGGTCTCTGGATCGCCAATTGCTGGAGGGTTAGCGGGATACTTTAGAAACGGTATCAGGAAGATCGTGAACCACATAATAGCTGCCAAGAACAGTCCCTTCTTCCTGCCATTTGAACCGGGTAGAGAAGACCATGAAAATGCGTATACGAGAGCGAATAGAGAACCCAATGAAAGTCCTAGTATGCCACCAGCTAATACCTGACCGCCCTTCTGCCATGTTCTGTACTGTACAATCTCCTCAGGAGAACCAACGTCTTCGCCATCTGCAGTAGCATTTTCGATTTCAAGATCGATTGCTTGATCGATAAAAGGTTCCGTTACAAATAGATTGATGCCACCATGGATTAAACCGCTAATTACTCCTGCAAATAATGCTGTGCCTATGAAAACTGCAAGCCTCAATTATATCACTTTCCTAGTGGCAAGGAAAGCCCGCTGCATGACGCATATCATGATACAATTCATGCAGGTAAAGATCTTCGAATGCTTGTTCGCCCATCGCGATGCTGAACAAATGTCCCTGATCGTATCCAACTATGAACATTCCGAATGATAGTGTTGTAAGTAGAATGCCTATTGCAAGTGCAGGCACCCTTACACTTTCGATACTTACCTGCCTTGTTGACATTCCAAATTGGAATTAGTTATAGAATATTTAAGGTTTAGGATGGTTTGTCCAATATATAAGTAAATGATTTTTGATTTCTGTTCAAACAACGCCATCTTCTGTCAGGTGTTCAATGGTGTCACCTTGCAATAATGCCCAACATTAATTCAATAATGCTGTTTCTCGTGAGTTGCAATCGTAAACAACGCAGCACTCTTTGCACCAAGTTCGGCGGTTATTTTAGTCGAAGCACTTCCAATTATTATGACATCATAGTCCCTCGGCTGTAACCTTGACAATAGCAGGTCTCGTATGGTGGGTTCCTTGTTCAAACAGTCATGGCTGCCTTTGGGCATCATGAATTTATTGTCTTTAAATAGCAATGTTGTAGCCCCAACTCCTCCAAATTTTACTACCGCATCCCTTTGTTCTATACCACTTGTAACCGCGAAGGCATAATCTCGTAATAAAACAGCATGGTTGTAACTACCCATAGTAATAGAGTTTAGTGGAATCTCAGCTTCGGCCGGTAACGCAGAATGCAAATTGGTTGATAATTTTTTGCCTTTGCTGGTCAAACAGCAACCAGCCTTTCTTGTTTCAATTATCTTGTTTGCTTTAAGATGTTTTATCAGCGTTTTGACTGAACCTTCTCCCAAACCAAGTGCCTTTACAAGAAACGCACGACTTACGTATTCATTCTTCTGCAATAATTGAAGGGATTTTAATACATGTGCAGTGTTAAAAGAAAGAATCCTGCTGGGACCAGACCGAGATATTATCCTTTCCAGCAATTTGATATACATATGCATGAGGTAAAATAGAAATTGTTATTTAAGAAAGTAACTGTAAGTGTTAGAATGAAACTAAAGTCTGATCTCGCCGCCATCAACAATGATAGTCTGACCGGTAATGTAACTGGAATCATCTGAAGCCAAGAAGACTACAAGGTTAGCTATTTCCTCTGGCCTGCCAAACCTTCCTAAGGGGATAGCTTTCATCAATTCATTTTTCTGTTCTTCTGTATAATTCCTGAGATTTGCTTCTGTACCAACAGAGCCCGGTGCAATTGCATTGATCAATATCTCCGGCGCCAATACTGGAGCCAGCGAGCGGACTAATGCCCTTACAGCTGTCTTCGCAAGTGTAAACCCTAGGCCTATAGGATCACCCGAAACGCCTGGCGTTGAACTTATGAGAATTATCTTCCCATTTCTCTGCTTTCTCATATATGGAACAATAGCCTTTATGCAATGGTACGATCCTTTGAGATCGGTATTCCACGGATCGTCCAACATTTCGTCCGTAAGATTTAGTGGATCCGTATGCCAGTACTCTTTTTTAGCTGGAAAACCCGCATAAGCAACTACGATATCTACTCTCCCAAATGTTCTTATTGCAAGATCAACTATCGATTTTACCTCATCGTATTTGGAAACATCTGCCCTCGCTATCAACCCTTTTGAGCCCATGCCCCTGATCTCTTCCGCTATGTTCTTCGCATTATCCTCAGAACTAGAGTAGTGTACTACAATATTACCGCCTTCTTTAGCAAATTTTAATGCAGTGACACGTCCCATACCACCACTTGCACCGGTGATAAGCGCAACTTTGCCTTCTAATTTGCCCATGTTTGCATCATAGTTGGCGTAATATTATACCTTTATGGCTTATTTCCTGCCAACTTGTTGATTATGTTAGCCAGCTTGAAATCGTAGTTGCTTATACCATTAACATCATGCGTTACCAGTTCGATCTTCACCTTGTTGTAAACATTAAACCATTCTGGATGATGATTTAATTTTTCTACTTCCATTGCAACCCTCGTCATGAAGCCAAATGCTTCATTGAAATCTTTGAACTCGAGAGTTCTGGTGAGTTTTCCATTTGCAATAATCCATCCCTCTAGCTTCGCAAGTTCATGCCTGATTTGTTCTTCTGAAAATTTCTGATAATCGTCTGACATACTTGATCGTCTCTGTATTAACATTAAAAGCCTTAACTATCCATTGATTATCTCTAGTGCCTGCTTGACACCTATCAACCCTTTAATGTCTTTTTTGGTCAAAGCTTTATAGAACAAATCCGGTCTTGTGCGCATGATGTTCAGAAACGCTGGCCATGTGACTATGTAACTGCCTCTGTAATGTGAGTTTTCTCTTACTGCAAGCAGTACCTTGCCACGGCTACAGAACTTTGCTATTTCTCTATCCACCAATATCTTGCCAAAATGTGTGACCCGAACTATATTGTCCTTGTTGAACTTTATACGTGCTCGTGTGAGTGCAACAACGTAAACTGCATTCTTTTCATTTGGAAGAACGTTCCAATACTTGTTCTCCTTTATCGCGTTAATAAGATCTGTTATCTCCTTGTTGCTGCAACTTGGATGAATGCGCTTGTAGTGTTTTAGCAGATTTGGCAATTGACCACTAATTATATAATTAGAATAATAACCTTAATGCCTGTGGTGTTTAAGCGGATCGCAGCAGAACTGTAGATCAGACCGGCCCTTCGTTTGGGCTTCGATGGTGTTTCGAATATCTAGATCTTTTAAAATTTTCGGATACCGTCTCGGTTGATGTGCAAATTTAAGCATGGAACAAACAGTTGAAGAATTTTATAGGCGCGTGCTCACAAATGGGTTGTTGAACAAAGAGTTCGACCCTATCAGGTACAAGGAGGAAGTTAGAAAGGACTGGAATGAAAAAGCTTGTATTTATCATGAACATTATGTTGCACCAAGAGTCGGGCCATTCAAGAGCTTAGAGAAACTTACAGAGGCAGCAAAGTTGCGTGAGGGAGATAGGGTGTTGGACATTGCAACAGGAACTGGAATTGTTGCCATAGAGGCTCTTAAGAAGATCGGTGAGAGTGGCAAAGTAGTTGGCATTGACATATCATCTGGGGCATTGAAGATTGCTAAGAAAGAGTTGAACAATTCACATAATGTAGAACTCCTTCAAATGGATGCTGAGGATCTAAAGTTCCCTGATCAATCTTTTGATGTTGCTTTAAGCCAGTTCGCACTTTTTTTCTTTCCAGATACACAAAAAGCATTGGCAGAGATTAAGAGGGTTCTCGTGAAGAATGGTAGAGTTGCTGTTTCTGTTCACGGCTCTGAGGAAAACGTCCCATACTTCACTTCGATTTCAAGCTCTATTCTACATCACATTCCTGACATACGCCCACCAGGCACACCCAATCCATACAGATTTGGCAAATGTGATGTGTTGAAAGGAGAACTCGAAAAGTGTAATTTAAAGAATATTGAGATAAAAAGCTACATCTATACTTACAATGCTGGAACCTTTGATGATTATTGGAGGGAGTTCATGCGGTCTACTGCCAATGCGATTAGACATAGACTAGAATCTTTCGATAGTCTAATACTTGACAAAATAAGAATTGAATCAAAGGAGAAGACTGAAAAGTTCTTGCGAGGTAATAAAATAGAGTTCCCGTGGCAGGTTCTTGTGGCATCTGCAACTACATAAATAATAAATTCTCATACTGCCTTTTCCATGCCTTTATGATAGTATAAAATGAGGTGATCTTCTTTACGATCCTAAGTGTTAAAGTGTGAGTGCTGGATTTTTTCTGGAGCCATCCCATAATATCGCCTTCTTCTCTCTCAGGAGTTCGTCGAAAGAAGTAATGTATGGTTCTTCCTTGAAGAGCAAGTATGGCATGACAAGGATTAAACGCGCTATAAGAGCAATTTATAGTAAGACCAGAGTTAATCATTTAGCAACTTCATCAAGCAGCTTCAATAATTTACTGCTTTTCTGCTTCGTGAACTCTGGCCAGTCATTTATCATGTAGGGTATGGACTTTCTAACAAAATAATTTCTATTCTCATCTGCAAGGAGATTCTTTAGGAATTCTTGATCCTTCTCCAGATTATCCAGTACAATCTCCAGCAGAAAATTCTGGTCAGTCTGGCTTTCAAGGGGCCACTTGGTTGCAATCTTCTTCTTTAATACATGCCATTCTATGTTGAACGCGTGTGCGAGGGGTTTAAGCAATTCCTCTGCTCGTCTGTACTCTTCCATTATGTTGGTGGGTGCGAAAGCAAATTTCTTCCATATTCTAACTTTCTTAAAGTCTCCAAAAATTACCTTCAAACTTAGTTCATCTTTAGAGACGTCTACCGTTAATCCCTTAATCTCTTCTGTTACATTAGCCTGGAGTTCAAATGCCTTTACTATTTCAAGGAAGAGTTCCAATCTAGATACCTGATTCGCCTTGCTGCTCATACTAACTACCCTAAATAATTATTCTAAACTGTTTTGTCTTTGCAAGTAATAATGATTTGACCATTGCCGGATCAGCTGTTATACGCTATTTTAATTATTTCTGAGAGTTTGTCGATAGAATAATGCGCTATATCAAGCTGCTCTCCAGTTCCAGTGAAGTAAATGTTAGTCGCCCCTAGCAACCTGCCAGCTTTCATATCAGAGACGGAATCACCAATCATAAAGGTTCTATCATATCTGATTGTGTTGTCAAGATGTTTCGTTATCAATGAAGCTTTTATCTCTCCAGCATCGCCGCCAGCACGTATCTCTTGAGCGCTATCTATACCAATTCGCTTATCGATATGCTTGCCAAGGCCAATGACATTTAGGTAAATGTCTATAGAAGTTATCATGCTAAAGGAAAGAACATAGATTAAATCATTCCTTTTCTTTATTTCACTTAAAACGTATTCTGCATCTTCCATCTTCTTGACGTATTTTGCAATCAGAACCTTCTCGCATTTGTCTTTTGTAGCGGCCGTCATCTCCTCTATTATCTCTTCTGGCGTTGTAGGCAGAATATTACGGAAGTAACTCGAGAAAGGTTTCAGTGTGGCTTGGTAGTGTCTAACATATTCTACATCCACCCGTACATTCAAATCACGTTCTGCTAGCACAGAATTCATTGCAGTAACAACTACAAGATCGTTATCTTTCACCAGTGTGTTGTGAAGGTCAAATATGAAGAGTTGTTGCATAGTTGTTCACTCATGTATTTTACTTGAGCATTGAATCTAGCACAGCACTGAAAGTTGAGTATGGCTGTGCTCCAACGATCTTTTGCACCTCACCACTAGACTCCAATATGAAGAATGTTGGTGTTCCTGTGACTCCCAGCTGTCTTCCTGTGTTCATGTTATTCTGGACTTTTCTAGCGTATTTCCCACTATCCAAACATTCATTGAAGTTGTTGTGTTCAAGATCTATCTTGGCTGCGAACTTCTTCAGATTGTGTGTGCTTGCCCAGCCCGTGTTTTCTCCATCCCAGTTAGAGTAAAGTTCGTCGTGATACTCCCAGTACCTGCCTTGGTCTTCGGCACAGTGGGCTGCCTGTGCTGCAAGTACAGAATCAGGACCTATGAACGCAAAGTCCATGAAGATAATCTTCAGTTTTCCGGTATCGACATAATTTTGCAATATATCATGCTCTGTGTTGTGGAAGTATCTGTTGCAGTTGAGACATTGATAGTCCCCATATTCTATCATTGTTACTGGTGCGTGTGGCAAACCCAGAATAGGGGAACCTGTAGAGAATATGGCTAGTCTGGAATCTTTAGCAATTGATTCAGAATTCATATTCTTAACAACATCGATCGTGTCATCTGTAGCTGATGATGCAAGTGAAATTGCAACCACAACTATCGCAGCTGCGATGGCAGCGATAATTGCATATAGTTTGTTGACCAATTACAAACACAGAGCAGAGGCAATACATCTCTTAAATAAACCTTGATTCCTATCTACAACAAAGAGTGGGTTGAATCAGCATAATGCGATTATAGTGTTATTGAATTAGACATCTTCAGGCAAAGAAGTTGTTGCAAAGCGTGTTCTCACAACGGGGGGCCATTATTTGAATTAGTTGTAGAAAAATCTATTACCTAGATTTACAACTAATTGATGTTATGAAAATCGGCATAATATCAGATTCACATGACCATATTGATAACATTAGGAAAGCTGTTCAATTATTCAAAGATAATAAGGTAGACATTGTCATTCATGTAGGTGACTACGTCAACCCTGGAACCATTAAAGCATTTCAGGGGCTGAAATTGACTGGCATATTTGGAAACAATGATGGAGACAAATTCAGACTTATTAAGGCCTTTAGCCAAATAGGGGGAGAGATTAAAGGTGATTTCTGTGAGATGGAGAAGGACGGTATAAAATTTGCAGTCTATCATGGAACTGAGCCACAGCTGAAAGATGCATTAATTGAGTGCAGAAAATATGATGTTGTAATTTATGGACATACTCATTCATTAGAAAATACAAGGGTTGGCAATACGTTGGTTCTTAATCCTGGGACAGCGCATGGATTTGGAGGTAAAGCGACAGTAGTAATATTTGATACACAAACCAAACACCCTGAATTTATAGATTTGTAAAATGCTTTTTACTAGTCTTTGCGTGTTGACTTTTTGCTTCTTGGTGTCCACTTGAAATATGTCTGACCAAGCCTCTCTATGGATCGTATAGGAAAGTGATCCCCCTTTGCAGCGGATTCAACGTATTTAGCGCGTAACATTTGACATATGTGATACACGGTAGTAATATCTATACCAGTGTGCTCGCTTATCTCCTCTGGCACCCATGCATCCTTGTTGTTCCTCTTTAGAAATGCTCTGATCACGTGAACCGGATCTTCTACTGCATTAAATTCTGGTCCAGGGATTGGCAACAGCGTGGTTTTGTACTTTTGGGTTATAAATCTTAAAACTATGACAAGAATTCTTTGATCAAGGAATCTGACACTAGTGAATCTATTATTTTGCGCCTCTCCTCTTTTGGCATCTCCTTCTTGGCAAACGAATCTATCGCTTTCAGCTTCCAGTAATTCGAGATAATATCATCTGCAACCTTCAGTATTATTTTGTCAACTATCTCTCCAAGCGCCGTAAGAACATAAATGCCATGGCGTTTATGGACAAGGTTTGCACTTACAAGCTTATGAAGTCGAGTGGAATACTGCTTCTTTGTAATCTTTAGCCTTCCAGCAGTGTTCCCCCTAGCACGGAAGCCCGTTGAAGCTGACTTCAGCATCTGTAGTGTAATTTCATCAGAAAGAATGGCAAAGATGTCATGGGTTGTTGGTGCCGCCCCTCCCACAAGATTATTATGAATCGGTTGTTTTAATCCATTTGCTGGCTTATCTTAGTTACGATTGACGAAAATTTTCCATAATTGGTGATCTTAAGTTATCAGTAAAAATACGATGGATCATGCTGAAATACTTTTAATGTTAGAGTGGTAACTTTCTATAATGAGGCATATGTTCACTCGTGAAGGGTCCGCAAAGAAGATTGTGATTGAAAAATTGCCAAGGGAGAATGAGATGGGAATAGGCTACTTCATTCCAAAGGATTCGTTCTCAATTTTTGATTACAAGGTAAAGGGCAAGTGGCCCTTTGATATCAAGAACAAAGGCCTAGCTATGAGATATATAATCAACAAGAGTTTTGAGATTGCCAAGAGCCATGACATACGAACTTGTTTCATAGAGTCAACCGAAGATGGCTGCAAGATATACGTGGTTAGGGTTCCTGGTGAGAATGGATTCCCAAGGGAGCCCGATGAGATCGAAGTTGGTGCTAGAAATAGAGTTGTAGATCTGGAAGTTGTCTTCAACTATTATTTGCATCCAAGATCTTCGCTTTTACGTGATTTCAAGGCTCGTAAGAAGAACTTCAACGATTATGGCTTTACTGAGATGCCCCAGGGAGGAGAGATTATTCCCAGCGCAGATCATGGCAACTTCAAGTTGGCATACACTACAAAATACGACAAGAGTGGTGATATTCCGTTAACGGAAGAACAGGCAAAAAAAAGGTCACGACTAACTGATGAGCAGTGGGACCAAGGGCAGGAGATGATAAAAAAATGTATTCCTCTAATTTCTAAGTATGCAGAGCAGAAAGAGTTGCTAAGAGCAGATGGTAAGTATGAATTATTTGTGGATTCAGATGGTAATGTTGGGCTAGCTGACACTTTTGGAAATCCTGAAGAAGACAGGTACCTACTCCAAATAAAAGATTTTAGCGTGATAGAAAGGTTCGTCGACTTTTATCAGAGTAGATGGAGTCTTGATCCTGCAAAAGTATCTGCTGTGATCGATGAGGTAAAGAAAGAACCGAAACACTTTCAAGATTTTAGCAAGCAGTTCTTGCGAAACTGGTATATAGATAATGGGTGGAAGAAGCTCTATTCTGAAGGAAAGGCGCGAGAACCACCTATGATGCCAATGGTTACCTTGAACGCCTATTCCGATTGTTTGCTCTCATTCGCATCCATATGGTCAGGAAAAGTTGGTGATATTGTAAATAGTGTTGGTGATATAACAAGACCGATAGTAGAAGTTGCATCAGAATTATTGGTGTTGGAGTACTTTAACAAGAAGGGTCTGGTTCCTTCCTAGAGATCATTTTATCCTGCCTTCTTGCCTAAGATCAGATAATATTCTCATGAGCGTATCGTAATCAATATTTACTTCATTCAAAATCCTTGCATGATCGACATTGCCTTGCTTCTTTATGAAGCGTGCGACCATCTGCTTCTTCTTGAGATACACTCTGTCCACAATTATAGAATATATTGGCATTAAATAAAGTTCAGGAATAAACAAGGAAGAATTTAACGGCTCTTAATAATCTTCTCCAGCATGTCGAGAGCATTCATTCTCTCACTGTAGGTAAGCCCCTTTGACGCAATATCAGAAAGCACCTCAAACGCATCATCACCAAGTTCACCAAGAAGATCAATTGCTCTCATTCTTTCGCTGAACGTGTTGTTTTCTGAGAGCGCTATCTCCTTTAACTTGCCTCCTCTTACCTTACCTGTCTCTCTTCTAGAAAGTTTTTCTTCTTTGGACATATACTCTTGATAACTGTGGTTAATTATTAAACTTTCCTACCCGAAAAGTTGACTTGAGGTCAATAGATCTTGCTAGTTGTTGTACCGTCTGATTTGCCTAACGAACTTGCTATGAGAATGCGCCCTTATGAAATTCTGGAGTTCGATCCATTCTTCCTTCGAAAGATCTGCTTCCAGCATCTCTTTCATTATGAGATTCTCCCGTGCAAAATGCTCATCTATTATTTTTTGGAAGTAGTCCACTGTTGACTGCGTCATTGTTCATATTTTACAAGGCAGAAATAAAGAGTGAAATGACAAATTATCTAGAGTGACGTGGTGAAATTTGTAACTCCATCATTGTTTTTCCGGAAACTACCCTTTCTAATTCCTCAATTCAAAAAACGGATTGACTATATGCTGTGCAGATCAACTACTGGACTGTGAGAACCATATTTTCTGAATATACACGCGCATCTTCTCTAGTTATTGTAAGCTTCACTACGTAAATACCCCCTTCTGCGTACTGATGTATTACCTGTTGTTGGTTGCTTGTAGAACCATCACCAAAATCCCATTTATACGAAAGAATGATACTAGTTCCAAACTGTTGATTTGCGTTATCCTCTGTAGAGCTACTGTCGAAGAAGTATGTTCTATCTGTTCCTACAGGTTTGATGGAAAGATCTGATACTCTGCTCTGTTCAATTGTTGGGGTAAATTTACCGAATAGTTCACCGCCACTAACACCGTTGTAGGCAAATGCTCCAGACACAACTACCGCAAATCCTATTGCTGTGAATACCATTGATTTCTTGAATATCTCAGTTCTTCCGATCGAACTTGTAGCTGTCTTCAATGCGGGCCATAAGGAACTTGATAGCTTGGTTGTATTAACTCCTATACCAGTAATTGCAACCGTAGCAACTATGACCACAAAGGCAATATCAGTAAATACCGATGCTCCCTCGATGTTATACAGCAACGGTAATTGGGCAGCTACTGCAGCAGCAAGACCCCTGGGCAGCATGAAGCTTATGAGCCACATATCCTTCCTGAGCTCCTGATCCTTGTACGTGCTGATCCATGATGCACCAATCCTTGCGAAGAAAAGTGTTAGCGCTATGATTATCCCTGCTATTATAATGCCTGTGGTGCTTACAGAGATTATCAACCCTAGGAAAACGAAGAAAATTGCTCGCACCATGAATGAGATCTGAGAGTGGAACTTCTTGGCAGAGACTTCGATGGTTGTGTCTCTCACATGAGGGAGCTCGTGCTTTAATGACCGGAATATCCTTGCTGCGTTTCCAAAAGTT
This sequence comes from Nitrososphaerales archaeon, assembly GCA_046759645.1. Lineage (GTDB taxonomy): Archaea > Thermoproteota > Nitrososphaeria > Nitrososphaerales > UBA213 > JBHICO01. Next base: position 22,801 of record JBHICO010000003.1, read on the forward strand.
ATACCAAAGGCAAGTGCAGCTACAGGACCACTTCCTCCCAGAAACTCAGTAACTCCGTATAACACGAATGCAATAGCCAGAGTAAGAATGTCTTCATATGCTGTCTTCATTGCGATTAGTGCTCGCATCCAAGCAAGACCAGCTATAATGCCAATGGCTGCACCGATAAGAAATCCATTGACAATTCCCCTACTGACGAAGCTAAGAACGTCAGGATTCGACTGTATCGCTATGATCTGGATTATAGCCAATACGGCCATGATCACGATCACATCAGTGTAAGCTGATTCAAGCGAAAGTAGTGTTGATGTCTTCTGGTTTGATGTAACTTTGTTTGCGAGAGGGATCACTATTGCTGCACTGGTTCCACCGATTATTGCGCCCATCAAAAGTCCACTCCCTGGTTCCCAGCCAAGCATCGCGACTGTTACTAACATTGTTGTTATCATTGTAAGGACAACGCCAGTTGCAGCAAGTATTATAGCCCTACCGCTTCCTTTTAGCACACGCTTGTAATTCATGTTAAGGCCTCCATCGAAGAGAATTATCGTTATGACCAGTGCAGAAAGAAGTGGGGCGAAATCAATTATATCTGCCCTTTCAATAACGCCAAAAGATGGTCCTAGTAACACCCCAATGGCAAGAAGTATTATAACATCGGGTAAGCCGAACCTTTTGAATATGTACTCGCTGACATATCCTATCAAAATGAAAATGCCAGCTAGGCCCAAGATTAGAGGTATGTCTAATGCCATGAATGGTATTCCATTCTAAGGTGATTATTTTATTCCTTTTGGATTGCACGCAGCTTGTGTGGGTCCAGAAAAATTAACATAAATCTCATATATACAATGAGGTCTGTCATCTCATGGTCAGGCCTAAAATTAGTGTAGAATTTCCTGACCTCTGTCAAGAGGTTATTGTAGAATTAGACGAAGGAAGTGCACCGGCAACAGTAAAGGCGATTCTGGAGCGGTTGCCTTTAGAAGTCATGATTAACCGGTGGGGCGATGAACTTTACACTGAACCAATGCCAGTTAAGGTCGGAATAGAAAATGCGAAAACTGTTGTAGATTTGATGGACGCTGCTTACTGGCCACAGGGAAATGCATTGTGTTTGTTCTTTGGTCCAACCCCAATAAGCACCGGCAATAAGATAAAACCTTACTCTTCAGTAAACGTAGTTGGTCGGATCATTAGTAAAGGGAATGTGGCTAAAAGAGTTAACGATAGTACAAGAGTAATCATAAGAAGTAGATTACACTCTGGCTAGGTTTGTTATTTCTTGGGCAACTCTATCTATTTCGGTAGTTCCAATCAGATCTACGAGAATTACGCGTTCTCTAAATTCATCAATGTCATGTTGTGTTAGACTATCAAGGACTGGATCCTTTCCCCACGCATCTATTATTCTGCCTTTTGCATCTATGCCATTCCTTTGCAGTGCAACCAGTCCCTGCCCCGGAAGATGCCCTTTTGTATCTTTTCCACACAGAATAATGTATTTTATTCTCCTGTTCTGCAGCACATACTTGATTAGTGTCTCTATTCCCTTGTTTTCAGAGAACAATCTTGCTGCAATAGCAACTTTGCTCATCAACTCTGATTTAGAGAACAGGTCAAGCATGTTGATACTAGATAATGTGCATAAAGCTATACTGGAGTTTTCATCACCGTAGAAGATGTCATGTTTAACCGGAATCAATATCTCACATACCTTTCCTGCAAACTTGGCTAGTAAATTGGTCATTCCAGTCCCCAGCTGATTTTCACTAATGGCTTTACCTTGATAAAAGGTGCTTCTCTCTCGTTCCATGGGGTATCTCTTACCCAAGCAAATTTTCTGTAAAACTTTCCATAAACTTTCCTGAACTCCTTTCCTTCGTCAATTAGTTCTGCCTCGCCTTGTATAACTACTGCCTTGTTTGGCTGATAAACATCTATTACAAGTGCAATGCTTCTATTCTTCACCAAATTCCTGTATTTTTTAGTATCGTAATCTGTGGCAAGGTAAAAGTGACCATTTATGAGCATGTAACAAATTGGCACAATATGTGGTACGGCATTACCAACTGTTGCCATCCGGCATATCTCATATTTATTTAAGAACGCAGACTCCTTCTTCCTGAAGTTTACCATTACATAGTACTGAACCAGGCAATATTTATCAGCAACTTTTACGTATAATTAATAATGAGCGAAAAGAAGGAAGGTCAAGTGGTAGAATTGCCGTTCCTGCTCTCCAAGATAGCTCTTGATGCTGGTCTCTCCATGGGGCTTTCGCTGGCTAGGCTAACACAAATAATGACAAGATCACTAGATGCGGGTATAGAAAGATACATAGAGTTGATGGAAAGCGAGACGGGAACTACTAGAGAAAAAGTAAAGGTCGAGTGATTATACCGCTTTCTCAAACAGTATATTCAGCTCGTCTCCTTGCAGCTTTGCCTTGGACATCTTCATGCCCATAGTGGCAGCTGGAAGGGGCACTATGTTAACCAACTGACCTACTTCATTTCTAACCTTTATAGTCAGCTGGTCGCCAAACCGCTCTATGTCAAAATCATCCTTTTCCGTAAATGGCACTTTTACTTTCATGTTGAATGATTCGTCTAATGTCTCGAAGTTAAATGGCTCGCCTTTGTAGAATACTTGTGTAGCATCTTCATTATCAAACAATTCTTTGCTATACCTTTCGAGCATCTCTATTCCCTTCAATTCGGTTTCAAAAAGTTTGAGTTTCTTCACAGGTAAGGGATAGAAGTTTGCTTCTGCTTCTTTTACCTTACCCTCTTGGAAGTCTGCCCATTTTGCAAAATATGCTTCTTCGACCTTTGGCATAATCTTGTTCAGAATTGCCATATCCACATTGATTCCGTATAGGTTTGCTGACATTAATGCACGTTTCGCATTCTCGATGCTGAACGAGTCTGGATTCGCGACCAACCTAATGCTTGTTATATCATGGTCCTTTATTATATCCGCTAATTTTTCCAGCTTTTCGACCAGCTCAAACTCTATTTTAAGTATTGCAGAACTTGGGGCTGGTATTCTTGCAATTGGTTCAAATATCCTTGCTATACCACTAAACAAACCCGTTAAATTCATCAGACGTTTGTTCAAACTTCCAATTAGTTTTGGAAAGTAGAGGTAGCGCAATGCTTCGCCCGATGCCATCATATCTAGTACAACAACATCATACGTCTCCTTATCCTTGATTTCTTCAATCTTTAGTAATGAAAACAGTTGCGTCATCCCTGGAAGCATCGCGATTTCATAAGCGAGGGTCTCATCAATGCCTTTGGACGAAAAGAGTGATGCCATATAGGAGAGCAATTGTTGATACTGCTTGTTCATTTCATTCACAGGGTCTATCTGCAGCGCGTCCAGATGGTCATATACATGGGTTACCTCGTCACCGACATTCTGCGCATAAGCGTCGCTGAGGGTATGTGCTGGGTCAGCTGATATAATCAGCGTTGCGTGTCCGCGCTCTGCACTTCTCAAAGCTGTGGCACAGGAAGAAACTGTCTTCCCTGTTCCTCCTTTTCCCGTGTACAGTATTAATCGCATGCGACTCTATTTCACTAGCGATATTATAAGCGTTTTGTGTACACTGTAAACAGTATCTAGGTGCCCTCCCTGTTGCCGCTATGCCTAGCCTTATGTATAAGCAGAGGATGCTGTCGACGTTCTGAATACAATTCAGACAATATGATATATTATCAAGCGTTATTTGTTAGAATTTCTTCGTTGTTAGCTATGTAGGTGTTGCTTCCGCGCTTACCAGTGTACAGGTAAGATAAAACGTGGTCTAAAGTCCATTTACCACTGGTCTGCTTGTTTCCTGACCTTGCTAATAATGTTTTTTCCTAGATCGTTTCGTTTATTGGAATCTGTTTATCCCTCTGCACCAAATGCCTTTATCAGTTCGAGTCCGATCTACAGCAGCTTTTGTTAATTCTTTCTCTATATCAGGTACTCCACAGCCAACTATCAGAACCTTCTTCGTATCTTCATTAATTCTTGTACGAAAAGCGTCACGATGTGGAAATATATGCAGTACACCATTGCTATCTGGAAGCACGATCTCCGTCCCGGACAAGAAATGTTTTTGGTTTGAAATGTCTGTGAATTCCTCTCCCCTATTTGCTAGCCTTAACGTAACATCATCAACTATTCTGTTTGCATCGTAGCTCCCTAAGGGAATCAAAGTCTCTATAGAGGCCATGTTACCTGCATCGACAACATTGTTTATCCTTGGTATTGTTCTATTTACAATGAATCTTCTGACTAGGGCCTCGCTCGAGGGTCTTGTCTTTGTTGGATCGAGCCCTATGCGCCGATAGAAGTTGCGTAGAGCTCTAACTGTTGGCTGATCTTTCAGTATTTCTTTACTGACAGGCAATTTTGAGGCAACCTGCTGTAAAAGGATGCCAAGAGTATAATCTTTGCTGACACATATCGGTCATTGTGGAATATAGATTTATACCAGTATACGAACGCAAAACGTTATCATCGATCTTAATCGTATAATACGAAGTCATGAGATGCAATTGGGATGGGTAAATAAATCTGTTTAGCATTAGATTTACTGAAAATTTTATATTTTAGATCATGATTAGAAAACATGAATGCAACCAACCAGTGTTGAGCGTGACGAGAAAAATAGCATAAGGGTCTACAAGATAGTGTTCTATATTTGTGCTACCATTATGATTATTATAACAGCATATGCGTTGGTAGAAAGTTTGATAGAATATTTGGCAACTGGGAAGGTTGTGATAGGAGAAGTTTTGGTCAACACCGAATTTCCCATGCCGGGTTTTGCCAAGCTAGTTTCTTACCTTATGATAGTGTCAGTTGTCGGTTGGTTCTGTGTAATTAGACTTGGGAGAAGTAAAACTGAAAACCTCTCTAAGACCAATAAATCAATACTTAGGCTGATTGCACTTGCGCTTACAGTTGTTACATCCTATGAACTGATATACAATTTCTTCATATGGAATGCGTTGGTGACCGCGGATGCGCTAAGTGGGATATTTAGACTAGATGTTTTGAACATACCCTACCCAAATCCACAGACGCCTTGGAGTCTTGTGTTTGCAACGAAGATGTTCCTCTCCGCGGTAATTATAAGTTCACATGCGTTCTATCTTATGTCTAAACCTGATAATAGGTAACGTTGGTTATGCGTGTTGTTGTAAGGAAGCACATAATTTGCTAAACTTCTCAAACTGTTGGTAACTTTGCCCAGTTGATGAAAAACTTTGTTCTACTTTTCTTTCCTCTCTTTGAATAAATTATTACACATATACATTGTTCTCATAGGCTTAGATTTATAGCAGAACATTCACAAGCCATGTTGTGGATGCTCCAAGCAAAGTAGAGCTGGTATTAAAGGAGCCAACCGAAGAAGTTGTGACAAGAGATGAATTGACTAATTTGTTCAGTACTAATGCAGGCCCCCGCCACTATATTGGTTTGGAAGTTTCTGGATTATTGCATCTTGGCAGTTTGATAATGACGGGGTATAAGATCAACGATTTCATAAAAGCGGGTGTCAATTGTACTATCTTCCTGGCTGACTGGCACACTTACATCAATGATAAGCTAGGAGGAAACTGGGATATGATCAAGGTGGTAGCCAATTATTATAGTGATGCTTTCAAATTTTTCTGTCCAGGAGTGAATGTAATCCTAGGTTCTGATTTATACGATAAAACAAGTGATTACTGGGCTAGCATGGTAAGGTTTAGCAAGCAAATAACACTAGCTAGAACTATGCGTGCTTTAACAATTATGGGCAGGACTGAAAAGGACAAATTAGATTTCTCTCAGCTGCTTTACCCCTCTTTGCAGGCAACTGACATATGGGCCTTGGATCTAGATATTGTTCACGCTGGCATAGATCAGAGGAAGGTGCATATGCTCGTTAGAGAAGTATTTCCAAAGTTGGGGTGGAAGGTGCCCGTTGCTGTGCATCATCACCTCTTGCCTGGGCTTGCAGAGCCTCTAAAAATCGTGCCGGAAGGGGACAATGACATGGATGCCAATGTATCTGGTAAAATGAGCAAATCAAAACCATGGACTAGTGTGTTTATTCATGATGATGAGAAGTCTATAGCCCAAAAGATGAGTAAGGCGTTTTGTCCAGAGGGTATAGTTAAAAATAATCCCGTTCTTGAAATTGCGCGATATATAATATTTCATGAGCATCAAGAGTTTACCGTCGAGAGGACTGAGAAGTATGGTGGAACAGTAGCATTTGCTAGTTACGGAGAAGTAGAAGAAGCATTTGTGAACAAAAAACTACATCCGCAGGATTTGAAGTTATCAGTTGCTAAATATTTGAATAAAATAATTGAGCCTGTTAGAGCACATTTCAAAGGCAAAGAAGATATTTTAGAAGCAATAGCCAATGCATAAAATTATAATATTAAATCTGCTTCCAGTTTATCCTTTTGTCGCTTCTTCCTTTACCAGAGTATATTTCGACTTGTAACCCCTAGGGTTTATCATCAAGCCTTCGTATAGGAATGTTGATGAATTTCCAATTATTATGGTGCTAAGCATCCCAAGACTGTCTGTATGTTCTAGCATATGTTCAAGATCTGTGATAATGACCTTCTGGTTGTCTCTGTACGCAGCTTTGACTATCGCTACTAGCGTGCCTGGTTCCCTATACTTGAGCAATAGATCCCTTGTATCACGCAGCTGGTGCACACGTTTCTTGCTCTGGGGATTGTATATTACAATGACATAATCGCCCTTTGCTGCGGCATCCACTCTTTGCATAATGATATCCCATGGAACTAGGAGATCGCTCATGCTTACTACCGCAAAGTCTGTCATTAACGGTGAACCTATTAGAGCTGCACATGAGTTCAGTGCCGAAACGCCGGGAACTATTTCCACGTAAATCCCATTGTCTCTTTTCCATCCTTTCTCTGCAAGAACCTCGTAAACCAAGCCAGCCATCCCGTATATACCAGCATCTCCGCTTGATACTAGCGAAACCACTCCGCCACTCTCTGCCAGCTCTGTAGCTTGGTTCGCCCTCTCCACTTCCTGCGTCATTGCATATGCATGAACTTTCTTGCCCTTTATCAGATTCTCAATCAGTGCTATGTAAGTCTCGTAACCGATGATAACATCACTTTCTTCGATGCATTGTTTTGCCCGTGGAGTCATATGCTCTCCGTAACCTGGACCTATGCCCACTACGTATAACTTCCCTTTTGCCATTCTGATCATGTTGAAATAACTACCTTTAATTCTTTTGAATCTCACGCTTAGTTAACACTGCTAAGACCAAACTCTTTATGCAGTGCGCGCACAGCCTCGTCGCAATCCTTCTCGTTTACCACGAATGCCAGGTTAAGTTCAGAGGAGCCCTGTGCAATCATTATAACGTTTACGTTATTTTTTGCGACAGAGCCAAAAATTCTCGATGCCACGCCCTTGATTCCCCGCATCCCCGAACCGACGGCAGCAATTATTGCTACATTGTCAGTAACATTTATGGTCTTTATCACCTTTCCTAGCAAGTTCAATTCAAGGGAGTTTACCGCTCTATCCAGATCGTTTTTGCGAACTACCATGGATATGCTTGACTCCGAAGGGCTTTGAGAAATCATCATTATGTTGACCTTGCTCTTGCCCATAATATCGAATATTTTGGCCGCTGTGCCAGGAGCGCCGACCATACTACCACCCCTCACATCTATCAGTGCTGTATTTCTTATCATACTGACAGATTTAACTATCTGACGTGAATGAGCCTTTGAGTTTTTAACTACAAACGTTCCATCATTTTCCGGCTTGAATGCATTCCTTATTCTTGTTGGTATCCCCTTATCTAGTATAGGCTCAAGGGCTCTGGGATGCATGTACTTGGCACCGAAGAGCGCCATCTCCATAGCTTCTGCGTACGATACTTCCCTCAGAACTTTTGCATTCTTTACTATCCTAGGGTCTGCTGTCATAAGCCCGTCTACATCTGTCAAAAGCCACACTTCGTCTGCATTTATGCAGGCTGCTATGATCGTAGCGGTATAATCGGAGCCGCCCCTCCCCAGTGTTGTTAGGTTTCCGTTCTGATCTGCTGCAACAAACCCAGTCACGACTGGGGTAATACCATTCTTCAACATTGGCGTAATTCTATTCGAAACTCTTAGTTTAGTAGTATCCATAAGTGGTTTTGCTTCACCATAGTTAGAATCTGTGATTATTCCCGCTTCCTTTCCAGTAAGAAAATCTGCTTTGACATTTATGTCCTTTAATGCGTAACAGAGTATCGGCGTCACAAGTCTTTCACCGAATGACATCAAATAATCCTGCGACTTCGGTGTTACTTCCCCGAGCAAAACCATGCCCCCCAAAACATCTTCCAATTCCTTTATCATACCTCTCAATATATTTCGGAGTTCGTTCTTCGTTTTTGCTCTGGTAGTTGAATTTTTTGCTATATCCATATGGGTCTTGGCAACTCTGTCAATAAACCTCTCTACCTCGGCCTTGCTACTCTTTCTCACACTTTCAGAAATTTTCAAGAGATCATCGGTCATCCCCTTGACCGCAGAAACTACGACTACAACTTCATTGCCCTTTGAATGTAATTTGATAAGCTGTGCTACCTTCTTTACCCTGTCTGCATGGGCAACGGATGTGCCGCCGAACTTCATTACTATCTTCAATTCAGAGCAATGCTAACGCTACTTGCCTTAAATTCTTTCTTAGGATTCATGCGGAATCGTGACGCTTTTATGAGATACAAGCTAGCCCTCTACTCGTGGAGCTAAGAAGAAATGAATCCTACCTACATTTGAAACCCTGAACTCCAATCTTAACGGCATCTTGCTCGAATACTCACAAATCACACCGCCGGAGCTTGCACCTATGGCCTTTACTATGCTACTTAGATACTCCAAGCTGTATGTTGCCTTGCTCTCATCCTTGACATTTAGTTCCTCAAGCCCCTCACTCCCAGATTCCAGGGTAATAACGGCTTCGCCAGCATCTCCCCTTCCCAAAAAGATGGCTTTTTCCGCACTAGATTCTATGGATATATAATCTGAAACAACCTGTATATCGCTCAAGAGTTTATCGAACGCACCGATGCTCATCGCAATCTTGGCATTAAAACTTATTTTCGGTAACGGCGTTGAACCAGCTGTGCTCTCTATCAACCGCATTTTATACTGTTTCTTATAGCCATCTGATATCTTTACCACTAACATATTTTCCTCCGTTATACTGAGTTCAACGCTATCGTTCTTGTCAGCCCTTTTGATCAATTTGGAAAGTTCGTCTACCCTAACACCAAACTTTATCGCCCCGTCGCACTCGAACCTTTCAAAGGCGGAATTCGGCCACAGTATATCGATAAGTGCAACGTGACTCGGGTCCATACCCCTGAATGATATGCTTTCGCTGGTAGCCTCAAAGGTGGCTTCTTCAACAAGTGTTGATATAGCAGAAGTTATAGCCTTCCACTCATCTGGACCCTTAGTTTTAGCTACTAGCGCCAAAGCAGATATGCAATGTTTCAAATGATATTAAACCTTTATGCATAATGACGCCATGTATGACTACACTTAGTACATCTGTAGAATTGTGTAGTAGGTTCGTCTGCGCTTCTTGTTTGTAACATCCACCATACAGCTTCTTTGTTGTTGCATTTTGGGCAATCAACATTTGTCGTGGGTAGTGTCTTCACATCGTCAGCGTCTTCCAAAACTTTAATCGATGCATCTTGTTTAGCAGCAGATTTCTTTTTTGATTTACTTGCTGCTCTAGCAGAGTCCGCTTGAGCTGTAGAATAACCACACTTTGGGCACATCATTTTTACTCCTTTTCCCTCATCTCCCTGCTTAGCCTTCAGTCTAGAACTGCATTTGGGACAGAACTGCATAGTATTATCACTTGACTTCTTTGAATAGTTGTGTTAAACTTTCGATGTAATCGTGTGCCCTCTCGGTCGATTCTAAAAGGGCATCCAATGGATTACCGCTCCCTGCTATGATTCTCATCTCATATTCCTTTGTCAGGGGGTGCTTTAACGTAACGCCGGCAAATTCTATCTTCTTATTTTGAAGGAGTTCGTGCTGCAGAACGTACAGTATCGAGACGTCCTCCTCCTTTACTTTTATACTCGCTTCATTATCATTAAAATCAACAACTGTGGCTTCCATATCCTAGCATCACTCAAGCATGGTGATATAAATTGTGTGTTGAGAGAGAGTAAGGATATATTTGCTATCATCTTTATTGGCGGGATGCCAGATGCGAGTTACTTAAGTGATGTGAAGCTTTTATGTTCAGCTAGCAGGATCAAACTCGATGAGCCATTAAAGCTCGACCTCCGTTTCAGAGTTGATGGTCGTATAAGGAAGGAACTTAACCAACAGAATTGGACCCAGGCTTACAATAGACACGATACCACCTTCTTGATCAAATACGTAATCAGAATTCAGACTGGATCTGTAAAGAAACGGGATATAGTTGAACCAGTGACGTTTGTAAGGAAAGCGTCATTTTATTGGAGTAGAGATCCAAAGCTACTACCGCCACCGCCAAGCAAGAAAATCTGGGCTATGATAGTATCGGATGAATCACCTGTTTTGCCTAATAATGTTGAAGAGGCAAAAACATTGCTACTAGACGTAAGCTATTCGACGGAATTGATGGGTTCTAATATAGGTAAGGGTACACACCAGATAGTTGCCCGCGTAAGCACTTCTTGGGGAAAGCATTTTTACACAGAGCCAGTTGAGATAGAGGCTAGATCAAACGAAGTTGAGATCGTTTGTGTGTAAGCGTCAAAGATATATTCTCATTACTTTTACCTGCCGTGATGGCAAAGTATGATAGCATCCGTGGTCAGGAACTGATGGAGGTTGAGGAGAAGGGGAATGAAATTACCATGATCTTCAAGGATAACAGATACCTGTTTGTCAAAGCTGTAGATGGCAACTTCCTAGTGGATCGTGCACAATACCCCAACATCAAAGGCAAGGAGCTGGCGCAAGTGGAAGAGAAAGAGAATGAGCTTATACTGATCTTCAATGATGGTAATTTCCGGATCAGTGTGGCGAGTGGAAAGTTAGTTACGGATGCGGTGCCGGAATAGCTATTGCTTACTTTTCAAATATTTGTCAAAGAGAGATAAAGCTATCTCCTGAGACCCATTTTCTACGGAGCCTGGTCGCATTTTCCTTATCATTTGTATCGCATTCTTTGCGCCCATCCCCTTGAACTTCATCATATAAGCTGCCAGTATTGTGCCACTTCGACCCCTACCAGCTGCACAATGAACCATTGTCGATTTATTGTTTTTCAAATTTTTGTCTATGAAATCTGCTGCTCGCTCGATATTTTCTATATCTGGTGCCGCGCCATTGATGGTTGGAACGTGCAGGTAATCGATTTTATCCAACCATTCCTCTGGTAAGGTTTCTTCTGTCAATGTCAGAACAGCTTCGATTCCACTCTCCCTCACCCAGTCAAGTTCTTCTTTTGATGTGGGCATTCCGCTGCCTGCAAGCATACCGTCAATGACCCAAGAGAAGTTTGTAGGTTTCTTTGCAATTGCGCCGTAGATCTTGCGCCATAAATTTCCTGGAGCGCTCAATGTTTTTCACTTATCCTAGGTGCAATTGCCATTATCAATGCATTTGTTATAAGTTCCTTTCTGCTTACCGCACCCTTCGTCATAAGATCAATTATTCCCCTCTTTTCTCCTATATCCTTAATACCATATAGAAATTCAATAGCTCTGTCAACCTCGATCCTTTCGGCCAAAATCATTTTAGTAACTTCATTCGGAAGCTGAAAGCCAGAACTCGATCCTATAGTTATTTTTTCATCCCGGTCAATAATTGCTGCGAACTGAATGTTGAGATAAGTATTGATACCTGGAATTTCCATCAATCCAGCTTCTATTCCTACACCAAGCTCAGTGTCCTTGTTTTTTTGAAGTGCGGTTCTTGCTCTTGTTATTGCACCGTTAACTGTTCCGTTCAGAGTAATGGGTTGCGGTGGAAGGTTGCTAATGCTAATGTTAATTACTAATACATTACTGTAGAAGTGATTGAAGGCTTCTTTCACAGCTTCGACTTTGATCATGTTAGATGTACCAACTGCGATCAGCATGCCTTACCTAGTTTGTGCATATATAAAACAAGTTTTGATCAAAACTTATATTACAAATTGACTATATTCCTAACATAATGCAGGAAGTTTTGGGCAGAGAAGCCATTCTATACAAGCGAGATGGAGATAGAGTAAAGTGTACGGCGTGTGCAAGATATTGCTCTATACCAGAGGGCAAAATAGGATTATGTGGTATAAGAGGCAACGTTAGTGGCAAGTTGCGTTTGTTGGTTTATGGCAAGGTGATTTCTGGACATATTGATCCTATAGAGAAGAAGCCAGTTATTCACTACATGCCTGGAAGCAAGATATTTTCTATTGCAACAACTGGCTGCAACTGGCTTTGTCAATACTGCCAGAACTATGACATCAGCCAGAGGAGGAAGATTGAAGGTGTTGATATGACGCCCGAAGAGGTTGTTGCGCAGGCTAAGCATTATGGTTGCGAAGGGATTGCTTACACTTACAACCAGCCATCAATATTTATTGAATTTGCAAGGGACTGTGGTGTTATAGCTAGGAAGAATGGCATATTCAACATCTTCGTCTCAAACGGCTATGATACGCCTGAAACTGTGGAGATGATGAGAGAATTTCTTGATTGCATCACTGTTGATTTCAAGGGAAGCGCTGAGCGTAAATTCACCAGACGATACATTGGAGTACCGGACCCCCAACCAATCTTCGATACTTTGCGTGAAATAAGGGACAAGACGGGCATACATGTTGAGATCACTGACCTTATTATCCCTCAAGTTGGCGATGATCTGGAAGCTGCTAGGAGACTTTGTAAATTTGTTTATGACGAACTGGGTGCCGATACTTCTGTACACTTTCTACGATTCCATCCTGATTACAAGATGATGAATCTACCCCAAACGCCCGTAGAAACACTGGAGAAACACTACAAAGTTGCGAAGGAGGAAGGCATAAAGTATGCTTATGTCGGTAATGTGCCAGGACACAAGTATGAGCATACCTACTGTCCTGAATGTAGAAATATTGTTGTGGGCAGATTTGGATACAGCATTACGAAATGGGATCTGGACGACAATAACTGCTGTAATTCATGTGGCTACCCGATCCCTGTGATAGGTAAGTTAGGCAAATCGGCTATGGAAAACAGGTTTCTGTATGTTGTTTAATGCCGAATAATAAGGGCGATGCTTTTGGTAAACCGAACGGAATTTGGAAAGGAAATTTACACAGAACTATAGCAATGCTATAGCTCTTACAGGAGAACCTGTAGCTCCCTCGATCTTCAAAGGTAACACCACAAGTTTGAATCTTCTTTGCTTTATCTTTTTCAAATTGCAAAGGTTTTCAACTATTATCACTCCCCTGCTTAGAAGTACATTATGACCTACAAAGTCATCTGCATAGGGATGATCTATGTTTGCAGAATCAATGCCTACAATGCTTACTTTCTTGGCTGCAAGGTACTCTGCTGCATCTTTTGACAACCCTGGGTTGCCAGTAAGGTAATCACTTCTTTTAGCATGTTCTTCCCATCCAGTTGAGAAGATCACAGCGTTACCCTCCCCGATCCTTGCCTTTCTCTCAAAGCTCAGTATGGTATCCTTCCTGATGTATTCTTTCGCTCGCTTGTTTAATCTGAGCAAAAATGCATCTGTAACAAAGGTCTCTATCGGAATCTCGTTTATTCTCCTTCCCTTTTGAATAAAGTGGTAGGGTGCATCCATATGAGTGCCAGTATGTGTACTCATGAAGATCAGTTCCGCTTCGTATCCATGAATATCCTTCTTTGCCCATGGAATGGTTAGAGGCTTGGGATACGATTCAAAGGTTTGCATATTGTAGTGTATTGTTTGCGTTAAATCAATAACCTTCATGCAGCCATTTTATCATGACAGATATTTATCAAGTTTAGTAGAAGAAGTTAAATATTGATATTCTACTCCCTACATTCATGCCAACAGCATACGTTTTGATCAACTGTGACTTGGGTTCTGAAGAAGAGATAATCAAAGAGATACAGAAGCTGCCTGGGGTGGTAGAGGTTAGCGGAGTTTACGGTGTTTATGATATAATAGTGAAGCTGCAGGCAGATTCGATGGACAAACTACGGGAGACTATAACCTGGAAAGTAAGAAGGATAGATAAGGTTAGATCAACATTAACTATGATAGTTATCGAGGGTCAAGGAACGGTAAAGTAAGTCACTGTAATTTTTTGATAATTTCTATAGCTCTTTGTATCTCTCCAGCTTGATTGAAGAAGTGGGGAGATGCCCTGACGATTCTCTGTTTGGAAATATCCCTTTTTGCGAATATAATTCCATTCTCTTCGAGTTTAGTTACCACCTTGCTTGCTTCTACTTTGTTTATAGTGAATGATACTATACTGGTGTGACTTTTTTCTTCTGTGGGGCCATAGACAGTCACATGCTGCATCTTATTGAGCTCGTCTCTCAATATGTTCCCGAGTTCATTGTTATTCTTCATTATATTGTTTATACCTAAACGTGTAATATAACGGGTGGAAGCCGTCAACCCAACCATTCCCGCCCAGTTTCTGAAACCTGCCTCCATTCTATAAGGCATATCCTTGTATGCTATATCATCATCATCAAGCGCAAAGGTAGACTCTCCTCCGCTCTGCAATGGCTCAATCTTTTCGAAAGCCTTCCTGCTGCAGTAAAATATACCTATACCAAGTGGACCGCAGAGCCACTTTGAGCCTGGAAAGGCTGCAAAGTCACATCCAATCTTCTTCACATCGACAGGGAGACAGCCAACAGATTGGGCCGCATCTAGGCAGAACATAACCTCCTTTTTTGAAGTGATTCTTCCTATCTCCTCTACCGGCAATATAGCACCAGTGTTGAATAATGCATGGCTGAACACAACAAGTCTCGTCTTCTTGTCTTTCTCTATCTCTTCCTCGAACTCCTTGATACCAAAGAGGCCATTATGGTCTATTTTCAACTTCCTTACCATAACTCCCTTCTGTTTCAACCTTAGCCAAGGGACGTAGTTTGCAGGGTGCTCATGATTGCCATCCCTTATGATTACGCCGTCTTCCTTCGTCCATCGAATGCCATTCGCAACGTAATTCAGACCTTCTGTGGTGCTTTGTGTTAGTACGACCTCATCTGTGCCGCAATTGAGCAGTTTAGAGATCTCCTTCCTAGCCTCATCTGCTCTCCTCTCTATATCATGCATAACCATGGGTGAATCTGGTCCATTGGCAGAGCACTCCACAAGAAAGTCTGTCATCGCCTTTATACTGTAGAAAGGCATTGGTGTGTATGATGCGTTGTTCATGTAAGCGAATTTCTTCATTATTGGAAAATCTTCCTTTAACATATTGATATCGATATCCATTATTATATCACCTCAAGCTAGGATCCATGTGACATTTAAGAGTCCCGACAATATCAAGAAAGCCTTATCGGCGTCAGAGACTCTTGAAATAGAAACTTCTGATATACAACTTTTACTTGACAAAAAGGGTCTCAATTCACTCTTATTTACAGAGCCATTTTCGAAGTTATGTTTTACCTGTAGTGCTGTGTCTGAATTTCTGCGCCGTGGAACTGTCATATACATAGACCTTGATACTGTTTTTACCTCTTATGTAAGAAAAGGTATCTTCCCTATTTCGGCAGATGCCAAGGATTTGCTGATATATCTACCTGCTGCAAATGAATTTGAGGAAATGCTTGGGGACATCTGTTCAACGATAAACTCACGTATCGATCTAATTGTGATGGACTCGCTCAATTCGTTTTATCATCTATACGATGGAATAAGGATCGGTCCTTTGAACCACTTGCTAAGTTCGTATGTTTCACTTTTATTGAATCATAGCATTACATTTAGCAGCACGTTACTGGTTACTAGTATGATAAGGCACAAGAAAAGAAAAGAGTGGATTTTGGCGCCATCAAGTAAAAGACTGATTGAATCTAAAAGCAGTGTTGTGTTAATGGCAGATCTTTTGGGTGGCAACCTCACGATTAGTTTACTGAAGCATGGGCAGTTGCAGAATGGTTCAGCGAAATTATTGTTAAGAAAAGGCCAAATACCTATTGTACCTTGAATTGCAATATTAGAGAGCCTGCCAAAAGTGCAATTGCCATTATTGCAAAACCCGCTATGAATAGGGTCTTCTGTGTCTTTGCCGTCTGAGGTCTGGTTGATCTATGTATGAAGTAGAGACCTGCCAGACCGAAGAAGAATATCATTGTGCCTAGAACGGCCTCTGTCATCGTCTGAGTTGATCTCTCCGGGATTAGTAAGAACTGTTGCTGCGTGCTGCCTCCTTCGATAAGAGCATGAACGGAGCCGGATGCAAAGGCGAAGATCAGTATTAGGTAAATTATGCTAGTGATAGAAACTATCCTGCTGAGCTGCATGCCACTAATTACTTGCGTCTATTAATATAATTTGATACTAGCTAGAGGTGCAAAACTATATCTTTCTGTTCTTAATCTTGATGTTAATCTAAGGCAGCTGCCAGCAATGATAAATTAATTGCTATAATATCATAATTCTCATAAATTATTTCAATATATCTATTCTATGCGAGGGAAGGTCTTCCTTCTAGGTGCAGACATCTCTCTAATACTGCATTATAGGGATAATACTTTGCTTACTAAACTGGTCGTACGGTACCTAGAAGAATGAGTGATGACGCCAAGCATGAGGTGAAGATCTACATAGATTAACGAGTATGATTGATGCGTTGTATGGTAAATTGCCAACTTTGTAATAGAAAAGTAGAGTCAAAAGGCTTTTGCAAATACCATCTGTTAGCGTTTAAAGTGCTGAAACAGAATTATGATGCTTGGTGTACCGCTTACGGCAAATTATCTTGGAAAGAATATCTGGAAAGGTTATCAAAAGGTAAACGAAGTGGTTTGTGGATTAGAGATGTAATAAAGTTAGAACTTGAAAATAGGAGAATTTGATTTCATCTCAACCCATTCCACCCATTCCACTGGGTGGTCCGGCTGGTTCCTTTGAGCCTGAAGTCGCTATCACATGGTCTATACGCAATATCATACTCGCAGCCTCTGTTGCAGATTTTATTATCTGCTCCTTTACCACCAAAGGTTCCACGATATCGCTCTTATGCATGTTAGCAATCTTGGCGTTCCTCACATCTATGCCAGTCCACTTGTCTCCCTTGCTTTGCTTGGCTCTCAATTCAGTTATCACATCAATTGGATCCATCCCTGCATTCTCTGCCAGCGTTAATGGAATCGTTTCCAGGGCTTCTGCAAACTTCTGAACTGCTAACTGTTCTCTGCCTGAAAGCTTGTTTGACCATCGGGTCAGCTCTGCTGCTACGTATGCTTCTGGTGCCCCTCCACCAACCACAATTGCTGGTCTCTCTATTACGTCCTTCACCACCATCAGAGCATCATGAATAGAGCGTTCAGCTTCATCTACCACCCTCTGGGAACCACCTCTTATGAGTATAGTAATAGATTTTGGATCCTTGCATCCCTCTACAAATACCCATTTATCTGTCTCTACTTTTCTTTCTTCTACAATATCGGCTGCTCCTAGATCCCCAGCTGTCAGATCTTCCAAGTTGGTTACTACTCTTGCCTTTGTTGCTTTGGATAACTTTACCATATCACTTTCCTTGACTCTCCTTACTGCCAGCATACCTTCTTTCGCAAGATAGTGCTGGGCAATGTCATCAATTCCCTTCTGACAAATGGCGACGTTGGCGCCTGTTTGCGCAATCTGATCGACCATAGTCTTGAGCATCTTGTTTTCCTCGTCAAGAAACATCTTCATCTGTTCGGCACTTGAGATACTTATCTTTGCATCAAATTCTGTCTTTTCGATCTCAAGAGGTGAATTCAGCAGGGCGATCTTTGCCTTTGCTACGGACCTAGGCATTCCTCCATGAACAACCTCCTTATCAAGCACGATGCCTTTGATCATCTTTGTATCGCGTACAGACCCCCCAGGTTTCTTTTCTACTTTTGCATCATCGATATCAACACGAAAAGTACCATCAACTTCCTCTGCAACCTGTAATATCGCAGTTGTGGCGATCTTCGCGAGATCTTCAGCTTCTCTTGATACGAGTTTTGTCTGCATGGCCGTATTTGCTATTTTGAGTAGCCATGATTTGTCTTTTGCATCTACCTTCTCCGCAAGTTTACCGATTATTTCTATTGCTTTTACAGAAGCCTTCCTATAGCCATCCACAATTATTGTTGGATGCACGTCCTTGTTGATCAATTCTTCAGCCTTTTCTATGAATGCGCCTGCAAGAACCACCGCTGATGTAGTACCATCACCAACTTCATTATCAACCGATTTGGCTATCTCTACCATCATCTTTGCCGCTGGATGTTGTACATCAATCTCCTTCAGTATAGTAGCACCATCATTGGTTATAGTAACATCACCCAAAGTATCGACAAGCATTTTGTCCATTCCCCGTGGGCCCAAAGATGTTCTAACAACTTGAGCAATAAGTTTAGAGGCCATTATGTTGTTTCTCTGTGCTTCCTTACCTTTGCTTTCGCTCGAGCCTTCCTTCAGGATAAGCACGGGTACTCCAGTGCTTGTTGTAGCTTGTTGAACAGTTGCCACATATAACACCTAAAATTTCTGGTCAGATACTGCCATGTTTAACGGATATTATAAACTTACTAATTTTCACTCATTTATCACATTTGACAGATATTTTAAATTAAGGCATATGATGAGGAGTTATGTGAGAGATGCAGAGAATTCTTACAATAAAGTCTTTGAACTTTTGAAGGAGCACCACGACTGGTTCAAACGTTGTATACCTCTCATCGCGAGCGAGAACGTGCCAAGTACCGCTGTCAGGGAGGCAATAATGAGTGACTTTGGGAATAGGTACGCGGAAGGTTGGCCTGGCGAAAGAGTGTATGCGGGCTGCGTGTACATCGACCAAGTTGAATTGATCTGTATGGATCTTGCAAAGCAGTTGTTTGATGCAGAGTTTGCTGATGTAAGACCAGTCTCAGGTGTCTGTGCAAATCTTGCGGTTTACTCTGCATTTTCAGAACCGCACGACATTATGCTTTCCTTGGCAATTCCTAGTGGAGGACATATTTCACATGGCAAAAAAGAGAACGCTGGTACGGCAGGTTTCGTGAGAGGGTTGCTTATAGAGACTTTTGCATTTCATAAGGAAGAGATGAATATTGACGTCGATGGAACCAAAAAGAAGGTAGAACAGTTAATCAAGGAAGCTAAAAAACCCAGAATGGCTATGTTTGGAGGAAGTTTATTTCTCTTCCCACATCCTGTAAAGGAGCTTGCAGATTTTCTTAAAAGTAATGGTATCTTTGTCTGTTACGACGCTGCACATGTGGCTGGTTTGATAGCAGGAAAGCAGTTCCAAGAGCCACTAAGGGAAGGTGCCGAAATTATGACCTTGAGCACACATAAGACGCTTTTCGGTCCACAAGGAGGAATGGTTCTTGGGTTTGAAAAGCACGCAGAAGCGGTAAAGAAAGCTACTTTTCCTGGAAATACGAGCAACCATCATTTGCACCATGTAGCAGGCAAGGCAGTTGCGCTTGCCGAGATGCTTCAGTTCGGAAGAGAATATGCTGAACAGGTGATAAAGAATGCAAAGATGCTTGCACAGTCTCTTCATGAAGCTGGTTTAGATGTCTTGGCAGAGAAGTATGGCTTTACAGAGTCTCACCAGATCGCTGTTGATGTGAGCAAGTATGGAGACGGCGGTACAGTAGAACAAAGTTTAGAGAAAGCTGGTGTCATATGCAACAGGCAGTTATTACCCGGCGACATAAAGGCTGGAAGGCATTACATGCACCCTAGTGGTATAAGACTAGGTGCTTCGGAGATAACTCGGTTAGGAATGAAGGAGAGTGATATGAAGGAGATAGCTACCTTCATCAAACGAGTGGTTATAGGAAGGGAGGAGCCAAGCAAGGTAAGTCATGATGTTGCCGACTATCGCAAAACTTTCCAGAAGGTACATTACGCGTTTGATAATAGTACTGGAGCCTACGAGTATATACAGGTGCTTAGGAAGTAATCAATCGCTGTAGTGTTCCAGTTTTATCTCATGTTTGATATAGCGCTTCACGCCGTCTCTATGTTTGTCTAAACATACGATCATAAGGTTCAGTAAGCAATCATCACAGATGGGCTTGTTCCTGTAACTGATGCCCTTCCCCTTGTCAAAAGCAAATTGAAATCCGCATATAATGCAGCGCATTGTAAGCCAGTCTTGTGCGGTAATGGTTGTTAATAAGAGTTAAAATGAATTATTAGCCGCGCTAGGGTTCGGTACTATACGTTAAGTTATCGAAATCTCTTCACAGAATTTATCGCATTTATTATAGCTCTCAATCGCTTCTCAGAACCCATCTTCTCAAATACAGTTCCTATGACCATTACATCTGCTCCTGCCTTGGCTATTTCTTTGGCAGTCCTTACATCGCGAATGCCCCCTCCAACTATTAGCAAGCCATTGAAGTTCTCCCTTACAGCACTCACCATTTCAGGCCTTACATAGGATGATGCACCTGATCCAGCCTCTAGGTATAACGATCGCATGCCCATGTACTGGGCGGCAAGAGCATACATAACAGCTAGTTTTGGTTTGTCAAAAGGTATACCTTTGGCTCTGCCTACAAACCAGACAGAACTTCCTTCTCCTATTATGATGTATGCCATGGGTATGGCCTCGATCTTATGCTTCTTAACCGCAACGGCACCAAGCGCCTGCGCCTGCGTTATGAAGTAGGGATTTTCAGAGTTTAGCAAAGAACTGAAAAGTATGGCATCTGCTTTTGGGGAGATGCCTGTTACATTGCCGGGAAACAGTATAACTGGAATGTCAACTGCTTTTTTTATGGTTGCGACAATTTCGTTCAACTCGATCTGATCTGTCGTAGATGAGCCTCCTACTAATATTGAAGAAGCCCCGGCGTTTTCTGCCTTCTTTGCCATATCAGCAGCTTTGTTGATTGGTACCGATTCGGAATCTATCAGGACAAAACAGATGGCATTTCTTTTCGCTTCCCTGCCGATCCTCTTCTCTATAGGACCCATTGCACAGATGGATTATGTTGGCAGATATTATCTTTATTATGAGCGATAGCTATACAGATCTGGTAGACATTATGGGTGGTAATGAAGTTAAAATTAATGAAGTTCTGAGGTTCATAATTGAAAATTCTCTAATAACAGAGAGCCAATTAGAGATAATTTCTAAAAGGCGAAGGGGAGAGCGCGGAGCTAGGAATAGGAGTAGGGGTGCATATTACAGAGTCTTGGACCAGAGCAGGAGGAAGATCAGAGGTATCCTTTACAGCTTTGTCTTGATGGAATTGATAGGTTTGTTAGACGAAAATGGTAAGACTGTGCTTGAACGGCTTGCTAAGCAAGTAGCTGTGACACAAGGCAGTGATATTGATGAAGGAATAGCACGTGATGTGATACAAGTTATGGACGAAGTGGTAAGAAGATTAAGCAAAGTCTAATCGAGAGAAGAGAGGAAGAAGGATGATTGATGATTGATGGTGATAAGCAAATTATCAATGATAGTTAGCCCTTATGGTGATATATCGCTACGGCAGTTGTGATTGTGATGCCATTAGATATAGAGATTATACTGATGCTTGTGATAGCTTATGTTGTAGGGCTGATAAGTGTGATAGTCTTCAACAGATACAGGCCAACTACATCGCACGTTGCTCCAGATTACGAAAGTAGGTTTAGGGCCTATGAGGAGATGCTAGTAGATATGCGTATTAGGGTGGATACATTGGAGCTCCGAGCCACAGAAGGCGCGGCGTCACAAGTATCACATGCATCACAAGTATCACAAGAAAGCCATGACCAGGCTATTAGTGACAAGCCAAAAACTGTCAGAAGAAGCTTCGAGCAGGAAGGTACGCAGTTAGTGGATTATGTGCTTAAACTACTAGCTGATGGTCCAAGGACCTCTAGGCAGATAGAATCTGTCATCGGTAGATCTAGGGAGCATACTGCAAGGCTCATGAAGAAGCTCTTTGACCTTGGCTATGTTACTAGAGATACAACGGCAAAGCCTTATGCATATGCTTTGACTGATACAGGTAAAAAGGTGCTATCGCAAGTCGCTAGTGTAACTTAGTGCTTTAGAGCTATCTTACGGTAGAACCATTCCTTGCGGCCGCGATTCCTGGCCAGTATACCCCTGTCTGCAAACCTAGCCAAATATGTAGAAATCACGCTTAGTTTGACGGGTTGGTTGTACTCATCCTCATATGCCTCTAGGAGCGAGGAAGAGGTAAAGTCGCCAAAGTTGAACTTGTTCTCGACGAGGCTCCAGATCTTAGAGCCTACTGAATTAGAGTCAGGTTCGCCCTTCTCAGAGACCTGCTCCATGTCTAATAATTGCATGAGTTCAAAGACCTTGAGAATCTTTTCACGGGTTACATTGCCCTCTACGGAGAGCGCATACTTGCCACCCTCTCCATCATCCATTTCTATCCTAATTTTCTTTCGCGCCAAATTGGCATCTAGATCATTAACAGGTTAACACTTAAGCTTTATACCGATGAAACTGTTAACATGGTTGATCGTTATTCTTGAGCTCCTATGAGACGGTGTAGGGCAGGTTAACAGGTTAACATCCAGTGGAAATGGTGGTGTCCCCAAATAGGCAAAAAGGCGGTTTCCAGTGGAAATGGTGGTGTCTATCCATACCGTTAACGCTGTTAACAGCTATCTTAACACTCCAGTCGAAATAAAGGGGTCAATTTCTTGCTATTCCGGGCTTTCCTTAACGGCTCCTTAACAGCCCGTTATTTCGGTGCGTGTGCGCCTTCCTATCTACTGATGAAATACTCGTACATACCTCTTTACAGACAGACACCAACCGATCCTGTCCAGCTAACATCTTCTACTTACTCTTACGAAAATATAAGCTCGTTAACAATAATAATAATAATAATTGATTTAGTTCATTAAAAAGAAAAAGTGTAAGTAAGTTACAACGGTTAATGTTAATAGTTTGCAGGAGAAGATCAGGTGTGTGGGTGTATTAGTTGAGTGACGATGTACTAAATGATGTCTTTACAAAGGCCATCTCCGGGAAAGCCCTAATCAAGGACAGAAATGTGTTAAGAGCTGATTACATTCCAGAACGGCTGCTATTCAGGACTAAACAAATACAAGGTGTCGGTGAAGCGCTTTCTCCCCTGTTAAAAGGAGCAAGGGCGTCGAACCTTTTCCTGTATGGTAAACCTGGTACGGGTAAAACAGCAGTCGTGACCCATGTTTTGAAGCACCTGCAAGACCGTGCTAGAGGGTTGAATGTGAAGGTGGGGCTAGCTTATGCGAACACGAAAAGCAATAGAGAATATACGGCTCTTGTGCAGTTAGGCTCTGCCATAGGTCTGAGGTTGCCTCCTACTGGCCTCGCATCAGGAGATCTTTTTTCTAAAATGCTAGCCTACATAAATGAACAGGCCATAAACACCGTATTCATTCTAGATGAAATAGACGAACTTGTGAAGAGGCACGGCGACAAGATACTGTATGAGATGACCAGAGCCAACTCACATTTAAAGAAGGGATCCTTGGGCTTGATTGGCATATCAAATGACCTTAACTTCAAGGAATTCCTAGATCCGAGGGTTTTGAGTAGTTTGAGCGAGGAGGAGATGGTCTTTCCGCCTTACAAAGTTGAAGAACTACGTGGAATCTTGAAGGAGAGAGCTAAAACTGGCTTCCATGAAAGTGTGCTAAAAGAAGCGGCAATAAATCTATGTGCCGCAATGGCAGGCTCCGAGCATGGTGATGCTAGGAGGGCTGTCGATTTACTTCGGGTTGCGGGTGATGTTGGGGAAAGGGAGGGTGCAGGCTTCGTTGATGAAAAACATGTTAGGATTGCTGCACAGAAGATTGAGCAGGATACTGCGAGTGAAGCATTACGCTCCTTGACATTGCATGAAAAACTGATAGTGTATAGCGTTATGCTCTCCAATAAGGGGTCCACTGGCGATGTCTTTGATAACTACACTCGACTGTGCCAAAAGCTTGGCTTAGAACCTGTTACCCAGAGACGCATTGGTATGATAATAAGCTCAATGGATACTTTGGGTCTAATCTCTGCTCCAGTAATCAGCCATGGAAGGTACGGCAGAACTAAGAAGATCTCCCTCGCAATTTCACCATTGATTGTCAAAAATGTCTTCAAGGAAGATGCCACTACAGGAACATTGCTCTGAACTGAAGCTAGAAATACAAACCTAAACTATATGTTTTCATGAGTAGGAGGAGGAGGCTCGCCTTTGTTGGGATCGCAGCTGCGGTCTTTGCTAGCATCTATTCTGTTGGGGCCTCTGTTGACTTGAGGGAAGATGATGCAAGAGAACTCAAGGATGAGTTCATGAAACAGGTGGAGGACATAGATGCCATAGGAATCTTCCTCAATAATTTCCGTATAGCAGCTGCTATGTTCATTCCTGCCTTTGGCGTTGTAGTAGGAGTGATCTCCGCTTACTCTACCGGCATGGTCTTCAATGCCCTAGCACAGACTACACCGGAGTTAGCAGGTATCCACCCATTGGCAATACTTTCAACACCCTTCGGTCTAATGGAAATGTTTTCCTATGGCGTAGCAATGTCGCAGAGTGCTATTTTGATAAATGTGATAGTGCGGAAGCAGAAAATTAAACCAATGCTTATACCTACCTTGATTCTATTAGGTATAGTTGCCGGGGTTCTTTTTGCAAGTGCATTCATAGAGTTCTATATGATAGAAGCGGTAACTCAACAAGTGGGACCGCTAGAAACGATATAGCTAGGGTTTTTATCCAAGTCTTGTCAGTTTGGAATTGATGTTAGGAGTTAAAGTTCATAGTTATCCATCACTAAAATCACCTAACATGCTTGCTGCCTTGCCTGATATGGGTAACGTCGCCGGTATTGGCCTTAGTTATTTGATAAAGAAACTTAATGCAAACCTATTTGCGGAGATCTACTCCTACTGGCCACCATATGTGTCATACAAGAATGGTATCGTCAGCTATGACCAATCAAGTTACAAGTTTTATTATTTGGAGAAGGAGAACCTTCTTATCTTCAATGGTGAGTTCAATCCGACAGATCCTAGAAGGCTGTATGAGATATGCTATGAGGTGGTGCAGATGGCTGAGCGCATGAAAGTTAAACGACTCTATTCGATCGGAGCCGCACTGAGGCAAGCGAGCAATGCTGAGCCAAAGGTCTTCGGTGCTGTTAATAACGAGCAGCTGCTAGAGCATGTTAAAAATTTTGGTGTATCAATGCTAGAGGGCGAGGGTCAGATCACCGGTTTCAATGGTTTGATACTTGGGATTGCGAAGGAGCGCGGGTTGGATGCTGCATGCGTTCTTGGTGAAATAGATAACCCTAACATTGTTCAACCGAAGGCCGCTCAAAGTATATTGAAGGTAATAGTCAATATGCTCGGCATACAACCATTCAACATGAGCGAGCTTGATGAGGAGGAGAAGAGGAAGGATTTCATGGAGCAGCAGATGTCTTACCTTGAAAACGTTATGGGACGTGGCGAGCCGCCTGGCATAGCATAAAGTAGTATAACCTGTCCATAAAATACGGACAATAGGGTCAGTTTATATTAGTGTCCGTGATATACGGACAGTCATGCCATCTACTCCTCGGTTAAATCCTACAGAAATAGGGATTCTAACACTTTTGGTTAAGACTAGTATGCATGTTAGAGCTTTAAGGAGAGAGTTGGACGATAATGGAGCTGTAAGCACACATCTAAAGCATCTGGAAGAGCTAGATCTGGTTAAGCGTGAGAAAAAGAAGGGAAGAGTTGTTAACACTCTAACTCAAAAAGGGAGATATGTAGCAAAGGCCCTTAAACTTCTTAAACTAAAGTCTGGCTAAGGGTAAATTACCATCACACAGAGGTCGCTGTAATCCTTCTTTTCTATTTCATTTAGCTTGCTCTTACTGACTCTCTCATTGCCCAATGTAAGAAACTCGTAGATATCAACATTCAAACTGCCAATATCCAAACCATTCTCTCCCAGGAATTGCGCTACTTGAAGGGGCATAAAGTCCCAGGGCCTAGGTAACATGATCACACTTCTTTTATCGCTGATGGCTTGCAATAACATTTTTTTCTCCTTCTCTATATCTCCAGTTATATGAAACGTTATCAAGACACTTTTATCGATGGGTATTTTTGATTTTGAGGCTGCTACTTGTATAGAGCTTATCCCTGGTATGATCTCCAAATCATCAAAGATCTGTATCAATCGATCCACTATCTCTGACTCCGAAAAAGAAGGGTCACCAGTAAATGTAATTACACAACTCTTAGTGCCCAGAGTTTTAGCAACGTCAGTATAAACCTCATCCTGCGTCTTCAACGTTATCTGCCTCACATCCTTTCCGTTAAGCAAATTCCTTATTACGTCTAAACTATGCTTGTAACCTATTATTATGTCAGAGTTTTGAATAACTTCTTTAGCCTTCTGCGTAACATACTCGGGAGCTCCTGGACCGACACCAACAACAAACACCTTGCCCATATGTTACAAAATTTTTATTCGCTTTAAAAATGTATTACATATATGATCTGGCAGCATTTATCCACGGTTGCCAGTTTGCATCAACGAAAGAAAGGGCATCCTTCACAGGATAGGTTGTCCATGATTTCACAATAGCAAGCTTGTATACCTTTGTTTTATTATCCTGCTTGAACTTTAACTTAAGCTGAGAGCCCCAACCCTTCTTTTCCGTCTCAAGACGTGTAACTTGCTTCAATGGCATATTCATATTGCGTTCATCTAATAGATCCCTTGCCAACCTTTCAGGAGTATATTCATCTGTAAGCAGTATGGTATTGTTTGATCGCTTAAAGTCTTTTAACTGCCTATCAACTTCGTCACGCCACCAGCTCAGGTTCATCTTCGTCTTTGAAACCAAGGCAATCCTCTTGTTGGTCAAGATAAGCATGCACTCTTTGCTACGCTTGAACAGTCCTTCCTCGGTTATCCAGACTGAAAATAGTACTGATATCATCTGCTCTGTGCTTTCCAACTAGTCAGCTGCGATCGATGTTTTTTAAATCTGTAACGATGCGCAATTCTTAATAATGGAAGGGTAAATGCAAAAACGTGGTTCTTGACAAGAAGACGCCCAAGGATGTATATGATTGGCTGATGGAGGAAACCTTCGAGTTTCATGAGGGGGACGAGGAGGTTATGAAGAAGGTTAAGAAGACGGAAATACAGCGTGACGATACTTAGCAGGTCATGCTAAATTTGCGCATTCGTTCCTTCTTGCGGGCTTGCTCATAAAACATATCAACTGGTCTTTCAACATAATTTCATGGCCAATAAGATCAGATGCGCACATATTCTTGTAGCTAAGTTCACCGAAGCACAAGAAATTTTAGACCAGATCAAAAAGGGAGAAAGTTTTGCCAAATTGGCACAGGAAAGATCTTTGGATGGTAGCAGAAAGCGTGGTGGCGATTTGGGATACTTCGGAAGAGGGATGATGGTCAAGGAGTTCGAAAAGGCAGCATTTGGATTGGAGAAGGGACAGGTTTCTGACCTGGTAAAAACCCAATTCGGCTATCATATCATAAAACGAATAGACTGAAGATCGAAAATGATAATTCACTACAGAAGTAATGTCAAAACAATAGACAATTATCTTCATGCTTCCCAAGAACAGTTACACAAATAAGCGTGCCGTGTACAAAAACCACATGGACAGCATTCGCGCGAACCTGGTGAAGTATCTTGATTGGAACAACTCTCTACAGGTTTTGAAGAATGCACATGATACAAAATTATTCGTACTTATCATAGGTCCAAAGGGAACAGGTAAAACAACCCTTGTGCGCCGGTTTGCCGATATCAATACAACACATCTGTACAGCATAAACTTGAGTCTGCGTACAAGGGAAAGCCATCTTGTAGGTACTAAAACTCTGGATAGCGGTAGCATTGGATTCATTGAAGGTGTACTTGTTAGATCGATGAGAGAAGGAGGTTTGCTCTACTTGGATGAATTGAATGCTGCAGAACCTGATGTTCTTCTACGGCTTGATGAAGCTCTTGACGACAGAAGACAGATCGTGCTGAAGGAAGCAGAGGGCCAAGTAGTTCATGCACATAAGGGCTGGTTCGTAATTGCTACGATAAATCCATTAACTCATGCAGGAACAAAGGAGTTACCTCAGCAATTGCTGAGCAGGTTCCCGGTTAGAATTAAGCTGGACTATCCTCCAGACGATATAGAATTGGAGATAATCAAAACTCATGTATCAATAAATGGCACAGAAGATCTTGTCAAGCGAGCAGTAAGACTCGCAAACAGCTTACGGGAAGCTGCTACAGTAGAAGAGGTATACTACAGTCCTAGCATAAGGGAAACCATTGCATTTGCAAAATTGATCAGGGATGGAGCCAAGCCTAAAGATATTGCAAAACTTATCTTCGCTAATGTCTATACACAATGGGGAGAGAGCGAGTACAGAAAAGTTGTTGATCTTATAGATTCCATGTTTGAGTAGGGTAAAGTAGCATGCAAAGCGAAGTTTTGCTAGATATCGCAACATTTCTGGTAAGAAGATGGTCTGGTGATAACAATGCCAAGGTTATTGTTACTGATAAAGCTCCTACAGCAAACGTTCGCAAGAAGATAGTTTCCTTACCACCACTTTCATATTTTTCAGGCTCTGAATTTGTAAAGTACAGACAATGGCGAGCTAACTGCTGGAAGCAAGCAATGAAGATAAAGCATTCGAACAGGTCTCTCAGCATTGACTATGCTCATGGATATCTTTTGAACTGCTTAGAAGAGAAGAGGGTGCAGTTACTTGGCCTGAATGAGTGGCCTGGAATGAACAGTGAAATGATCTTCAACGAAGGGATGGCAAGACTTTACGAGCCTTCAATAGACGATTTCTTCTGGGGGTTTTATAAGAAGTTCATTGCATTCGCACAGTACTTTCGTGGTGGATGGATAAATGGCGATCCTAGCGAACATCTTCTCTCTATTGTTGAGAGAGCAGCAAACTATTCAAACAATGCAGTGCATGAGGCTATACGCGAGGAGCATAAGACTGACTGGTTAGAGAAGCATGTACCAAAATTATTGAAGATGCTTGAAACCCACGCACTTCTGCATATACCCACTTTATCAAAATCTGCACTTGCATACGATCAGGATAGGCTTGGTGATATGATAGAAAAGATACTTCGGGTCATGAAGAAAGAACGTGTAGAAGATCTTTGGAGAAAAAGTTTGGAGGGTGAAGATATCAGGAAAGAATTTGAAGAATTAAGGAAGGAGAGTTATAGGGTTGTTAAAAATTCTAATCAATTGCTTGAAACGGTTGATCTATCTATTCCAGAAAAGCTGGATATAGATGCATCATCACTTTACAACGAAGACTTGGTAAACAAACTGAAGGCTGAGTTCAGGAACTGGAAAGTCGGCTGGATTGAAAAGCATCACAACAGTGGGGACGAATTCGATGAAGAGAGTTACATTGAAAAACACCACGAACCTTTCTTTGCAGATCTGAAGATAACATACAAATCTAATTTGGTGATACTTCTTGACCATTCGAGCAGCATATCACACATGGATCAAGAATACAAGCGTGCTACCGTAGCTCTGTGCAAGGCCTTGGATTACTTGGGAATAAAGTTCTCTGTGTTTGCTTTCAACACTCAACAAAATAAGGTAAAGTGCTGGGTGGTAAAACCACCACAATCTCGCTGGAGTAATATGTCAACCGTGCGGCTGGCACAGATAGTTGCAACAGGGGGAACGCCTTTAGCTGAAGTTTACGGGCGAATAAGACTATTGATAGAACGTCTAAAACCAGAGATTTTTCTTACATTTACTGACGGTGAGCCTAGCGATCCTGAAGCTGTGAGACATACGGTGCAGAGGTTCAAGATGGAAGACATCAATATGGTTTCTATAGGCATAGGCAAGGATATTTTGGAGGCTGTGAACATAGCAAAGAAGTTGAAATCGCTGGGATACAACAGAAGCATCGCAATAAGCAACTTGAATGAAATGCCAAAGAAAATTTTACACCTACTTGCATGAAATATCCTACAAGAAAATTTTGGATACCTTAAGGAACAATAGATAAATTCGTGATCATATTGCCACTTGCTATGCGGGGGTTGCCAAGCCTGGCCAACGGCGCAGGTCTCAAATGAGTGCGAAGCTTAGGACCCTGTCCTTTAGGGGTTCGTGGGTTCGAATCCCACCCCCCGCACTTTCATTATTATTATTATTATCAAATCAAAATTCATTAAAGTTAATTAAATTATTATCTTATTGCTTGAGTATATAGTTATTATTTTCAAGCCACTCTGCGTGGGCGCTTATGTATCTCCAAACAAGATCTGCCTTATTATCCTGAAAGTCCCAAGGTACTATCAGAACAACATCATTTTCTCTAACCCACATCCTACGCTTCATCTTTCCTCTTATCCTACAGACCCTCACTTTATCGTCTGTACACTTTACAATTACATGGTCGCCTCCGGGCAATTTTATAACCCTGCCTAAGAGCTGACCTTCCTCTGGCAGTACCAATTCCTTCAGCTCCGATTCGCTGAGAACCTTTCTTTTACCCATAATGAAGATCTCAATTTTTCGGCACTTTGATGCAATATAACTGTTGGCCATATAATAATTTCAATTTCTCTATTTTTTGCAATTTCATATAAACAATCTTATCTCACAATAAATAATCGTAACTTCTCATGCTCTACCTAATCTTATACGCAAAATACCATTTAGATAATGCACAGATTCTGGTTCATTTTTTACTCTAACTCTCAAGATCGCTTTCCCTTTGTATCTTTTATAACCATCTTCTGCAACTGCATCTATGAATACCGTATTCTCTGAAACGTTAATAGTTATGGCTTTTTCATTCACTCCAGGCATTTCCGCCAATATCTCCACATACTTCTCTGTGGTGATACCTTCAAATCGCAAGGGCCGAACTACCTGACCCATCTGCGTTGGTTCCAGTCTTTTACCTTCAACTCTTTTAGTTGGCGCATACGCTTGTTTCAAACGCAATTTTGCCAACGATTTGTATCCACCTCCAAATGCAAGTCCGATTGCGAAACCTCCAATGTGTGCTAGGTACGCTACTCCACCTCCACCACCAAAGGAAGCTGAAAAGATCTGAAACACAATCCACATCATTAGATATGCGAATGCAGGTATTCTCATTGTAGTTATGAAAAAGAAGAATATCAAAGTAACTACCTTAGCTCTTGGAAACATCAGTAGATACGCACCCAGAACACCTGATATTGCACCAGAAGCACCTACCGCCGGTATGAGTAACTGATTTCCACCCACGCTCATGGCCCATGCTAGATGCGCCATGCTGGCGACAAAACCCCAGAAGAGGTATATTAGAAGATACTTTCCATGTCCAAACCTGTCCTCTATATTATCACCGAATATCCATAGGAAAAGCATGTTTCCCAGCAGGTGCATGATACCGCCATGCATGAATATCGAGCTGAGTATTGAAGAATAGCCCCCGATCCCTAACGGACCACTTTCAAGGAATCTTGCTGGAACAAAACCATATTCAACAAAAATCCTCACCATCGCCTCTTCATTTGTGAAGAACCCGGTGACTATGACCTCCCAGATGAAGACTATAAAGTTGACAGCAATTAAAGCATAGTTCACATACGGTCTGGTCGTTCTTGGATTCTCGTCGTAGAGCGGGAACACGCCTTTACGATATCTTCCAGCATTTAAATATGATATTCCCGTCGCAAAGCCATGCCTCTAGTGACTATTTCTCTCTGGCCTGGAAGAACACCAGAGAAGAAGGAAGAACTTGCAAAGGCAATTACCGATGCTGTAGAAAAAGTGTTAGGTGCAAAAAGAGAGCATGTCATAGTTGTCTATCAGGACACACCCAAAGAGAACTGGTATGTAGCTGGCAATAAACTAACATAATTTTTTCTGAAGCTTACGGAATAATTTGGTAAATGGTTCATGCATCGCAAGCTTATACTATTGTGAACTAGCCACCCGCAACATCGCCTTCGTCATACTTCCTTTCTTCATAGCTTCTTTCTCTTTGAAATGAGAGTCCTAGGTTCTTCAATTCATCGAGTATAATTTCCGTCCTTCTATTTGCACCTTCATAAAATACTTTCAGATGCTTCAAGCTTGTACTTTTATTTTTTACCTTTATCGCATATTCCCACGCAAGCATCGCCTCAAAGTTTTTAGTATCCTTTCCCTTCCTAGTTTTCGCATGCATCAAGAAATTCTCTGCATCCTTCAACAAAGTTTCTATTTCTTTCTTCAAAAGATTTTCATCCATCTAATTCGCCAACATCATTTGTTAAACCTTCTATTGTATTCTTTTATCAACATTGAATTAATGGAGCAAGAGGCCATTATTTCCTTTCCATCTGGTAATGCTATGGGCATTCTTACCACATAGCCAGAATCAAGATCGTCAAGATTTTCGCTAGTTTCCAGTATTTTCTTACAGATTCCATTTTGAAAATCAAAACAATGAACTTTCTTGAATTTTCTCTGGCCAAAACCTCCGCCCCTTCCTCCTGCAGCATGGCCGCCACTATCAACTTCAAGAAGGTAAATTCTATTACTCGCTTCGTTCAGATTGAGACTGATTTCATTATCTGCAACTACTAATACGAGATTGATTTCAGCCTTTTCCTTTAGAATGGCAAGCAATTCTTCTAGCTCTTGCATCACCATTTTTACATTTCCAAACTTTAAATTCTTTCCATATCGCTAGAATCTTCAAAGCTTTTTATCTTGATTCAAACTTGATTCTTACATGAGCAGAGTTGCACTTGTTCAGCTGCGAGCATCAAGACGAAAGAATGAGAATCTAAGATCTGCTATAGAATACATAAAAGAAGCAAAAGCTAAGAAGGCTAAGCTTGTTTGCTTTCCTGAGTTTCTAATGGCCTACTCGCCTCCAGATCAAACTTCCGATGCTCTTGCAAGACTAGCAGAGACTATCAATGGAGAATTTGCATCAGCATTAAAAAAAGCCGCAAAAAGTAATGCTATAAGCGTTGTTGCAACTATATACGAAAAGAGCAGAATAAAGAATAGAGTTTACGATACTGCATTGTTGATAGACAAGAAGGGTACATTATTTTCTGTTTATAGAAAATTACATCTTTACGATGCATTGGGCTTCAAAGAATCTGCCAAACTTGCTGCAGGAAAAGAGCTAGTCAAACCAGTACGAACTCACATTGGCAATATTGGTATGATGATCTGCTACGATGTTCGTTTCCCCGAAATGTCGAGGATGCTTGCATTGATGGGTGCAAATGTATTGGTGATGCCATCGGCATGGTTGGAGGGAGAGATGAAAGTCGAACATTGGCAAACGATGCTAAAGGCCAGAGCAATAGAAAACGGATGCTTCGTAGTGGCCCCCGACCAGATAGGTAATATCTACATCGGGCATAGCATGGTTGTGGACCCATTCGGTAGAATCACCTTGGATATGAGAGAAAGAGAGGGTATTGGAGTTGTTGATCTGGACAATAAGTTGGTTAATGATGTTAGGAAAAAATTACCATTGTTAAAGAATAGGCGCAGTGATATCTATTCCAAATATCCCGCCGCCGATTTGTGATCGATTCTGCTTCTTGTAGCTGGGCCCAAAGGAATGCTGCGGAGATATCGCTTGGCAAATACGATGACCCGACATCCACCCACGTATATTTGTCTATCTCTCCTCGAAAGAA
>JBHICO010000004.1:0-47032 GCA_046759645.1 Nitrososphaerales archaeon
CTTTATAGCTGCGGCAACTTCACCTTTTAATTCTTCCAAAATAGATCGTGAGTAGATATTCAGATTATTATCCTCTATAAGTCTGGGTCTTCTATAATCAATTTTGAACTCGCTCTTCACCTTTGCAGGTCTATGAGTGAATACTACAACTCTGTCACCTAAACATACGGACTCGCTTATGTTGTGTGTTACGAAAATTATCGTCTTTCTTGTTCTTTGCCAGATCAGCTGTAATTCTACTAAAAGCAAATCACGAGTTTGGGCATCAAGTGCCGCAAATGGTTCATCCATAAGCAATACTTCTGGATCCATGACAAGCGAGCGAGCTATCGCTACACGTTGCTTCATTCCTGTGGATAACTGGTAGGTATAAGAATCCGCAAATTTTGTTAGCTGCATCATATCAAGATAATGGATAGCTCTTTCTTCACGTTTTTCTTTCTGCACACCAGCAACCTTAAGTCCAAATTCTACGTTTTCGATAACCTTCAACCAGGGAAATAACGCACCTTCTTGAAAGACCATCGTTCTATCAGGACCAGTATCACTAACCGCTCTTCCGTCAAGTATAACTTCACCACTATCAGGTTTCTCTAATCCAGCAATTACATTCAGCAGTGTTGTTTTACCACATCCTGAAGGCCCTACCAAACAAACAAACTCTCCCTCATTTATATTCAGATTTACGTCTGAAACTGCTTTCACAATACCGTTATTCAGATTGAAAACCTTGGATATGCTATGCAGTTCAAGTTTAGCCAATCACCACCACCATCATTCTACTAACGATAGTTCTTTTTCCCTTAATACCTCGTTGAGTAGTTCGGCGTAATATATATCTGATAGATCTGGTTTCTCGTCTCCGTACAAGCCCAGTTCAGATGCCTCATCAGCAAATTTCATGACTGATGGTTTCATTGGATTGTATGTGACTTTGATTCTTGAAAATGATTCATGCATCACATCAGAGGGCAGGGGTTTACCGAATAGTTTTTTAAGATGTTCATTTATGATTTGTTCTGCCTGATCTGGCTGTTCTTTGATCCACAGCGTAGTTTCTACATGTGCCATGATCACTTTCTTCACCAAATCCGGATGATTCTGCAAGAATTTACTGTTGACTACTAGAAGAGTGGTCGCAAATTCACCATCTGTCCAGAGATCTCTTTCATCAAGAAAAATTTGACCGTTTGCATTTTTAACCAATAGAGCAGCCCACGGTTCCGGAACCCAGGCTCCATCAAGTTCTTTTTTGAGAAAGAGCGTCATTATATCAGAATTCTTAGCCGACAAAACTTGAACATTTCCTCCGTACTGTGCAAGGCTGTAACCATGATTGACAAGATACCATTTTAATGATATGTCTTGTGTATTGCCGTACTGGGGAGATGCAAATCTCTTTCCAGCAAAATCAGAAGGTGATTCTATATTCATATCTGATCTAACTATGAAAGCAACGCCCCCACTTGATGAGCCAGCAATTATTTTCAGATCTTGGTTCGACCGCATATATCCAGTTATAGCCGGAGACGGACCGGTGTAGGCGATATCTATTTGATCTGTGAACAAAGCCTCAATAACGCTCGGTCCCGCGTTGAAGATTTTATATTCTACTTTTATGTTATCCCCTGAAGCCTGCTCAAATGTTCCCCTTGCTATGCCGACCATTGCCTGTGCGTGATTAAGGTTTGGAAAGTACCCTATTCTAATCGTGTTAAAAGCAGATACATCGGTGCTCCTGGCAATTGAAAAATAGACAATGGAGATGGACAGAACTACGAGAATTACAACTATTATAGTCCCATTCCTTCTATTCACATTCTTGTCTCCTTAATTACACAATAAATATTAATCCTAATACACGAGACAGGTATCAGTGCCTTGATGTAGATTTGGCTTTGCCTAAGGATTTCCTTGATTCCGTTATGAGTTCAGTAAGGGCGTTAAACGCTTTAGCAACATCATTCATATTAACCAGCATTATCGTATCGGTATAGCAGCTGATAGTATCTTCTATGTTCACATGCCTTCTTGCCAGCTGATTATAAAATATCAGGGCACAGCCTGGTGTTTTGATTATATCCTGCGGGCTCTGAACTATTATGGCCGCAAGATTACTTTCAACTTCAAGAGTATCATCATCATCGAACATACTCTTCATTTTTTCCAGTATTAGCTGATCGAAAATCAAGGTCATCGAATTGACACTTTCTGAGACACTTATGAAGCTGTCATAATGCACGGTTAAGGGTTTTGCTATTTTCTCTATCGTTTTTTTGTTCTTAACAATTGATAATTTAGCAACGTCTGTCCTAAGACTTATCTTGCTACCAGCAACTATAGGCTCTACTGATGCATAAGGCACCCTGTAGTCCTTACTCGTTCTTTTCAATGCAGTAACGATGCTTTCTACGCTTACGTCTGTACCAGCGATAGTATCCATGCTCGGTTTAATTATTCGCGCTATAGCGCTAAGGTTACAATACTGGCGCTGCATAGCATCCTGAAATGATAGATCGTTATCTATGATTGCCTTTACAGATTTTGTTATATTCTTAGTGACCAAATCTGGTCATGTCAACTCCTAATTGGCTCTTCTTGACCAAAAAATATAAATGTAGTGCTTTAGGCAGAGTTTTATTCATGAATGAGAAAGTTGTACTTGCGTACTCTGGTGGTCTAGACACTTCTGTTGCTGTAAAATGGCTGCAGGTCAAGTATGGATTTGACGTTATGACTGTTACAGTAGACGTAGGTCAAGGTGATGATTTCAAGGATATAGAACAAAAATCAAAGGCTCTGGGAGCTATCAAACACTTCTATTTTGATGCTAAACAGGAGTTTGCTAAGGGTTACGTAATACCAAGCATAAAGGCTAACGGACTGTACGAAGGCAAGTATCCATTAGCAACTGCACTTGCAAGGCCATTGATTGCAGCTAAAACTGTCGAAGTGGCAAAGAAGGAGAGTGCCAGAGCATTGGCTCATGGCTGTACAGGCAAGGGTAATGACCAGGTAAGATTTGATATTACATTGAAGTCGTTGTTGCCCGAACTCAAGATAGTTGCTCCAATAAGAGACATGAATCTGACACGGGATGCGGAGTTGGAGATTGCAAAGGAGTATGATATACCAATTAGCTCTCAAGCAAAAAAGTATAGTATAGACCAGAACCTATGGGGAAGGGCGGTAGAAGGCGGAGTAATAGAAAATGCAGATTCTGAGCCACCGGAGGATGCATTCCAGTGGGTGAAGACGCAGAAAATGCCCGACACAGCAGGTTACATGGATCTCGAATTAGATAATGGTATTCCCGTTGGTATAGATGGCAAGTTGATGAACATAGTCGATCTTGTACAATACGCAAACGAAAAAGCAGGCTCGTATGGTGTTGGTATAATAGATCATATTGAAGACAGAGTAGTAGGAATAAAATCCAGAGAAGTTTATGAAGCACCAGGTGCTACATGCATTATTGAAGCACATAAGGATCTGGAAAAGTTAACTCTAACAAAACATCAAATAAGATTCAAACAAGTTGTTGATGAGCAATGGGCGTGGTTGACCTATTCTGGTCTTTGGTTAGATCCATTGAAAACCGATTTAGATAAATTTATAGATGCTACCCAAGTGCGAGTTTGTGGCAAGGTTAAACTGAAAATGTACAAGGGTTCGCACCGTATAGTTGGAAGGAAATCAAAGTACTCTCTCTACGAGCCAAACCTGGCAACTTACAGCGCAGGATCAACATTTGATCAGAGCTTGGCAAGAGGTTTCGTTGAACTCTGGGGACTACAGTCTGTAATTGCGAATGAAGTAATAGGGAAGAGTGAAGAGTGATGGCCAAGACAAAGTGCATTGAATGTGACAAGGAACTAAATGTGTCTGACGATTCTGTAAAGGGCGAGATAGTTACATGTCCTGATTGTGGGTCAGATTTTGAAATTGTGAGCAGTGAAAACGACAGGGTCGAACTTAAACCGGCAGAAAAGGTCGGCGAAGACTGGGGAGAATGAGTTGTCAGATATACGGATAGTATACGATAGAGTCAGATGGGAGGAGAAGGAGTTATACGAGAAGGC
This sequence comes from Nitrososphaerales archaeon, assembly GCA_046759645.1. Lineage (GTDB taxonomy): Archaea > Thermoproteota > Nitrososphaeria > Nitrososphaerales > UBA213 > JBHICO01. Next base: position 4,083 of record JBHICO010000004.1, read on the forward strand.
CAGTAAGCTAGGACACACCAGCAAGATGATCGATGCGAAAACCCTCGCAATCAGTAATCATGACGGAAATACATTGGAGGATTTTGGTGATGTTGTATTACAAAGGTGCGTGAGCCATTACCGGGGGCTGTATCTAACAGCATGTCTAGAGTTTTTAGGATCTAAGGTGATCAACGCATATTCTACTGCAGAAATTTGCGGTAACAAACTCTTAACATCTATTCATCTTTCCAAATACAAAATTCCTACACCTACTACACATGTAGCATTTGGTCCTGAGATTGCAGCTGACCTTGCTAATCATCTTGGATATCCAATAGTCCTTAAACCCATTATCGGCAGCTGGGGAAGGATGGTCATACCTGTTAAGGACAAGGATGTTATGGAATCGATGATAGAGATGAGAGAAGAAATGCCTAACCCCTTGAACAAAATATACTACATACAGGACTATATCAACAGGCCACCAAGGGATATTCGAACCATTGTAGTTGATGACAGAATTGTTACGGCGATATACAGGTACTCGGCAGAGGGAGAGTGGCGGACAAATATTTCACGTGGAGGTAGGGCTGAATTGTGCCCTAAAACGAAAGAGCTGGAGGACATATGCATAAAAGCATCAAATGCAGTTGGAGGCGGAATTCTTGGTGTTGATTTGATGGAAGACGAAAAGGAAGGATTGGTAGTACACGAAATTAACAATACCGTAGAGTTCAAGGGAGCATCTACCGTTAGCGAAAAAGACATAGCTACAGAAATAATATGTTACGCGGTAAAGATGGCAAGATGATTTTATGAAAATCGGAGTAGTTGGAGCATCGGGTTATGTTGGTGGAGAATTGTTGCGATTACTTGTAATGCATCCTAAAATAGAGTTGAGCATGGTCACATCTAGATTGAATGCTGGTGAATATGTGCACAGGGTTCATCCGAGCCTGAAGGGTTTTACAGAACTCACATTTTCACCAGTTGACCTTGACAAATTAAGCAGTACATGCGATCTCGTATTCACTTCTGTGCCACATGGAAAGGCCGTTGAGATAGTGAAGAAACTGCATGATGCTGGTGTGAAGATCATTGATTTGAGTGCTGATTATCGGTTAAAGAATCCTAAAGCTTATGTGGAGTATTACGGATGGGAGCACCCACATCCCGAACTTCTCATGAAATCAACTTATGGAATTCCCGAACTCCATAGGGATGAGATAAGGAATTCTCAAGTGGTATCGTGTCCGGGTTGCATGGCGGTCACATCAGTGCTTGCGATTGTACCCTTGGTGAAGAATGGTTTGATTGACCTAGATCATGTCATAGTTGATAGCAAGATTGGTTCCTCTGGTGCTGGTGGAAAACCTTCAGCAGGGACACATCATACTATGCGTTATGGGGTTGTAAGACCGTACAAACCTGTTAAACATAGACATACTGCAGAGATCGAGCAGGAGATAAGCGCTATTGCACAGAGGAACGTTAGGGTAAGTATGACCCCTCATGCTGTTAATATAGTACGAGGAATTTTATGCACAAACCATACATTCCTGAAGAAAGAGATAACAGTTCAGGAACTTTGGAAGATGTACAGGAGCACCTACAAGGGTGAGCCCTTCATCAGATTCATTAGGGATGTTAAGGGTCTTTACAAGTATCCAGATCCGAAGTTCGTGATCGGTTCAAACTTCTGCGACATAGGCTTCGATGTTGATGAAAAAAATGCAAGGTTAGTAGCGTTATCTGCTTCAGATAATCTCATGAAGGGTGCAGCTGGTTCTGCCGTTCAATGCATGAATGTGATGCATGGGTTTGATGAGAGAGAAGGTCTAAGGTACACACCTGTAAATCCAGTGTGAGTGGTATGATTGTAATCAAGATTGGTGGTAGCGTCGTTGACGGTTTACATGAAAGCACCATACCTGATCTGAAGGATGTTATAAGCCATGCCAAAGTGATCGTTGTGCATGGTGGGGGCAAGGAAGTTACAAGTATAGCTGAAAAGCTTGGGAAAGAGCAGAAGTTTATAGTATCTCCTGGTGGAATCAGGAGTCGGTACACCGACAGGGAGACCGCAAAGATCTACACCATGGTAATGTCGGGCAAGATAAACAAGGAGATTGTAATGATGCTACAGAAACAGGGTATCAATGCGGTGGGTTTGGCTGGAATCGATGGAGGTATAATTAGGGCAGAAAGAAAGAAAAAACTAATCATAGTTGACGAAAGAGGAAGAAAGGTAGCAATTGATGGTGGCTATACGGGAAAGATCAATAGTGTTAACGCATCACTACTAAATACAATTACAACTGGAGGATATGTACCAATAGTTTCCCCGGTAGCATTGAGCGAAAAGTTCGATCTACTAAACGTTGATGGTGATAGAGCGGCTGCTTACGTTGCTGGAGGGATAAAAGCAGATAGCGTTATCTTCCTAACCGACGTAAACGGTCTTTTGATAAACGACAAACTTGTTACACATATGTCTGTTAGCGAGGCTAAGAAAATGCTCCCAAAGATAGGTTTTGGCATGGAGAAGAAGGTACTAGCCTGCACGGAAGCCGTGAGCATGGGTGTGAAGGAAGCCATAATCTCATCAGGTAAAATAGACAATCCGATCTCCTCAGCTTTAAGACATGATAACTGCACGGTGATAAGCGGTGAGTGAAGAAGACAAATACCTAGCGAATGTTTACCAGCGCTTTCCTATCACGTTGACAAAAGGCAAAGGCGCAAAAGTGTGGGATATCAATGGAAGGGAGTACGTAGATTGTATGGGTGGCTACGGAGTAGCACTTGTTGGTCACTGCAACGAGAAGGTTGTGAAAGCGATCAAGGAACAAGTAGAGAAATTGATAACATGCCATAGTTCTTACTACAATGACTCTAGACTTGCTTTTTTGCAGAAATTAATCAGCGTTGCACCAAAAGGGTTGAGTAAGGCATATCTTTCCAACAGTGGTGCGGAAGCGACGGAGGCTGCCATTAAGTTCGCAAGAAAATACACCAAAAAACATGGTATAGTAGCGATGATGGGGTCATTTCATGGAAAAACAATGGGAGCACTCTCCATAACATATGCTAAAAAGTACAGAGAATCATTCACACCCCTCCTTGAAGGTATGAAGTTTGTACGGTTTGGGGAAGCAACGAAGGTCGAGGATGCAATTGATGATACTACAGGCGCTGTAATTTTAGAACCGATACAGGGGGAGAGTGGAATAAATGTAGCACCAGAGGGATATCTACAAGAGGTCAGGGATATCTGTGATAGAAAGGGTATAGCTCTGATATTTGATGAAATTCAGGCTGGTCTCGGCAGAACGGGAAAGTTGTGGGCAGGAGAGAATTGGAATGTTACCCCTGATATAATGTGTTTGGCAAAGGGTATTGCTGGCGGTGTGCCGATGGGTGCCACGCTGGCAAAGCAAGAGATGATGGATGCATTAAAGCTGGGTGAACATTCCTCCACATTTGGAGGCAACCCCCTTGCCTGCGCTGCAGGCCGTGCTGCGTTAGAATGCATCGTTGACGATGGCTTACTTGGTAACGTAAACAGCGTCGGCAAGTATTTTAAGGAAGGTTTGCTTGCACTAAAAGACAAACATAAAATAATAAGGGAGGTGAGAGGTTTGGGTTTAATGCTTGCAGCTGAATTGAGATTTGAGGTTAAAGATGTCTTGTATGATGGTATAAAAGAAGGACTACTGATGCTGTATTCTGGCAAAAACATAATCAGGCTCTTACCTCCCTTGGTTATAGACGAACATACCGTAGCACATACTTTATCTATAATGGACAAGGTGCTGAGTAAAGAAGAGGATAGAAGAAATGTCTAGCCTTGATAAGATCGATGAAAAGATAGTCAGCATACTAAAAACAGATTCAAGGAAAGCATTTGTGGAAATTGCACAGGAAGTAGGTTTGTCAGAATCTGCGGTAAGAAGAAGAGTAAAAAATCTTGTTGATGGCGGGACAATAAAAAAGTTTACCATTGAAATTGGTGCAAGTAACAAGACAAGTGCTATCACACTAATCTCTGTCAGTCCTTCTACAGATACTTCGAAAGTTTCTGAAAAACTAAAATCGCTTAAAGGCGTTGATGTGGTGTATGAAATTACTGGTCAATATGATATAGTGGCAATAGTAAGCGCACCAACAATTACTGAAATTAACAAAAGTATAGATGAGGTGAGACGCATAGACGGCGTAGATGATACCAACACGGTGATTATTCTCAGAACAATTAGTTAGAGTCACCTGATTTCGGCACCAAATAGCCGTTGGTTCTGAATATCGGTATATTAAGAGCGCATAAATGCTTATATCGGCTATAGCACTTGCCTAATCAGCTAATTTAGTAACGAAAACTGTAAATATCCTGTAGTGTTAGCCAAAGTATCAATGCAAAATCCAAACTACTTCGCGGAGGTGTATAACAAGTTGGATACCAACGGCGGTAGGCGCATCTACATACTTGATAGTACCCTTAGAGAAGGTGAACAGCACCCTGGAGTATCTTTCACGAATAAGCAGAGGATACAGATTGCGTGGATGCTAGATTATTTTGGTGTTGATCAGATAGAGATAAGTCCCATTGTCTCGCCAGATCATGAAGAGGCAACCAAGACAATAATCAAAGCTGGTCTTAGCGCAGACATCGTTGCTCACTGTAGAGCATTAAAACAGGATATCGATGTTGCGCTAAGATGTGATGCTAAATGGATGGCGATGTATCTTGGAATTTCTGATGTCCATCTTAGTGCTAAACTTAGGATCAATAGGGAGCAAGCACTTGAGCGAGCAGTTGAAGCCGTTGAATACATGAAAGCTCATGGGTTAAAGGGTAGATTTACAGTTGAGGACGCCAGCAGGGCAGATCCGGATTATCTAAAACAACTATGTAAAGCTATTAGTGATGCTGGCGTTGATCGTATAAGTGTGCCGGATACTGTCGGTATAATGCACCCAAAAGGAATGTATACCCTCGTTAAAATGATCAGGCAAGTTGTTAACACGCCATTAGATGTTCACTGTCATAACGATATAGGTTTAGCGTTAGCAAACGCACTTGCAGGTCTAGATGCTGGTGCAGATCAGATACATGTAACAATTGATGGTATTGGAGAAAGAACGGGCATACCATCCCTAGCAGAAACTGCCCTTGTACTAAGGCTACTTTATAACACAAAGAATGATTTTAGGATGGATATGTTGAAAGACCTATCCAGATTACTTGAACAATACACTAGCATGAAGACATACGAATCTAAACCGATAGTTGGTGAGAGCGCCTTCAAGCATAAAGCAGGCACACACCTAGCAGCTGTATTGAGAAATCCTGCTGCATATGAAATTATAGAGCCACGTATGGTCGGGAATAGAAGGAAGATAGTATTCGGAGAACTTGCTGGCAAGAACGGCACTGCTTTTTTGCTGTCACTGCTTGGTATGGAGGCAAAGGTAAATGATGCGCAGAGGTTTGCTCAAGGTCTTAAGGAGTTGAGAATGGGTGATGTGTTGGAATTATTCCTGGATGAAAAACTTGAGAAAAGGATAATTAACAATGGGTCAGTAGGAGTCAAGGAGTGATAGGGGTTGGTGACATGTCCTGAATGCGATGCTGATGTAAAAATTCTAGATGATGCTATCGAAGGGGAGATAGTAACATGTCCTGACTGTGGTGCAAGTTATGAACTTCTCAAGACAGATAAGGGGTTTAATATTAAACCAGCACAAGTGGTTGGCGAGGATTGGGGCGAGTGAGTAGTAAGCTTACAATTCTCTATGATAACATTCGCTGGGAAGAAAAGGCGTTGTATGAATCGGCGAGGAAGAAAGGTGTCGATGTTACAAATCTTAACTGCAATAATTTATTCATGGATCTGACCAATAGTGATACTGAAGATTATGGCATAGTTTTGCAAAGATGTGTAAGTTACTTCCGCAGCTTGCATTCTACTGCAGCTCTGGAAGGTAGGAGGGTCAGGGTTGTGAACCCTTTGCATACAAGCGTAATGGCAGGTAACAAGCTGCTTGCTACTATGAAGCTGAAAGAAGCGAATGTCATGACACCAAAAAGCATGCTAGCATTTTCCATGGACTCTGCGTTAGCTGCACTGGATAAACTCGGATATCCTTCGGTACTGAAACCAACGGTGGGAAGCTGGGGGAGACTAATTGCGTTATTAAAGGACAGGGACACTGCAGAGTCGGTAATCGAAGACAGAGAGCATATGTTCCCTTTATATCAAATATACTATTTGGAAGAGTTTGTGAAGAGACCTCCTAGAGACATAAGATCTATAGTGGTTGGCGACAGAGTGGTAGGTGCTATTTACAGATATTCGCCTGTGGGAAGATGGAAAACCAACATGGCACTAGGTGGCAGGGCAGAGGTGTGTCCAACAACAAAAGAGCTGGAGGATATTTGCTTACAGGCAGCGAGGGCGGTTAGAGGAGAGATTGTGGGCGTTGATCTAATGGAAGATGAGCTGCATGGTCTACTTGTTCACGAGGTTAACAATACTACAGAATTCAAAAATGTTACAAGAGTGACGGGTAATGACATCCCATCACTTATAATAGATTATGTGATGGGCTCTAGCAGATAGAAATGGTCTCAAGCACCTATGCCATAAAACTTCTTGAAGAAGCTCTAACTCTTTACACTCCATCTAGACACGAGTCCCCTCTGGCAAACCTGCTTGCAGAAAAAGCATCACAAGAACTTGGTTTCGAAGATGTACATACTGATGACATTGGAAATGTGATAGCAACCAAAGGATATGGAAGACCAAAAATTTTTCTCTGCGGTCATATGGATACGGTACCAGGTCAGATGCCCCTAAGAAAATCTAATGGCTTCATACATGGTCGCGGTGCTTCAGATGCCAAATCTCCACTGATTGCATTGTTGCTATCAGCATCAATGGCTTCGAGAGCTTATGGTACAGTCACATTTGCTGGAGTGGTTGACGAAGAGGGGAATTCTACTGGTATCAAGAACTTGGTAAAAGGGAAGATCGATGCCGACTATGCAGTATTTGGGGAACCTAGTGGCATAGATAATATTACTATTGCCTACAAGGGAAGGGTAGCATTAAAGATAAACTGCGATGTAGGAAACAGCGCGCATGCAAGCGCACCTTCATCGGCAAAGAATGCCATAGAAGAGATGTTCGATATCTGGGGATCAATCAAGGACAGCATAGAAAGCACTGGGTCGAGGGAAGGCAAGATGGGTGTATCTTGCTGTTTAACAGAAATGGATGGCGGTTCAAGCCATAATGTAACGCCTGCGAAATGCAAGATGACCATTGATGTCAGAATACCAACTCATATGACCACCGCTAATATGCTCGATATGCTTGATAGGGCAATAAAGGAAATAGCTTTAAAGAAAGGCATTAAGGCAAGTTATAGGATAGAGGACAGAACAGAACCATTCGAGGCGGACCTTGCATCACCCTTGGTAAGATCCCTGGTTTTAGGCGTTCTTGACGTAAGGGGCAAGAGACCGATGTTGATCAAGAAGACTGGTACTGGAGACATGAATGTACTTGGAAATGCTTTCAACATACCGGTAGTAACTTATGGGCCTGGTGATCCGCATTCATCCCATACGGTAGAAGAGAAAGTCTCTATAGAAGAATATCTGTCAAGTATAGAAGTTTTGAAAAGAATGTTTTACCATCTATCAAGACTGCACAGAAGGCGTAACAGAAAATAATAGCTAATTCCAAATTAGCCGTTCCTATAAATATTGGTTCTGTCGATGTATATTTAATGTCCCACTCTGCGCAGGAACAATCACACAAGGGGCATGATGTAATATGCGAGAGCTGTGGCTTGGTTGCCATCGAATTTATTGATTATGCCAAGGCATTGAGAGATGGAAGATCAAACCTCTATAATAGAAACAAGTGCAACTGCACTCTTCCACCAGATTTTTATTGTAACGACTGCAAAGAGAAGTTTTCAATCACCTAGGGCAAGTGCGTTTATTGTACCGGTTGCATTGGCTACGTATTCCCACTTCATGCCCTCGTTTGAACTGTAGAACACTATACCATCTGAGGTTCCAACATACACTTCCGCTGGTGCCTTGTGATTTACGATCAAGGCCCTTCTTCTAACTCCCTTAAGCATGGGATAAGGCAGTCCATTATGCATCAAACCCCATGTCTCCCCATAATCGTCACTTTTGTACAACAGCACTTGATTCCCGGGTGGCCCCATGGCAACAGCCAAATATGTAATATGCGGCTTTCTCGGATGTATTGCAACAGATACCGCATATTTCAGATCTATTTCATGCCCTATTTCAGTCCATAACTCTCCAGCACTGACAGTTCTATATATGCCCCCACCTGTTGCAGCGAAAATAATTTTGGGATTGAAGTAATTTATCGCTAAACAATGAATATCTTTATTCAAACCGTTAGATACTTCAGTCCAATTGGCACCCTCATCAGTACTTCTCATTACACCACCGACCTCTATGCCAACATAGATCTGGCGATGATCCCGAGGATGAAACACAACACTATTGAGGTCTGGAGGGCCCCATGGTGAATGCCACTCCTTCACACTGTCAATATTTTGCAATGATTTCAACTCATGCCACGATTTGCACTGATCCAGACTCAAGAAAAGTTTAGCAGGTTCTATACCTGCATATACATGCAAATTTTCATCTATATATATCATCCCTAAACAATACACTTTTCCGTCTAACTTGCTAACTTCATGCCACTCTTTTCCCATCTTCTCATAAACTCTTCCATTTTCACTGCCAGCATAGACTTTTGAATTATTTGTCGGATCAACGTATAAACACGTTACATCTATATCTTGCAAAGCATGGGAGATCAATTGCCATCTCTTTGCATCAACCTTCTTGAAGAATGTCATCACACCACTGTTTGTTGCTACATACAAATTTTGCATATCATATTATGGTAACCTTAAGTATAATTCTATTTTGATCAAATGGGTACATGATTATTATTGTTAGTTATGATCCTATTGATAAAATGCCCGAAATAAAATACTAGCTTTAATAGACGTTGTATGCATGGTGTAACTATGAAATCCGTGCGATGTGCTTGCTGTGGAGACATTATGGAGCCTGAGGAAGAGCTGGAGATGTCAATCAAGTACAGATGCAGAGGATGCAAGTTGAGCGATACGAGGTTAAAAGAGAAAAGACGTGCTTAAGACTTATGTAATCAGCTGAGAAAGAGATAATATGCCATTTGAGAGCCTACGGGATTACGTTAAAGCTCTTGAAGGTTCAAATCAGCTCAAACGAGTAAAAGCCAAGATAAGTGTTGATCTGGAACTTGCAGAGATTTTGCGCAGGTTAATGTATAACAATGGCTCTGCTGTTCTATTTGAAAATGTTGAGGGTTACAATATGCCGGTGCTTGGCAATGCCTTCGGAACAACTGAACGTATGAAACTTGCACTGGATACTGATAACTTCGAGGATATAGGGAAGAGGATGGTAGAGCTCTCTAAGATGGAATTACCTACTGGCATGTTAGACAAATTAAAAATGCTTCCGAAGCTATCTGAGATCGCGGATGCGGGTCCAAAAGTGGTCAGTAAAGGGTCTGTATCCGAAGTCTACGAAGATTCAAGTAAGGCATCACTATACAGTCTACCTGCCCTGAAATGCTGGCCTAAGGATGCTGGCAGGTTCATAACGTTCGGCTTGATAGTGACGAAGCATCCAGACACTGGAAATAGGAATCTTGGGGTCTACAGGATGCAGATAATAGATGACAAGAAAGCGATAATGCACTGGCAGATACACAAGCGTAGCGCACAACATTACCAGGTAGCAAAGGAGCAAAAGAAGAGGATGGAAGTTGCTGTAGTAATAGGGACTGACCCTACAACTGTTTTTTCTGCTGTTGCACCTGTGCCGGAAGGGCTTGACAAGTATCTATTTTGTGGGATGGTAAGGAAGAAGGGATTGAAGCTGGTAAGATGTGAAAGTATAGACCTAGAGGTTCCTGCAAATACAGAGATTGTTTTGGAAGGCTATGTTGATCCTAATGATATAAGAATGGAGGGACCATTTGGTGACCACACAGGTTACTACACACCACAAGAACCATACCCTACTTTCAACTTGACTGGTATAATGAGAAACGAAAATCCAATTTATCTTACCACGGTAGTTGGTAAACCCACGCTCGAGGATGCGTACATTGGAGGGGTAATAGAACGGTCGTTCTTGCCTTTAATACGCATGTTCCATCCTGAAATTATTGACTTTGCTATGCCACCAGCCGGTTGGTACCAAGGTCTTGCAATCATATCAATAAAGAAACGATATCCAGGACAGGCGAAGAAGGTAATGATGGGCCTCTGGGGTTTAGGCCAGCTCTCTCTTACAAAGATATTCATTGTAGTCGATCATGATATTGACATTCACAACATCGATGACGTGATATGGGCAGTAACTACTAGGACTGACCCAAAGAGAGATATCATGATAATAGAAAATGCACCAACAGATACACTAGATCCATCATCACCGGTCTTGAATCTTGGCTCAAAACTTGGTATAGATGCCACTACAAAATGGAAGGAGGAAGGATTTGAAAGAGAAGTTCAGGAACTAGCTGTCGTTGATAATGAAACTAGAAGCCTTGTAGACCGGCGATGGCGTGAATATGGAATAGACTAGACTAAAATAGTCTAACAATAATGAAATATTGATGCACACCCTCTTCGACGAAAGGTATTTTGCTTTTGGTGTAAATCTCATATGGCTTGATGGTCAATATGACCATGATTTTGGCAAGAACGAACTTTTGGGCTATGATTTCAGAGCATATGATGACAAGCAGGAGAAAGTAAATCTTGATGCTTACTTCAAGGACATAAGTGAGATGGGTGCACATGTTGTGAGGCTTTGGCTCTTCGAAAGGTTTGAGGGATTAACATTCGATAAGAATGGAAACGTGAATGGAATCGATGATGGTTTGGTGAAAAATATAGCAGATGTTTTGAACGTGGCTGAAAGATACAATTTGTATCTTTATATCTGTTTGATGGACACATGGGGTGTAAGTGTTCATTCACAGCAGTATCTATCAAAACTTAATGCGATTATTGCCAAAGAAGAGGTCAGAAAAAGTTACGTAGATAATGCATTAAAGAAGTTCATTACCGACACGAGACTAAAAACGAACAGGATATTTGGAATAGATGTTTTGAATGAGCCTGAGGGAATGTATAGTAGCCTGTGGAGAAGGGATATAGAATGGGTAGATGTTATGAGATTCATAAATGAATGTGTGAATGCCGTACACACAGTCAATATCAGAGTAGCTTGTGGCTTTCAGCGGTACCAAACGCTCATAGACAACAAGGATGTTTTGAAGAATTTAGACTTTTACGATTATCATGAATACAATGACGATGGTGATCTTATACCGTATTCGACCCTTGCATTAGATAAGCCATGCATTATAGGTGAATGCGGACAAAAAAGCGAAAAGTATGATGATGAGATATATGACAAAACAGTAACAAGGTTTCTTGATAATTCATGGAAGAACGGCTATGCTGGATGCCTGATCTGGTGTTATACCTACAGGGGATACGATAAGAAGGATAGCAATAATAGATACTCATTGATCACAAGTGACGGGAAATGGAGAAGAGCATGTTATTACCTGCCTGATTTTAATGAGAAACACAAACGGAATATGCTACCCTAATGATATTTTACTATTCTGTAAAAGTTATCCCGTTCAGCTATCTGCATTCCCATTTGCTTTACTGCATTAATGATCTTTTCTGCATTTACGGTTGTAGACCTCGCACCAGTAGCTGTCACAACTTCTTCACCATGCAGCGTGCCACCAAAATCATCTGCACCACAGTTTAAGGCAAGTTGTGCCATGCCTATACCATTGGTAAGCCATGAAGACTGAATATGATCTATCAAATCATTCAACATAATTCTCGATACAGCTATCATCTTAACCAGCTGCATACCACCCGCAGAAGAGGAAACCATGCCCTCTTCCAGCATTTGTGTATTGTTTGGTTCAAAGCTCCATGGGATGAATGCCATGAAGCCGCCTGTCTTCTTCTGCAATTCGATTATCTTCATCAACGTTCGGGCTCTATGCTCAACATTTTCAACATGTCCGTACATCATAGTAGCGGATGCAGGCAAACCAATCGTATGCGCTTCTTCCATGATCCTCAACCATTCATCACTCTTTATCTTCAGGGGACTAATTTTATCTTTGACTTCGTCAACAAGAATTTCGGCCCCAGCACCAGGCAATGAATCAAGACCAGCTTGTTTCAATCTGTCCAAAACTTCCTTTGTACTGGATCGCTCAACCTTAGCAATAGTATCTATCTCAGAAGCTGACAAACCATGTATGCCAACACCTGGGCACTTCTGCTTTATAGCTGTAAACATGTTTTCATAATATTCGATCCTTAACGAGGGATTATGCCCACCCTGCATCAACACTTGGGTTATTCCAAATATTTCGTGGGCAAGGGCAATTCTTCTGAGACCATCCTCTATGCTAACTGTGTAGGTTTCCTCATGTCCTGGTGGCCTATAAAAAGCACAAAATTTGCAGTATGTGACGCAGACATTGGTATAATTAAAGATCAGGTTATTTACGAACGTGACAGTGTTACCAAACTGCCTTCTCCTTAGAGCGTCAGAAACCAGGCAGAGCAATTGCACATCATCAGAATTCAAGAGTCTAATACAATCATTTAGATCCGGTCTTCTGCCAATAAGAACAGCATCTAGAATATCGCTAATATCGGAATGACTTACCATCTCAGTCAGGGAGGTCAAACTGGTAAAGCATCATTATAATGTTATTTAATCGTTCGTTAGTTTGTATCCATTAGCAATGACATATTATTGATTTAATAGAAATTTCTTCATCACAGTGAAGACGTAATTTTATATAAAGAGGAAGAGGGAGGTTATCTGATGCTGAACAGTCTTATCGATGGTTCTAGAGCGCTTGAGCGGATCCTTGCAGGTGAAGAACTATCATTCAATGATGGAATAGAATTGATGGAGGAAGATAATATTTTCATGCTAGGAGGCATCGCTGACAAAGTAAGAACGCAGGTTAAAGGTGATATAGTAACTTTCACTGCATCATATTATCTTAATTATACGAATGTCTGCGCTGCAAGCTGTCCTCTGTGTGCTTTTTACAGAAAAGGTACTGAATCTGATGCCTACACATTAACGATGGAACAAATTTTGGCTAGCGTTAACGCTGCAGTTCAGATGGGTGCAACAGAAATGCATATTGTAGGGGGCTTTCATCCAGATCTAGAATTAAACTATTACGAGGATATGATGCGGTCAATCAAGGAAAAGTTCCCTAACGTAACTATTAAAGCATTCACCCCGGCAGAGATATTCTTTATTTCGAGGGTGACACACAATACAGTTAAGGAAGTTTTGCTGCGCCTCAAAGAATGTGGTCTTGATGCTTTAGCTGGAGGTGGAGCAGAAATTTTCCATCCAGATTCGAGAAAGCATATTGTTAGAGGCAAGTGCTCAGGCGATGAGTGGTTGCAGGTTGCCGAACTTGCACACACGTTGGGAATAAGGGGGAACTGTACCATGTTGTACGGACATGTGGAAAAGCCTGAACACGTGATAGACCATATATTGAAGTTGAGAGACCTGCAGAAGAAGACGGGAGGATTTCTGACTTTTATTCCGTTGAAATTTAGTCCTGAAAACACTGAGCTGCATCAGAAAAGATTAGTTAGAGTACACAGTTCGGCTCTATACGATTTGAAAATAATGGCTGTTTCTCGATTAATGCTTGCGAATATAATCAATAGTATATCTGCATATTACATCGCCTTGGGCAAGAAGATGGCACAAGTAGCGTTAACATACGGTGCCAGTGATCTTGTAGGCACAGCATTTGCTGAAGAGATATTCAGAGCAACTGGCTTAACGCACAGTTCTACAGTGGGGGAACTTGCTAACATGATCAAGGAGATAAAACGTATACCTGCACAACGTGATACATTCCACAACATAATCAAGCATTTTAACTAGGTTCGTTTGTTTTCGGCATTCCTTTCGCAGAGGATCCCCTTTTCCTTCTGCTAAATCCAAAACTGACCAACAAGAGTAAAAATCCAATACCGCCAATTATTCCACCAACCTGCGCAATTGCACGGTTCTGATTCAACTCTTCTAATGGACCTGAGGTAAGGTAGGCTCCAAATATGATTGCCATAATTATACCCGTCGCCATCATTGCACCACCACCTGCAAAAAAACGCCAGTCCATTGCATATTAGATCTGTTGACGAACTAATAATCTTTGTCGCTTTTCACTTAGATTATTTCTACTTCCTTACCTTTTATGATGGTATTCTCTTTCGCAATAGAATACATCATGTAAAGAGCCTTGGTGCCCTCTTCACCCATATCAATCGTCAAATCATTCACATACATCCTTACAAATTTTTCGATAAGATAACTTGATGCTCCACGTGAGTATTGCATAGCATAATCAATAGCCTCGTCGAAATGGCTGAATCCATATTGAATCGAACGTTTGAGAAGATCATCAAATTTCTTTATTGCATCATTCCCAAGCCTCTTATGTGCTATGTTTATTCCGAGAGGCAATGGCAGTTTGTTGCTTACGCTATCCCACCACAAGCCAAGATCTAATGTATTTACGAATTTTGCTTGATCGTAAGTGATCTGTGCTTCGTGGATAACTAACCCAGCATCAACAACGTCATTGTCGACAGCACCATTTATCTCACTGAACTTCATCTCTACTGGATTAAATTCACCAATGGCCATCCATAGCAGCAGGTACGCAGTAGTCATCTTTCCAGGCACAGCGGTTCTAATCTTTTTCAATTCATCAGTAATGAATTTTCTCTTTGCAATAACAATGGGTCCATAAGCTTTGCCAAAACTTGACCCACTGCGTAGTATCACATAGTCTTTTGTATATACAAAGCCGTGGGCTGAGACTGCAGTAACATCCAATTCACTCTTGAGAGCTCTTCTGTTTAGTGATTCAATATCTTCAATCACATGATTTATCTTCATACCATCAACCATAACCTTACCAGATACTATTGCATAAAACATGAAAGCATCATCAGCGTCAGGAGTGTGACCTACGGTTATTTCCACGATTTTGCTCAATTAAGCAGATATTAAAAGGTAGCATTCATAATATGCATATGAATACTCTGGAGGCATTTGAGCAGGACATAACTTATCAAGTTACAGATCTAAAGAAATTATTGGATTCATTAAATATCAAAAAAATAGATCTTGATCAACAGGAGAGATGTGTCTTCACTGGAACTGGAGATTCTTTCGCTGCTGCATTAATGGCAGAATTGATATCTGGTAATAGGGTTCACTGCGTCGATCCCATGAGTATATGTGTAAATCCATTTACTGTGAAGGATAGATTTCTTTACACCATATCCATATCGGGTAATACTAAAGCGAATATAGAAGCTGCAAGAATAGCCAATAAGTTTGCTCAAAAGACGATTGCAATAACCGCACATGCTGATAGCAGACTAGCAGATATCTGCGATGAGATTATAGAATTAAGGTTTAGAGATTCTGGCATATTGACTGCAGGGAGTATAGGCTTCACTGCATCCATGTTATCATGCCTCTCCTTTTTTAGGGAAGTACGACTTGGTGATATTAAACAGCTATTCAAACAGGCTCAGCAAGACGCAGGTATTGTAACTGTAAGCGATCATATGTATTTGATAGGGAGTTGGATCACGTATCCACTCGCTATGTATGGTTCAGCCAAGATGTATGAGATATTCGGAATAAAAGCACAATATGCTATGCTGGAACAGTTTTGTCACATGGAACTTTTCTCTGTAAAGAAAACTGACTCAATTTTGATACTGCCACCAGAGAATGAGTACAAAAAGTCAAGTGAATTATCTGCTACATTAACAAAAAATGATTACAGGGTGGTTACCTGTAAACCAAAAGGCAAGAAGCTGGAAGAAAAGTTGATCTATCATACCATGTTACTACAACTGATAGCGCTTCAAAATGCGAATAACCAAAACCTCAAAGAATGCTATTTTGTAACGAATAATAAGTTGAGAGGTATTAGTAGCTCCTTGATTTACTGATCTACTCGTTTCCTTTTCATTCGAACGTACAAAATGGCACTTACAATCAAGCCGCCAAGAACCAGAGCTATAATCGGCGATATAAGAGGACCAGTGTCTATCTCCATAGGAGCTACCTGCGTACTTACTGGAGATGTTAATACTTTCCACCTCATTGTAAGATCTTCTGTTGGCGGAGAATCGAATTCCCAAACAGCTGCTTTCAGCGTAGTGCTAGTGGGTGAAATGGAATGACCAGTAATCAGGCTATTATCGTGTTCCGAAGATATAACTATCTTTCCTACTGGGATCGACCATTTTGCAGCATTCGTAAGCATGAATGTAAAATCTTCTTCTATACTACCTACACCACTGTTCTCTACGTCTACGTCAAGAACATTCTCACTGTTGGCTTGCAAAACCATATTTAAGGTGAACAACCGCAGGCCTGTGCCCTTTTGGCGTGGGTTATCATATTCAACATCACTATAGTTCATGCTTATCCCATTTACCTTGAACTGCAGTGACTCTTCGTTCAATGATGTCGGTAGTGGTATTTTTAGAAACAGATCAACCTTTTCACTTGTTTCATTTTATAACACATATCGTGACTGTATGCTCATCAATATACTATGATGAGGCTCAAATCCTTCTACTTCTCTAGACCATTGCGATTCGGTACTTATGCTAACATTAGCTTCCTTTAATGATACTCGTGCTTCTGTAACCGGATATGGAAGGCCAGCACTATCACCAAACTGTATAAACGAGGTACCATATGCATGGCCTACAAATGATAATACAACGCTAAAAATCAATATTCTTTTGATCGATCTTGCAAATAGTAACAGCATCGATATTTTACATCAGAAGGATTAAATAAAGATGCTCGATAGAGTTCTGCCTGATAGATATGCCGCGTTACAAGTCAACACAGGAAGCATTAAAGATCATAGGCAATAAGGACCAAATTCGAATGGTGTAAAGGTAGCTCCTTTAGCCCGAATAATTTTGGTGTTATAGCTCATGTAGATCATGGAAAGACTACAATGAGTGATAGCTTGCTTGCAGCTACAGGGATGATCAGTCCCTCTGTAGCGGGTGAAGCATTAGCATTAGATTACATGGATTTGGAACAGCAAAGACAGATGACAATCAAGGCGGCTAACGTTACCTTGTACTATGAAGAGAATGGTAAACCTTATGTTATGAATATGATTGACACTCCAGGACACATAGATTTCACTGGAAGAGTGACAAGAAGTTTGAGGGCCATTGATGGTGCAGTAGTTGTTTGTGACTCTGTAGAAGGCGTCATGACCCAGACGGAAACTGTTACTAGGCAGGCACTTGAAGAGCGGGTAAGACCAGTTCTTTACGTCAACAAGATAGATCGTTTGGTTAAGGAATTAAGATTGACACCTGAAAAGATGCAAGAGTGGCTGGCTGGTATAATTGGTGATTTTAACAGGCTGATTGATATTTACGCTGAACCTGAACTGAAGGACAAGTGGAAGGTAAACATTCAGAATGATACTGTATCATTTGGTTCAGCAAAGGATAGATGGGGTTTCAATGCTGGCATTGCAGCAAAGAAAGGTATCAACTTTAGTGATGTTTACGAGACATATACATCTGGAGATCCTAAAACATTAGCAGAGAAAGCTCCGCTACATGAAGCAATTTTGGGAATGGTTGTTAAACACCATCCGCCCCCACATGTTGCTCAGCAGTACAGAATTCCTAGAATATGGAAAGGAGATCTAAATTCGGAAATTGGGAAAGCATTGGTCGAGTGTGACGAAAACGGTCCCATTATCATGATGGTTACAACCATCGTAGTTGATCCGCAGGCAGGGCCTGTGGCAGTAGGAAGATTGTTTTCTGGAAAAATAAGTGACGGCGATGAAGTTTATTTAATCGATTCTAAGAGGAAAGAAAGGATCCAATCTGTTAACATGTTTATGGGTCCGTATAGGGAGCTAGTCAGTTCACTTGGTGCCGGTAACATACCTGCATTGTTAGGGCTAGAACATGCAAGAGCTGGGGAAACAATAGCCACCGTACAAGGTGTTGTTGCATTCGAATCGATCAAGTATGTGTCTGAACCCGTTGTTACGGTCGCAGTAGAACCAAAACACCCAAAGGATTTACCAAAACTGGTTGAAACATTGAGGAGGATCAGCATAGAAGATCCTAACCTCGTAGTAAAGATCAACGAAGAAAGTGGTGAGACTCTTATGGCTGGTATGGGAGTCTTACACTTGGAGATCGCAACCACATTGCTCCAACAAGCGGGACTAGAGATAGTTACATCACAGCCATTGATCAATTATAGAGAGACTGTAAGAGCAACTGCAGGTCCAGTCATGGCCAAGTCACCAAACAGGCATAACAAGGTATTCATAAAAGCAGAACCACTGGCTGAAGACGTTATAGAGTTGATAAGGACCGGCAAGATAAATGAAAACATGGACCGGAAAGATATAGGAAAGGTTCTGCGTGAGAAGGGTTGGGACGCAGATGAAGCGAGAAACGTAGTGGCAATAGAAAGTGGAAACCTCTTTGTTGACGCAACAAAGGGTGTTCAGTATTTGCATGAATCGATGGACTCCATAAAATCTGGTTTTACAGATGTTATGATAAGTGGTCCGATGGCGCAGGAGCATTGCAGAGGCATAAAGGTTGTTTTAGATCACTTCGTTCCGCATGAAGACCCTGCGCACAGAACTCTTGCACAATTGATGCCGGCCAGTAGAAGATCCATCATGGGCTCTATACTTACAGCTAATCCTGTCTTACTGGAGCCCGTACTTGGTATCGAAGTAAAATGCCCGGCAGATATGATTGGAACCGTTGCTGGTATATTGTCTGGAAAGCGTGGAAAGTTACTGAACGTGGATCAGAAAGGTGTCGTCGCAATTGTGCAAGGCGAAATACCAGCATCCGAAACTTTTGACTTGTCAGAAGCTATGCGAGGAGGCACAGCGGGCAAGGCATTGTGGAACACTCACTTCAAGTTGTGGCAAGCTCTACCATCATCGCTTCTTTTGCAAATAATCACAGAAATAAGGAAGAGGAAGGGTTTGAATCCCGAGCCACCAAGACCAGATGAATTTATAGACAAAGACTAGATCCAAAATTTCTAAAGAATTTATTCTAAAAATATATCTGAAATTATGTAAGTAGAAAACCGTTATATGTGATGAAATATCTAGTGCAACTGCAATGAAATTAGAGATACCAAGATTTACTGAAAGGTTTGGCGCTGTAAGTTTGCATTCTGTTCAGAAAGTATACGAACTTGATTCTGGAGCTAAGCAAGAAGTATACCAGCCACCCCAAACGATCAGGAAAGTAGAGACAGATGAAGTAGAAAATATGGAGAGCAAACTTGCAATTGTGATCCCCATAAAGAACGAAAAATTAAAGATCTTTGAAGGTGTACTGAGTGGCATACCACACGACTGTTTTAACATAATAGTATCTAACAGCGATCGACATTCTGTTGACAGATTCAAGATGGAAAGGAGTGCTGTTGAGCAATACAACAGGTTTGTTGGTCGCGATTCTATAATTATTCATCAGAAAGACCCTGGATTAGGGGAGATAATGAAGGAATTGGAATACAATGACATGCTGGAGAACGGCACAGTTAGAAATGGCAAGGCCGAATCGATGATCATCGGTATGTTGTTGGCTAAAATGGTGGGCAAGGAATATGTTGGATTTATTGATGCAGATAATTATGTTCCAGGAGCAGTTAACGAATACGTAAAAATTTTTGCATCATGTTTCGTAATGGCAAACACGCCCTATACAATGTCAAGAATTTCTTGGGTATACAAGCCAAAAGTATCAGAAGGTGGAGGTCTTTATTTTCCCAAGTGGGGGCGAATATCCGAATACACCAATAATTACCTAAATTCTGTAGTATCGCATCACACAGGGTTTGAAACTGATATTTGTAGGACAGGCAATTCTGGGGAGCACGCAATGAGCATGAAGCTCGCAGAACTTCTTACATACACATCGGGATTTGCTATTGAACCATATGAGATAATGAACATATTAGAGGAGTTTGGAGGAACGACTTCAAGTAACCAAACTGAAGCTCTTGATAAAGGTGTTGAGATTTTCCAAGTGGAGACTAGAAATCCACATTTTCATGAGGAAAAGGGTGAAGAGCATCTGCGGGAAATGCTTCTCTGCTCCTTGGCTTCAATTTATAACAGTGGGATCTGTCCTCTCCCATTGAAAGATAGAATCCTGATGGATCTGAGAACTAATACTCATTTGGGCCCCGGTGAAGAGCCACCGGAACTGCACAAGATACATTCCTTCAAATTTGTTGATATCCATGCCTTTGAAAAATTGCTAAGAGAAAAGTCTTCAACAATGGCACAATTTCACCCATAATAGTAGCCTTGAACAAAAAACTTGTAGCATTTGATATGGACGGTACCCTGATCAATGGGAGATTGGTTTTTGCCCTTGGCGATAAGTTTGCCATGTCAGACAGGATTAGGAAAATAATGGGCAAGAATACGGATGGTCATCAAAAGTCAGCAGAGATAGCAAAACTATGGAAGGGCATAAAAGCTGATGAAGTTACCGAAGCAGTAAGACGTATACCTATTATGACAGGGGCCTCTGAAATAATTGGCGAATTCAAAAAACGTGGATATGTAATAGGCATAATAAGCGACAGCTACACATTGGCTACTGATCATATAATTAAACATTTCAAAATGGACTTTAACATCGCTAACGTATTGGAAGTGAAAGATGGTTTGCTGACAGGTAAAGTAAAGATGCCAATGGGATGGGAACAGATCAGTTGCTGGTGTAAGAACTCTGTATGCAAGAGGTTTCACCTCGAAAGATCTGTACGATCTTTGAATATTCCGCTAAAAAATACTATTGCTATAGGCGATACTAGGAATGATCTATGTATGATTGAGAGAGCTGGCACAGGAATTGCATTCAACCCAAAGGATAACAAGATAATGGGCAATAAAATAATTGTAAAAGGACAAGATCTACGGAAAATAATGCAATTTCTTTAATTTTTTCTTTTTGAATTTTTGCCACATTAGTCATAAAAACTTATAACGGATAAATTTGTAGACTCCTACGAAGAGTAATTGGATGATTTTGAACCGTTGCTGATGGGCTTCTCATCCATGAAATTTTGAGGTGAGAGTATGAATTGTGTGGTATAGCAGGAGTGTTGAGTAAGCTAGGACATGATATCACGCCCCATGTAATGAATATGCTTTCCTGCATGGTCAACAGAGGACCTGATGGTGCAGGAGTAGCAGTTAAAAATTCTGTAGCATATTCCTACAAACTGTCTGAGCTAGGACTGAACCAGTTCAATGGTGATATTGCACTTGGTCATACAAGGCTGGCAATAGTTGGAGGAACATGCGGTCTTCAGCCATTCAGGAGCTGCGATGGAAGGATATTACTCGAACACAATGGCGAAATATACAATTACAAAAAACTGAGGAAAGAACTTCAGGATTCACATCATTTTGGAACAAGAACTGATAGCGAGGTGATAGTCCACCTAATTGAGCAATACTATAATGGAGATCTGCTTAAAGCGGTAAAGAAGGCCCTACGGCGGTTGGATGGGGTGTATGCAATAGCAATAAAGGATGACAAGAGCATTGTAATTGTTAGAGATAAACTAGGAATAAGGCAATTGTACTATGGAGAGAATGATGAACTCATAGCCTTTGCATCTGAAATGAAGGCATTATGGATGATCGGTCTTAAGAACGTTCATAGGGTAATGCCTGGCTTTGCTGTGCGCTTCTCTGATGGAAAGACGAAGATCGAGAAGCTTGCTGAAGCCCCCGTCCATCCAAGGGGAAGAAATGTGACGGACATGAGAACAGCAATCAAAATGTACAAGAAAGCCCTCTACAGAGCAGTTGAGAAGAGAATAGAGGATCTGAAGAAGGTAGGAATAATCTTCTCTGGTGGAATTGATAGTGTTCTCATAGCAAAGATAGCAAAGGATCTTGGCGTTCCCAATCTGTGCTGTTACACAGCTGGTCTGATAGGCTCCCACGACCTGAAGTATGCGCATGAAGTGGCGGAGAACTTGGGATTGGATCTAAAATCATGGGAACTTACAACGAGTGATATTGAATCAATGCTACCTAAAATAATTGAAGTTATTGAAGATACAAATGCTGGGCAGGTGGAAGTTGCGATACCAGTTTATGCTGCAGTCGCTCTTGCACATAAAGATAGACTGAAAGTCATGCTAGGAGGTCAGGGCGCTGATGAGCTATTCGGAGGATATCCATGGTACAGCAAGATCGTTGGTACGCAGGGATACGATGAGTTTCATAAATGCCTGGTAAAGGATATTCTATACCTATACAAGGAATCATTTGAGCGTGAGGACAAGATCACAATGGCTCATAGCATAGAATCAAGGATTCCCTTCTTAGATCCCCAAGTGATAAGGGTTGCGATGCGCATCGATCCAAGGCTCAAGATATTTGATGGTGATGACAATTTCGGAAAGCATGTGCATAGGGAACTTGCACTGGAGATAGGCATACCCAAGGCGATTGCCTTCAGACCCAAGGAAGCTGCTCAGCATGGGTCTGGAATACATGACATAATTGACGTAATTGCAAGGAGCAAGGGTTTCACAAAAGAACTGGTTACAAAAGCTAATTACCATTCAGTATTATCTGGGAGGGAGAAGATAGGAAGTTCACAAAGATACGGTTATCAATTTGGTGATGAAGATTTATGGATAGCTGAAGATCACGTACAAATGTATCTCGATCATTTGGCGCGTAAACACGGATTGATAGAACTTGAAAATGCTCACAGACTGATCTGAATATTCATCTCAAAAAATTATCTCACTATTTTATGAAATCCATACAAATGCCATATAAATAGTGAAAGACTTAATTCCTCCTATTCAGATAAGGCACGTATGGCCTTTGCTTCCGAGGACGGAAATGGCCACGACTACATACTAGCGAAGATAAGCTATGTTGGATTTGTAGACCCATATGGTGTAGAAGGTGTAGTAGTACTGAAGACTGATGACGGAAAGGAGTTTCCCATGCGTGCTTTTTCAGGGGAGGTTGCAAGACATATAGCAAGATTTCAGCAGGGAGACAAGGGGAGCATACCGACAATATACAATCTAGTAGAAGAGATAGCGGAGATGAAGGAAATGCTGCTAGCGGAAGTAAGAGTATACCAGAGTGGTTCAGTATTACGTGCAAACCTTCACTTCAAGGGGAGAAATGATCAACTGGTTTTAAGAAATTATAGGGCCTCGGATTGCATCGCACTGGCAGCATATTATGATATCCCTGTTTTGGTAAGGAAGACTCTTTTTGAGGAAGCCATTCAGGAAAAGTAACTAAGTTACTATATCTGCAAGCCTATCTTCCATATACCCTCTCTTTATCTCCATGGCTATCCTTCTTCCTATACCAAAAGTTTTCCCGTAATAGTATTTTACGTACGGACTTGTTGTGGCCATGATAGGATTACCAGGCACCCTTAACGATACATCATACACTACAATATCCATGTCAATTGTTACTATACTCTGAAGTGAAAGTGGTCCAATTATGCCTGGCGGGTACTCTTTTCTTGTTGCTTTTACGAACCTGTCGCCTATCCCAAAGACCTTTTCTAGCATAGATTCTCTTATGCTGGCAGGTGTATGTCCAACCTCGATGTTCTGCAGTTGGACGTCCATGTCAAGCTGCTCCTTCGCTGGTATTGTTACAAAATCGTGAAGGTTGGTCTGTAGTCTCCTCTCAATACCCAAAAACTCCATCTCTTCCTCCAGCACAGAGTAGAAGAAGTTGAAGTTGAAATAAGTTCCAATAACAAGTTCTTCAATAATACTTCTTGAAAGATCCCGCTTTACTATTATGCCCTTTTTTATTCTCTGCTCTACCTTTTTCTTATAATCATTATACGATGAAGCTATGAAGAACGCACGCTCCATTTTTCTCTTTGATTCCTGAACTTTGACTATAACAGGTCTGTCGATCTGTTCAGGTGTTTTAAAGATCTTAGGATGTCTTACCCTAGCCTTTTCCAGCAAGAAATACTGATTTCTTCTGATCGTTCTCTCCTCTGCACGCAATAGGGATCTGTTTCCAAAGATAGGTATCATTAAATTATTTTCAATTCCCCGGTATCCTAGGTAAGCAGTTAATGCTCGATGAGGAACTAGAATTGTTTTTAGATCACTCAATTTATTCTGTATACCCGTACGCAGCATATCAGAAAATTTGTTTAAAACTATCATATTATCTGCCAGTCTGTCAAACCTTTTGTATGGAGTCTCCCTTCCTCTTTGACATATAACGACAGTCTTCATATCTTCATCCTTAGCACCATCCATAACCTCCAGTGCGGAATGACTACCCAATACTCCTATGGTAACATCATCATAACCCTTCACAAGATCTGCAATTTTCTTTCTTGATATCATAACACCGTCAATCCGTGAGCTGCTAGTAAAAAGGATTTGTACGCGTATCTACTGCATCTATCTATTACCACAAATAGGCATGATTTTTCCTAGTTTATAGACTTCTCTTTCATTCTGGTGACTAACTGGCAGAGCATTAGACACATCTTCTCACATATCTAGTTGGTTATTGGAACAGATTTTGACGGAAAGAGAGTCTGGACTTCCCGATCTGTAAGACCATCAAACTCGAGCCATATTTCTCCGCCTGCATGGAACTCTGTAACAAGTTTTTTCGCAAGGTCAGATAGGGAAATGTTATCATTCCCTATATTTGCACCAGCAAAGAACGTTCTGTAACCTCGCTTCACTATCTTACCACCAATCGTGTTCAGCAAAAACGCTTCCAACTCATTGGCAATTTGACTGCATTCCACCATATACAATGCAACGCCGTTGATAGGCTCCTTATCATAAGGTATGCCTACTTTGAACCAATAAATGCTGAAATAGGATTCCTCAGAAAAACCACACTTAATTTCCCAATGTATCAATTTCTCCGCTGGATATGGAGTCTCACTAACTTCCTGTGGTGTGAGGTGCCAGTAAAGTATCTTAGCCATATTCCATTCATTACTGCAAATCCTTTTAATATATTAATCATGCAGTCGCCAATTGACAATTACAGTATGTGTTAATAGTCGTAAGAGCAATAGATCAATAAGCTATATACTTGGTTATGAAATGGTATGGAGACTTCTCATTTAGCAAAAGTATATTGTCAATTACTAGTGCTCTTTACTTCTTTAATGTTTGAAGTTTTTTAGCGTATACGCTGTTTATGTTCGCCTGTAGATCAAAGCCGTATTTCTGGGCCATGAACTGAAGAAGTGCCACCGATTCTGTTATCTCCATCTTCGCCAATTCAAGATTACTTCTTTCTATTGCCAATGCTACCTCTCCCACTTCTCTTACTAGATGTACAAATGCCTTGGTTACATCATCCCCAAACTTCTTTTCATAATATTCTATTGCAACATTGCTCATATAGATGGCAACGAGTAGAAACTATAAAATCGTAGCGAGCGTAACAAACAATTAATACCTCTCTAGTTAACCGTTTGTGCAATGTACTAAATCTGTCTCACATATGTCTATGCTTGAAGAAATGGAGATCGAGTTTGGTAAAAAGGACAGTAAATACCTAAGATCTCTAAACCCTTGTTACATGGGCACCCTGATCGGTCATTGTGAACTTGTATATATTGTCAACCTCAGCGTTCTCGAATATCTCAGAATCATGCGTAATCAATATCATCTGTGATAACGGTCCCAGACCCGATCTGAAGGCTTCAGTAATTATTCTTACAAGTGATCTCCTTCTTTCATCATCTAGATGTGTAGTAGGTTCATCCAGAATCACAAAGTCCAGCATGCCTGAGCCCATCACATAAGCCATTCCTAGTCTTAATGCTAACGCTATAGCAACTTTTTCTCCCCCGCTTAACGACTCCATATCAATGACACCACTCCTTCCGTAGCACTCAATAGAAATATCTCTGGTCTTTTCTGTTAACTGTAGTCTTGATATGCTCATGTTAAACATCGCAGCATATTCTGATGCTTTTTGCGATATAGTTCTTAATGCCCAAGATCGCAAACTCATGCCAACGACTCCATCTCTGTTATAAACAGAATTTCGTATTTTTTCAAATATCATCACATATTCATTTGCCTTTTCTAATTGTTTTATCACATTTTCCAGTTTTGAACGCTCATCTGTAGCCTGCCTAAACTTATTTTTGTATTCACCTATCTGCTCTTCCAGCTCTGGCATATCTTTCGTGAGTAATTTCTTATGCTTACACTTAATTTGCTCAAATATAGATCTGTCAAAACGTATAGTTTCTTTTCGCAAATTCAAAATTTTCGAACACAAGTCTTTCGAATAATCATCAACAACCAGCGTTTCAGGTTGGATCACTTTATAATCTATGGGTACATTTGTTAATGCATTTTTTTTAACTAGTAATTCATTGTTTAGTGTTTTGACATCATCGATATCTTCTATTCCACTACTCTCCAAGAATGATTCGGCATTGCCTATATCGAGTTCCTTCTGCCTATATTGTCTCTCAGATGATTTCAGATGTTGTTTTACCGTTTTTAACTCTTCTCGTTCTCTTGTTTTTTCATCCAATTCATGTTTAAGGTGGGTAACATCATAGATTTCATCTATTTTACTTACAGGAGATTGACAGACAGGACATTTTCCATCGACTATTTTTAGTTTATCTACTACCTCTATAACTGCCTTAATTCTTCCAATATCATTACTTACACTTTCTAATTTAGCATCTATTTCTGAAAGTGAATAACGTACTTGCTGGAGTTTTGATTGTACTTTGGTTCTATCCTTTATAATTAGAAGACACTTTTTGGCATGCTTCACAAGTTCTGCATTTTTGCCAACATCTTTCTCTATCTTCTTTCTTTCGTTTCTTATATAATTTAATAGAGTCATTTCTATACTTTCAAGTGTGGTAACTTTCAAGTGAAGAGGTTCTTGCTGCTTGATGGTATTTTCTAATTCCGTAACATTATTCTGCAGGTATCTCTTTTCTTCCTCCAGCTCACGCAATATGCGCTGTGTTTCTATGCTTGCTTTTTTTGCATCATGCAATCTTTCCTTAACATTGGAAATCTCAGAATCATCATATCCAATTTTGTTCCGCAACTCAGATCTGAAATATTGCATAAGTTGCTTCATGTACTGATAGGCTAGATCCAACCTGTCCAATCCAAATAAGCTGTTTATCAGTGCCTTGAACTCCCTTGGCTGTGCCTGAATTATAGCGTTCAACTCACCCTGTTGTACGACTGCTGCAACCTTAAGCTTAGGATAATCCAAACCTAGAATCTTCGATATTTCTTCCACCACAGATTCAGCAAACTGCTTTCTCTCACCTGTTGCAAGATCTATAAGACCATCAGTTTTTTTTTCAATTAATTTAGCGCTTATAAGCTTACCCGATACGTTCAATCCCCTGACTACTTTGAAATTCCTTCCCTTAACTGACATTTCGATCTGTACCAATGAGGAGTTCGCACCACGTTTTACTAGATTTTTATTGGTTCCTCTTGTGTGCTGTCCATAAAGAGCAAACGTTATTGCATCTATTATGCTCGATTTACCGGCGCCGTTATGACCTATGAAGAGTGTTAAACCATTTTCAAGTTTCAATGTAGTATTTGCATGTGAAATAAAATTTTCCAATTGTACATTTTTGATCATTGCAAATTAAACCCCCTTCCCTGAAATCTGGAATTTTCATACACCTTCCATGCTAGCGCACAGGCTTCATCAATTTTATTCTCTGCTAATAATGGAAGCAACTCCTGTATTGCAAATTCAGCAAGTTCATCGGAGCCCAAGACTTCCTTAGATTTATTTAACATCTCGGAATCCATATCGCTGGGTTTTTCATGATAAACGGATAATGAAACTTGTTTTTCCTCTATCGGTTCCCACACATGATGTAACACAAGATCATTTAATTTTGATAGATTCTCAGCGATTACTCCTGAGTCAATGTTCTGCCCTTTGACCTTTGTTGATAAGATCGGTTTCTTTTTTAATGATTTAATCTTCAACACTAGCTCCTCGATCTGTTTTCTAATATGATCATAAGTGATCTGTACAGCAACCTGTGGCCTGATTTCTAATTTGATCCAATTCAGTAGAGCTTCGTTCCGAGAGGTATCTACAAGGTAAAAACCCTTGTCAGTTTCTCGAATACTCTCACTGGAAGTTATCTCAAGAGAACCTGGATAGGCAAGCGGTCCTCCAAGATGCTCGAAGCGTCTCTCATGCCTATCATGATAGTGTCCCATAGCATAGTAGTTGAAATTTGGGGGAAGGTCTGAAGAAT
This sequence comes from Nitrososphaerales archaeon, assembly GCA_046759645.1. Taxonomy (GTDB): domain Archaea; phylum Thermoproteota; class Nitrososphaeria; order Nitrososphaerales; family UBA213; genus JBHICO01. The sequence continues at coordinate 32,664 of JBHICO010000004.1, forward strand.
TTATCTCCCCAGCCATCCTGCTAAAATCAAACAGACCTTGGTGCAGGACCAATATTCTCCGTCCAGAGAAAGCCTTCGCTCTCCTATCAGCTTCTTTTAGCCTAAGGGAAAGGTCATCCATTTCACTATTTCTGTACTTGTCGAACCCTATCAATAAAGTTCCATCTATTTCATAGGGCTCGCCATTCCTAAGATAATACGCGTATCCCAAATTGTGAAACACATATGGCACGGGCACACCCCTAGTTCTACTTATATCATGTTCACCTAACACGAAAAATGTCTTTATGTTTAGCTCTTTCAATTTTTTCAACGCATCAGCAAACCTCACTATTGCCTCTCCCTGTGGTTTTGGCATGTGGAAGAGATCGCCAGCGAGTATTACGATCTTAACCTTTTCTTTTACTGAAGCGTTTATCGCTTGATCAAATGCGTCATAAACATCTTCCTCTCTCTCCTCCAAATTAAATTGAGAATATCCTAGATGTATGTCGGATATGTGAGCAATTAACATACACCATCAATCTTTCAGATATCCTTTTTTAATCATTGCTTGCGTTGATTCCTTCGTTACTTCCTTTATCTTGCTGACCTGCTTCCATTCTTTCACAGCATTTTGATCCGAACCGATCTTCTTCTCCAATACCTGTTCTATATGCACAAAAGCCGGTATGTTCACCCACTGACCAACAAGGACAGCATCGCCAGGATTCAATGATGGCAGCTGTTCTATGATATCCTTACTTAACGCTTCACTTGCAGCAGAAACCTGGGCTTGGTCATCCTGTTGCACCATCTTCATGATCGCAAGTGAACCCATCTGGCTCAAAACATTTGTATCTACACTCCTAGGTCTCTGAGAAACTATTGCTAATCCCAAACCAAATTTTCTACCTTCACGGGCAACTTTTGCTACAATGTACTTCGTATCGGTCTTTTCGTCCTTTGGTATGAAAACATGCGCCTCTTCTATTACGACCAGAACAGGCATAGGAAATTTTATCGGACTCTTGATTTCGTTCTCTCCCTTCCTCGCCCTGGTAGCCTTCTTTCTGTCATCAAGGAGCTCTTCAAGGTAGAATCTTACAGCAATGTCTGCTTGTCTGTCAGTAAGTTCTATTAGACTAACAACATTTACCTTACCATTCTTGATCAGAGCGGTAGGATCGGTCAAACTGGGATCCAATATTCCTTTGAAACGCCGTCTGGCATCATCAATCTTGTCTTCCACTCGTTCAGCTGCTTCTCTGTACTTTTTGTCAGGGTGCTCTCTTACCTTCTCCGTAAGAGTTTCCCAAAAATCCTCACCCTGTTTGGCTTTCACCTCATCACTAAATGCCTTGTGCAACACATGCTTCTGATTCGTAGCTGACTCTCTGATCTCTATAACTTCTTCAAATTTCTCAGGATTTAAAAGACGTGGGTTTATTTTTGCGTCAATAACATTTATGCCATTTATTTGCAGGGCTGAATAGTCATCGTGATAATCGAAGATCACCATAGTTCCGCCAATCTTAGACATATTTTTCGCAATCAAGGATACCAGATTACTTTTGCCCATTCCCGTCATTGCAAGAACTGCTAAATGTCGTGAAACGATCTTGTCTATGTTAACTCTGGCACCGACATTACTATTTCTTAATAATGATCCAATACTTACCCATTCATCATCGAGCGGTGCGAATATTGTTCCAAGATCATCCTGGTTAGCTTCCAAAACATTAGTGCCGGGTACTGGAGGCACATCAGGGATTATCGCTCTTCCTTTTTTCAGTTGATCCAAATATCCAAGTATTCTTACCCATGCTCTATAGCTTTTGTCTCTAGTATTGGCATCAGCAACCATTTTGCTTTCAAGTGCTTCAGTATAATTTCTTATGTTCCTCCCTAATGCATCACTTACAATCATAGATCTTTCGACGAGTCCTAGGATCTTTTTGTTGCCGTCATCGAGTATAACATATTCTCCCGCACTGACAGGCCTACTCCCTTCGAACATGATCTCATATGGTTTGGATTCACCAACAATAATCCCTATTTCTCTCATCGAAGCACCTCCCTTGCACCTATCTCGTTTTTGAGCCCGTAAATGCTTACTAGCCTTTGAATATCATCATCGGTTATTACAGCAGCATTATGGGCAACTTTAAGCACATAAGGATAGCCAGAAATGCTTCCGAACGCGATATGATCAAGAATTCTTTTCACTGCAGATTCGTCAACTTCTTGGGGGAATTCTAGTTTTACCAGTGGTGTATAGTCAGCTAGTCTTGCAAAGACAACAGTAACCCTTTTTCTGAATTTGTCCCGGTATCGTGTTACGTAATGTGGTTTACTATATCCAGGTTTATTGCTAACCTTGCTATTCATGTGATCAAAAATCTCTCTACTATCGGATGTTTTTGAAATAAAAATGATGTTAGAATGTTCATTTGTAAGATCAACCGCACTTTTTATTGCAGAACCTGAACCTAAAACGAACCTAGATATCATTGAACCATCAATCAATGCCAGATCCGAAGTATCCGCTGCTTCTGCCGCTGCTTCAGCTTCCATTTGCATCGATTTCACTTCAAGCTGGCGCTGGTCTATTACTCTTATTCCACTCTCGTATTTTTTGGCCACGATATTTCCATCGCCTCTAACACATACAGCGTCTATAACATACAGATGGAAACCCTGGAAAGGCTTCTTATTGTAACTACTGTCGACACCAAGAAGCGTGCATTCTTTTGACAAAGGTCTGTATTCTCTCCACATTTCTTGCGCGCTCTCAAGAATAGTTTTATTCAAATTCATGGAAACACTAGCGAGCTTTTCTTTCCGATTCTTGATAGCGTCTAGGTATATGTCATGAAGCATAGTTTAGCAATTAAAAACGCCCTTAAATTTTTTTGGCATAATCTCAACTCCATTTAGTAACTGATCACATAGCAATCCCTATTATTCCAAATTCTAGGCGTTAATCTAGCCTACGCGCACTTGCTTGCACTCAAATGGCGGTATATTCATTGTCAGATACTCATTAATCCTAAACTTTACGTCAGCTGCAGTAAGATCTTCCATGCTTGGAGAGCCAACTTTGAAGGCAACCTTATCTGGTTTGATTTCAACATCAGTAACTACTAGGTCAGCATACTGATTAGTTAGTTCGTTTACCCAGTACCTCGCATCAGTTGCCTTCACATCTGACACCTGCAACTCTATCCTAATTGCCTTGAACTTGGATGTGCCAGAATAATCTTTCCCACTCTGAATGTTGTAATCCTGCACATCTGCTCCATGGGCTTGCTTTGCATGGGTCAGCAATTCCTCTTCCTTGCCAAACTTGCTGCCACACTGACATGTGAACTTCTTTCCAAATAGACCCATTAGCATTATACGATTTGAAAGTGGTATAAGAACTCTCTGGTCAAAGCGCTCCAAACCTACGCTCTTTATAATATACGACCGCACCTGCAATCAATATTATTATGCCTGCGATTGCAATGTACGTTGGCATCGCTACAGTAATCATGGGATCCGAGGTACCAGCATAAACCTCTCCTCCCAATGCAGCAGCGACCCTCAAGAGGTCACGTGGTGAAGAGTTCTCAATTGACATAACGTACAGGCCGTCCTTTTTAACGTCAAAACTATCTATCAAGAATGGAGTATCAAGTTTCTTGCTGATTATCTGAATTCCATCAGGATCCCTGACTTCAATGCGAACTGAACTATCACCCGGGTCGAGTACCTCCACAGCGTAAACACCACTGAAGAACTGACTACTGTCTATACGCTCCTTTATTGTGAGCACTTCTCTGGGTCCTAGAGTGTATTCCTTCTTTCTTATTTCTGAAATAGCAGACTGTGCAACTATGGCCAAAATTATGAAACCTGATAATAGGATTATACCGCCACTGATCATTATTATCAGGCTCCTTTTCATCGCAGCTTTAAAACATAGAACGTTTATACGCTTTGCGATGATTTAGTTGCAATAAACTTTCATATATCAATTTTTTATATGAAGCAAGGATTTATTGCTAATTATAAAAATCCTTTTGAGAAGTATTTGTTGTACCAGATTAACTTTATACAAGCTTTACTTGAATCGCAAACTATTTGTTACCATCACTGCTGACGTCCTCAACAACATTGAAGACGCCCCTCCATCCTTTATCAGCAAATTCATTCTGATGGGAATGGAACAGGTACTTGCCAGGGAATTTGTATGAGAATTCTACCACCGCTCTCTCCCCTTGACTCATTGTAACCAAATCCGTTATCTCGTAATCCAACAAGCTGGTCCCAGTACGGTATAATTTGTAGACATTTCCATGGAGATGTAAGGAGTTTATCTGATCAAACTCCAGTATATTAATAAGGTATATCCTGATAAGCTCCTCTGTCTTTATCTCAATGGGATTCTTCATGTGATAGAAAGCTAGGCCATTAACAGAATAGAAATTGTTCTCCTCATCAAAGTCAGTATCGAATCCATTCATTATCATCACCAGTTCATCAGCTGCTGGTCTAGGTGTTTTAGGGTCAACAATGAATGCACCATAAAGACCACGATTGATATGTTCTGCTACAGGCATTACGTGGCAATGATAAAGGAACAACCCGAAGGGCTCCGCAGTAAATTCATAGACAAACCTACCTCCAGGACCTACAATTTCAAAGACCCCATCCATTTCAGCCGGATGTATTCCGTGCAAATGTATTGTATGGGGTTGACTTCCATTATTTATGAAGTTGATTCTTACCAAATCTCCTTCAGTTGCACGTATGGTCGGACCTGGCACAGTTCCATTGTATGCCCATGCGTTGAAGAAAATACCTGGCGCTACTTCGATCTCAACATCTTCCGCATAGATAGTAAAGTCTCTTACTGTTGTTCCATCAGGCAAGGTTGAAACTGTTCCATAGTTGAATTCACGGAGGAAATTATCAGGATTAAGACCAAATTTTTTTACATCATTCTCCTCAGGGGCTAATAGCACACCCTCCTCTTCATTGGAGGGAAAGCTGGTTGCAATAACAGCAGCTGTGGTTATCATCACAGCTATTACTGCACCAACAACAACTCTAGTTAGGAGTGGCTTAACTTTATGCAACATGAGATATACAAAGTTAACTCTATTTAAGTTTTTTAGCCTTGTGCAACATTGGCTACCAACTGGTTCGTAACGATCTTACTTTTGCAATTATTATAGCCGCAGATAATACTGCAACCATTGCAACAAACGGACTTGATGTGAATTCAGGCACTACCGTAAAAAGTAACCGTGCAGACTCGCCTGTATTGTTGATGTTTTCAACCAGCAACAGGATAGTGCCTGATTGTTCTTCAGTAAAAGTATAATCCTGCACTATGGCCCCTATAGGCGCTCTATGATGCCCCCTGAAGATCTCATTTCCATCCTTTTGGAGCACAAGGTCAGCACTAGAATGTCTTAATGTATCAAGAGTTTTTGGGTCTCTCAATGTAACTATGAATTTTGTGGGTTTCTGAGGTTCAATAACAGATGGACTCCAACCAATTTGTAATAGGAAGTTTTCCTTTTCCGACAGAATCTCCAATGGGAATTTTGGAACTTCTCTTGGCATAAGTGTAAATACAGCCATATTCTGGTCAGGTTTTTGCTTCTGTGCTATTCTGATCAATTTATCCTTTCCAACCATAAAATGAACCGTTCGTGTATTCTCATATGAATAATCGTCAATCATCACTTCTTTATTAGAAAGTTCAACACTGTTAATTGTCCCCAAGTAACTGTTAGACATTAATTCTGTGAAATCCTGACGAATCTGCACTTCTTCATGTACAAAAGGAACTTGGCTAAGGTAGTTGACATTCCAGTTTAATGGCATCCTAAAAGTTAACACTCGAGAAGAACTGTCATAGCCATGGTCAATTATTTGATCATAGTAAGTTTTGATTGATAAGGTGTGTTGCTTTCCATCAGCATCGAGGACTTCATGAGGTGAGGTCTTGCCTATACTGGCATATAGGTCGAAATTTAACGGTTCTGACAGTTTATTTTCGTATTCGCTCATAGATAAAACCATAATATTGTAATGATAAAGCCCTCCGTCTAGTATTGAGCCTTTTACCACTGCAGGATTTTTTAGATCAGCAATCATTGCATCATAAAGCGATTCTCTGTTACCGATGACCTCTACCTTATCAGTCTGAGTATGTTCGATTCTAAGTGATAATATCCCCTCATGGCTATGGAATCGGTCATCAACAAGAAGTTCCGAAGTTCGCATCATCTTTATTTGATATGTAACATGAGGTATAGTAACATTGGTGTTAACTTCACGTAGTCGTATAACTACACTACCATCCTTGTCATCTTCTATCACAAATAACGGCCTCATTTCCAGTGTTAATGCAACTCTTTTGTCATTAACTATAACTGAACTCGATTCGTCAAATCCAAGTGTCTGACCGAAGGCAGGCAGTTGCGTCACACCGATCGATAATGCTCCGAAAACCAGCAATGCGGAAACAAGATTATAATTCATGATGATCTAAATTCTTCCTCAAATAAATATATTAAAGAAATGCTAATGCCATTACCAAAAAAGTAGTCGTAAACAATTTTTTGGTTCGGCTACTGTCTTAAACAAGTGCAGTTCGAGTCTAGAGACTCATTACTGGAGAACAAATCACATCTTTTGTATATTGTCTAAAAAAAGGTGACATCCTTGTAAGATATTTATTTCTCTAGAAGCCCATTATAAGTTGATGAAGGAGAGGAGAGGCATAGCTATGGGTTTAATGTTGCTAGGCCTGTTTGCCTTTATGATTCCACAATCATTTAACTATGCATATGGGCACGGATTGAGCGGAGACCAGGTCACTGCCTCAATAGGCGATAGAGATGCTACACTAACAGTTGATATGAAACCTGCATTTCTACTGGCAGAAGCGCCTCAGGATGCTACAATAGAAATGCGTCTCTTTGACACTAGCACAGATAGAGCAATTGAGCATGTGACATACTTCGTTGCACTGAAAAAAGGTGACACAGTGCTTATGCGTGAATGGTTCCATGCACACGATGGAGACCTATTCATAAAAATTAGACCAAAGGACCAAGAAAATACTGTAGTCAATGCTCCCGAAGAACCGATATTAGGCGGTAAGCTTGGAAGCAGAGATGCACCCGCACTCGCAACGGGTCCAATATTTTTGGAAGGCGGACTATACCATTTTGCCGTTGAAATCTTTTCAATAGATTTTGATCAAACAATACTAGATCCACCAATAAAGTATGATGCTTATATTAGCATAGGTGAGACTACTACTTATCCTGTAACAAATGGAGGGGAACAAGAAATATCTGTAAGAACATACTATGATAGAATACAAGACTTCGGCTTTGACGATAACGATAAACTTGTAAAATTCTCCATGCCTATGAACTGGGATCAAGAATTCTTAAGTCAAGTGCCATTGGTACATGAAGAAGTAGTAATTCCAAGATCATTTACAGATTTGGTGGCAGAGAGATATACTGGTGTAGTGAATGGTGTAAGACTGCCTGAGGGTGCGGTAATGGTAGATAATTCAGATCCAAATGAATTGGTGATACACTATATGATACCAAATCAGCAGCTATTGAAGATTGCTGATCATGTGAAAGCCATGTTTGGTGATGTTAACAGAGCAGATTTCATTCTTACACCTGGCGAAGTAGACATAGGAGTACCTCTAGAGATGAAGATGAGGGATTCTGGCCGGATGATGGCTGTGAGCAGTAAAGGAAATATCCATGCAATGATATCGTGGAGCCCAACAACCATAGAGCCTAGCAAGACTACCTCCTTCACTTTCAATTTCATGGATATGCGAACTAATGCTCCTATTACTGACGCAACGTACGAGTTTATTCTACTGAGAGATGGAGAGGAGATAGTGAAAAGACAGGGACAGACTGTCGCAGGAGTTGGAGCTGAGCAATTTACGTTTAATGAATCTCAGGCAGGTTCGGTAACTCTTCGTCTGGAGAACATTAACAACATTGGAGAGTCCGTAGATTTCAACATACAGGTGGTACCGGAGTTCCCAATGAGCGTACTGATGGTAATGGGTGGTATAGTGGCTGCTATGCTGGCCCTAACAAGATTCAAGAACATAACTTCAATGTTACAATGATATTCCTTATAACATCATACTTTTTTCTATTTGACAATCACAAACATAATAAGTGGTAATACAAAGGAAGAAAACTGACTAGATGATGAATGCTAAGATAATAGCAGGTGTCTCAGTTAGTATAATTGCAGTCGGTATACTTGCTTTTTTTGCGTCTATGCAGACAGATAATGACGTAGAGGAAATACTCGGTGCAGGATTGCAAAACGCCGATAAATGCACCAAGGGTGATTTCAAAGCCGATCCATCCAACGATGTGGTAGAGCTAACAATGGAAGCATATCAGTGGAGGTTCAGTTATTGCTCTATAACAGTCTATGAGGGGCAGACAGTAATGATCACAATGCAAAGCCTCGATGTTCCACATGGATTTGCTATAGATGGCTATCCAGAAATCGGTGACAAGCACATAAGCCCTAGTGCTCTGACCGTAATCAAGTTTACCGCAGATAAAACGGGAAAATTCACATACTATTGTACCGTCTTCTGTGGTGAGGGGCATCCTCTTCATAATGGACAGCTGGTGGTTCAATCAGCTTAAGAATGAATAAGGTGCTGCTGCTATAACAAATGCATTGATCCTGAATACTTCATCACAAAAGTGCTAAATATCGATTGAATCACTGTTAACACTACTGTACCAATTGGTTTAAATAAATTAGAACTACACACACAACGATGAAATATTATTTTCTAATTATAGTATTATCGTTAGTCACATCTTCACCCATTGTTGGGGAAGCTCATCTCTTTGGTGGAGAAACCAAGAGCGTTGGAAAATATAGCGTTACATACGTAAGCACGCCAACCAATCCTTTAATCGGCACCACTACCACACTAGCATTCAGTATTCTTGATGAAGGTATTGATGTTTCCAATACAGTGACAAGAATAACTATCATGAAAGACGGTGACGTAGTAGCAGAAATGCCTGAAGCTAGCTATGCTACAGGTGATATTCAAGTTCCATTCACATTCACAGAAAGCGGTCTTTACAGCATTACCATAGAAGCAAAAACGAGTGAGAATCCAGACCCGATAGTAGTTATGTTTGACCAGAGGGTCGAGCAAATATCAGCTCAATCTGGTCCTGTAAAGACCGTTGATGTGAACAGTGCCATAGCATTATCCGTCGTATTCGGCGTGATCCCACTTTACATTGGCCTTACGAATTCTAAACTTTCCCACAAATTGCGTGATTCCTCAAAGGGATTTATTACCAGTGTTGCATTTGGCATAGTGATCTTCTCTCTAATAGATCTATTCGGCGGTGCATCTAGACTCGGCATAGACTTTGGTTTAAGGGCAATTCCATTGCAGTTAACACTCGTAATTGCATTTGCAATTGGACTTGTAATTCCATTTGCAGTTGAACGATATTCAACTGTCGGAGATAATAAAAAATCACAGATCATCACTTATAGTGTAGCATATATTTTTGCATTAGCAGTAGCATTTCACAGCTTCGCAGAGGGTGTGGTGATAGGCTTTGACTTGCAGTCCGGGTATTCGTTTACTTTCACACAGCAATCACTGCAGGCTACAAGCTTCTTTCTGCATAAAATAGCAGAAGGGCTTGTCATATCGATTCCGATCATGTTAATCAGACCAAAAGTAGAAACCTTCGTGTTGGCAGGTATAGTAGGCTCTATCCCTCTACTCGTTGGTGTTATCTCTGCGTACTTGGGTATTTCTGGTCTAGCGGCATCATACGGATTTGCTTTGGGAGCTGGAGTATCTGCATACATTTTGTTCAAACTCGGTTATCTATCCAACATGCTTTCGGGAAGCAAAATGCGGATGTTTTCTGGGATTATCATAGGTTTATTATTCATGTACTTCGCTGGATGGATTCATTCAATAGAGATATAATGACAGAAGTTTCAAACCGCGATCTTGTCGGATTTCTCGTACCTAAAAGTCTCAATTTCTACTTTCTCCAAGAGAGGACGGATTCTGTCGAAATAGGCGCGCTCAGATTCTGTATGGGCATCTACTGCCCCCTCATCAACATACTGTTCCACAACAACATAGCTGTGGTTATCTGTGGGAGACTTGTAGAGTTCATGAACCTTGCAGCCTGATTCATTTGATTTAACCAGAGCGTCCAACTCCTTGAAGAGACTTTCGAATTCTGCTTGCCTACCTTCGTTGGTTTTAATTCTCTTCAACCTTCCAATCATAATCATCGGTAGATGAAAGCTTGCAGGGAATTAAGTCTTCCTAGACTGAGGAAGAGGGATGGGGTATCAGAATTACGAATGATCTGTTGTGAGTCAAGACCTTTCTCTTCACCAATGTACATGTCTGAAGACAGGAGAGTGCACCTAGTACATCTAATGACGATTCCAAGTCGCAGACATTCTTTAGTTGTTGTTATTCAATAGGATATTATGACACAAGAGTAAAATTAAAAAGTTATAATGAAAGAGTAACATCATGTCAGAATTTTCTAAAATTGAACCATCATACATTTCAAAGGACGGATGTCGATTAATCTGGAAGGGAATTGATGAAGATGACCAAGAGGTAGTAATTCTAAATAAAGATGAATTAGAGCATTTGACTGAATTAATGTCAGAGGAGTCTACTGGGAAAGTCAAGCTTGAGGATGAATATAGTAGAATAATGGTTAACACAGACACCACTCAGTTTCAGTTAAAGGATCATAAAGCCCTTGAAGTAAAAACCTCGATTCTCAGAAAAAGTATTCTAGAATATAGGAAAGTCCCTCATGAACCAAAACCAATCAAAATTTATCCAAAAGAATTCTTTCCTTCAATTGTAATAGAAAAAGAAGATGAGACGGACAGAAACGAGCTTCTTAATGCAATTCTTACCTCTGAAAGTCCGGCCGCTCTCGCAGAAAATGAGCTTTTTAGAGTAATGTCAACACGAAGGTCAACAAGAAATTTTGATACATCTAGTCCTGTAGAACAATGGAAGATTGACAAAATACTAGCTGCAGCTGATACTGCACCAACTGCTGGCAATTTTCAAGGCTTTGAGGTAGTTTACGTAAAAAATAAAGAGATTAAGAAACGTCTAGTAGAGGCTGCAAACAACCAGCCCTACGTAAATGCCCCAGTTGTTTTGGTCTTTTGTATGGACCCTTCAAGAATAAAGATGAAATTTCCACCAGAAATTCTTACAAAGTTTTCTCTTCAAGATGCAACTTTGGCTGCCGCTTATTCACAACTTGCGGCATCGGCTTTAGGTCTGAGCTCAATTTGGATTGGAATGATAGACGAAGAAAAAGTAAAAGAAATTATTGAAACAGCATTTAGGCCATCCTCAATTTTGTGTATTGGTTATCCTAATCACAAACGTCCTCCAAAATCTCGGAGAAAATTAAAAGAATTAATTCGTGTAATTGAATAAAAAGGCTTTAATCCCTTCAATGGTTTAGTCTCCAAAGTTCTGTTTTTGATCGTCCATTTAGTTTAGCCTGTTCATACTTCGCATATTCCTGCTATATGTTATCAGCTAGATAGTGCTTTGCTATAATGCGATTAAGCAGAGTTCAAACTAATCTAGAAGTTGTATAAATAAAAAGAAAGAGAGCTTATGCGAAGTCTAAAATAATGTTGAAACCCCTATACAAATAGTAAGGAGCTATTTCGTGCCTGATCTTCTCTTGAGTTCAGATATAAGAGCAGATATCATGACGTGATAGTCTATCTCATGATCCTGTCGGAGCTCCTCGTACATTCCATACTTTACTTCAAAATCCTTAATCTTTGCTAAACTCATGTTGTTAATTAGTTCGATCACATCCTGATACATTTTGATCTGATTCTGCGCTTGAGTTAGGAGACATTGTTTCAACTCTTCTACTGAACAACATTCCAGATGCGTTAATTTTATCCCACTTGTCTCCTTCATGCCTATAGGTATGTGATAATGCGAATTATTCATCTTGTTACCACAGATCTCACATGCACACACATCCTAAAGTAGTTGTGATTTGTTTATAAAGTAACCCATCACAACAACCTTTAATAGCAAACTATCTCTTCTTTTTTTTCCCATGCATAAAGTAATCATAATAGGATCTGGACCAGCAGGATTAACAGCTGCAATTTATGCTGCAAGAGGAGGAATCGAACCAGTAGTAACATCAGGTAATGAACCGGGTGGACAATTGATATTTACTACAGACGTTGAGAACTTTCCTGGTTTTCCCGAGGCAATAAAAGGTCCAGACCTGATGGAAAATATGAAAAAGCAAGCGGAAAGGTTTGGCACAAAATTCATCAATGGTGCTGTTACAGCCGTGGATTTTTCCACAAAACCTTTCAAGGTTACTGTAGGCGAGCAGAGCCATTCTGCTGAAGCTGTTATAATTGCAACTGGTTCCTCAGCACTTTGGCTTGGACTTGAATCGGAGACGAGGCTGAAGGGTAAAGGTGTGTCTGCATGTGCAACATGTGATGGATTCTTCTTCAAGGGAAAAGATGTCGTTGTAGTAGGAGGAGGAGATGTTGCTCTTGAGGAAGCACTATTCCTTGCCAATATTGTAGCAGGCGTAAGGGTCATTCATAGGAGGGATGAGTTAAGGGCCTCGCATATATCGCAACAGCGAGCATTCACTAATCCCAGGATCTCGTTTGTTTGGAATACGATAGTGGAGGAAATCATGGGTGAAAACAAAGTTGAGGGTGTTAGGATAAGGAACGTACATACTAATGAAAAGTCAGAAATTAAGTGCAGTGCTGTATTTGTCTCAATTGGGCATAAACCAAATACGGAAATCTTTAGAGGTCATATCGAACTTGATAACAAGGGGTATGTGAAGAATTATAATGAGAGCAAAACAAACGTTGAAGGTGTTTTTGTAGCAGGGGACGTTTATGATTACATATACAGGCAAGCAGTAACAGCAGCAGGATCTGGTTGCAAGGCAGCAATTGATGTGATTAAATATTTGGAATCAAAGGATAAAGGTTAATCATGTCGTTGCTGTCTGATCAGATTTGAAGAGAGTTATGCGAGTTAAGAATATTTATAAACTGTAAAGGCTCGATCAGTGTGCTTTAGTCATGAATTCTAAGACAGCTGTCGTAACTGGGGCTGGAAGAGGAATAGGGAAGGAGATTGCTATGGCACTCGCAAAAGAAAACTACAATGTTGTCGTAAATTCTAGGAATCCAGAGCATGCAAATAGTGTAGCAAATGAAATCAAATCCCTAGGTAAGAATGCGATAGGAGTTGGTGGTGATGTTGCGAAGGAAGAAGATTGCACAAAGATAATTCAAGCAGCTATAAACCATTTCAAGAGGATAGATCTTCTTGTTAACAATGCAGGTATACAGAAACCAATACCATTGAACAGTATGTCGGTGGAAGAATGGGATAAGGTTATGAATGTCAACCTAAGGGGCGTCTTCATGTGCAGTAGAGAAGCAGCTAAGCACATGCTCAAAAATGGCGGTGGAAGCATAATCAATATTTCATCAGTGCATCAGGTAATCCCCAAACCATTGTATGTGCACTATGCTTCATCGAAAGGTGGACTGAACATGTTGACGAAAACTATGGCATTGGAACTAGCAAGGCATAATATCCGTGTTAATGCTGTTGCCCCAGGAGCTATTGCTACGGATATGAATAAAGAAATTGTTAACAATCAGGATAAGATGAAGGAGCTTAACGAGTTTGTGCCGATGGGAAGGATTGGGAATGCTGAAGAAGTGGCCAGTGCTGTAATATTTCTTGCTTCAGACAAGGCGAGTTATATTACTGGAACAACGTTGTTTGTTGATGGAGGACTAACTCTGTATCCAAGCTACGGTATTGAACTAAAGGAGGGATCAGAGGAGGTCCATTAGATTTAAGGGATGACTATTGAATTTAGAAAAGATTCTTGAAGGTGCAAAGAAAGTATTAGAAGGGAATTGGACTGGAAAGTTTACTATTCCATCTTCAACCCTTTATCCCCATGTATGGAGCTGGGACTCTGCTTTCATAGCAATAGGAAATTCATACTTTAATACGGAACATGCAATGAAGGAATTAGAGTTCTTGTTTGATGCTCAGTGGAAGAATGGGATGGTTCCACATATTGTCTTCAATGAGAAGGAGAAAACATACTTTCCAGCTGCGGACTTTTATGATATAACCAGATCGCCAAATGCCCCAAAGCATATAGGTACATCAGGAATGACACAGCCGCCAGTACATGCTATAGCCTGCTATTACATCTATGAGA
>JBHICO010000005.1:0-37442 GCA_046759645.1 Nitrososphaerales archaeon
TATTGCCGATGCTGCCACAATCTTGGGTGATGCCAGGTACGTTTTTGATTCAACATGCCCCATCCTTCCTGGGAAGTTTCTATTTGTAGTGCTGACACAAACTTCATCTTTTGCCAAAACACCCATGTGTGCACCGCAGCATGCACCACATGTTGGGGGACCAACAACTGCACCTGCCTCCATGAATATATTGACCAGGCCATCACTCACTGCTCGCATGTAGATGTTATGTGCAGCAGGCAATATCTCTGTCCTTACTTTGACTTTCTTTCCTTTGATGATTTTTGCTGCTTCTACAAGATCTGTATACTTCGCGCCTGTGCATGAACCTATGTATGCTTTGTCTATTGGTACGCTACCAAGATCTCTTACGACTGCTCTGTTAGCAGGAGAGAACGGTCTTGCAACAATTGGTTCCATCCTCTCCACATTGTAGGTGTGAACATCAACATATTCAGCATCATCATCGCCAACAAGTGGTGAGTATGGTGCACCGGTTCGCTCGTTCACATAATTGATTGTTGTCTGATCCGGATCCATTATCCCATTTTTTGCGCCCGCTTCAGTAGTCATATTTGTAAGTGTAAAACGCTCATCCATCTGCATTCTACTTATGGAAGAACCTGTAAACTGTATTGTTCTATAATTTCCAACATCTGTTCCATGATCCGCGATGATGTTAAGTATGATGTCCTTTGCCATAATGTAATCTGGTAGCCTGCCTTCAATTTTGAATAATATTGTTTCGGGCACTTTGAACCAGATCTTGCCATTTAATAAGACATACGCAACGTCGGTATGACCCATACCAGTTGCGAAGGCCCCTATAGCACCTGTTGTGTTAGTGTGCGAATCTCCTCCTACATATACCTCGCCAGGAAGAACAAGTGCTTCCTCATGGGATAACGTATGGCAGATTCCATACTGACCTAAACCATATCTAAAGTGTTTCTCAATACCGAACTTATTGACGAAGTTTTGCACTAATACTATATTTTCAGCTGCAAGCTTGTCAACTGCCGGCACAAAATGATCCTCAGCTACCCATACCCTACTTGGATCCCATATCTGCTCTATTTTTCTTCCCTTCTTTTCCAATTCGTTGAATACAGTCATAACACCGGGGCCAGAAACATCGTGAAGCATAACCTTGTCTACGTTGGCGAATACAACATCATCAGGTGATACCTTATCCCTGCCAGATGCTTTTGCAAGGATCTTTTCAGTTATTGTCATACCCAAAATTTATCCCTACAATCGAACACAACAATACAGAATTAAAATGTTTTGTGCGCTAAAGGAATCAGAACCAACGTTAGCAATTATCTTCTGGTCAAATATTCAGACAGGTAGTACTGAATCTGGCCGAACTTGGGAAAGCTCTCGTTTAGCAGTTCTACCTAGCCAAAGTAAAGTACAATCTCCAACTTATGCTTTGAAAGAACCCGAATTGTATTATATCCATAACCTTTTCTAATGGATTAAGATCTGGTTCTGAGTGCTTCTGGTACTTCCTATGATTGATAATAGGTGAGGCTAAGATCACAAAGAAGCCATTTTGTATACCATGAAATATTATTCAATGGGCTTAATACTGCAAAATTAATTAGTCCTGATGTCATGACCAATGATGTGGACATACAAAAGATGATCGACACGATCCTTAGACAGACGATGAACCTTACAAAGGATGATCTTAACCGAATGATTGAAGAGAAGAAGGAAAGAATTGGTGCTGGATACCTTACAGATCAAGGTGCCTTATTCTTGGTGGCGGCAGATCTTGGAATAATGTTAGAAGAACTACCCAAATTAGAAATGAGTTTGAAAGATGTGTACTCAGGAGCCAAGCAGGTCAGCGTCATTGCACGAGTAATGAATGTGTATCCTGTAAAAAAGTACAGAAGGAAAGATGGTTCTGATGCAAGCTTGAGGACAATGATTGTGTATGATAACGATACTAGACTCAAGGTAAAACTTTGGGATGAAATGGCGGTGTTACCGGAAAAACTTGCGATAAAAAGTGGGGATTCTATAAAGATATCAAAGGCGTACACACGTTCAGGAATGGATGGGAAGATCGCAATCAATGCTGGTGCTGGTGCTAGAATTGAATTGATAGAAGATAGCTTATCTAGAATTCAGGATATCGACTCCTTGGCGAAGGATGCTAGTGAAGTGACACAGTTAGAAGAGAATATCATAGTAACCGGTGAGGTAAGGGCGGATCCACGTGTATCAAGCTTCACCAACCTGAGGGGTGAAGCAAGCAAGGTCATGCATTTGCAAATTGCTGGTAGCGATGGTAAATCATTTAGAGTTGTTATATGGAACATTGATGAAGAAAGGGTTCCCAAAATAATAAACATTAATGCCAAGATAAAAATGATTGGGATAAGAAGCAAGAAGGGACCCTCTGGAGATATGGAACTGCATGGTGATGAAGGCACAGTCATAGACTTGGTAGAAGAACCAGAAGAGATTGAGGTAATGCACTTACGAATAGTTTCCGTAAGCAGAAATACTGGCAAAAGGCAGGACTCTTTCGCACTTGTCATCGACAAAGCCAAAGCCAACCGTATCTTTACGGTTGTAACAGATGATGCGATTATTGAGCAACTTAAACCTGACATTATAGTTGAATGCATGCCTAGTAGGGTTTATGGTAATACACTGCTGCTACGTGACGATGCCTATGTTAGAGTCATAGATGATGATCCAACATTCCCTGATGCAACTTCAGTAGAGATAAAGATAAAGGATGTAAAACCATCGGAAGAACTGTATTTCTTAGAAGCTGTGACATTATCTGCTGTAATGGTGAAGGATATTAAGATGAGAGACGGAAGTGAAGTAAAATACTCAGAAATAATGCTTGGTGACGATACTGCAGAAATGAGGCTTGTTGGATGGCGAGAAACCGCAAGTTTGATCAGTCATTTGAGTATAGGCCAGCGAGTCAAGGCCTATGGAGTGATGGCTTATACTGGAAGGGATGGTAATACTGAATTGAGGTTGAAACCCTTCTCTAGTATAATCAAACTTTAATTGTCCCAAAATCCCCTTGTTACGATGTATTGTCGTTCTGCCTCGTATATCTGTTTGAATATTTCAGAATCGTCCAACGAATTACGCAAAAGGCGTGCAGCCGTATCAACGCCAACACCGTAGCCAGATAATACCAGTAAGGCCTTCCTTCCAAAGTTATGTATCAATGATGCAGCCTTCCATGCTCTGTCGAACTTATGATCATCATCTGCAGTAAGCTTACCTCCCTTCAATTTAGTCCTGATTAAGCTTGCAAGTTCTTGATCTGAAACAAATGTAGTAGTTATTAGTCGTGATCTGCATTTTGTGCAGTGTAGATTGTCCGGGATATTTTTGGTCTCCATTACGCGTTCCCAATTTCCACACCTTATGCATATCAACTTGTGCCGCGTCTTCTGCAAACGCTCCTTCACCAACGCTATCACACCTTGCTCTACGCTTAGAGGAGTAGCAGAGAAGCGTCCAGAATGTTCGAGTATCGGCCTTGAAAGATCTGAAAACTTCTCTACATCGTTCCATATTACGTTGATTTCTTTTTTCTTCAAGCGCTCCAGTATCGATGTTGTTAACGAAATATCATATTTATCGTGCATTAGTTCTCTAATTGTTTCCTTGCTTATCGCGGTCTTTGAATATCTATCATAGATTAAGCGTGCTACCCTTCTGTCATAAACAGCTTGCTTATCGATCAATCCAAAACGTTTTGCAACTTGCCATACGCGCCAGTTTACATTATGAGTATTTCTTAGTGACACTACTATCACAGCTTCAAGGTCGTATTCGTCGCTAAAGCATTCCATAATGTGTCGTTTGGTAATTCTGGAAGTAGTTGAGAGTATTATTCTATATGCATCTGATCTGGATTCAACAAGGTATCCAATCTTAGAGGAAAGGATTGTTGATAAAAGTGCTGCAAGAGTATTATTTGCTTTGGTGCCAAAACACGCATGTATCACTATCATATTTTTCTGTCTTCCAGATTCGATTACAATAGTACGATGATCAGGAATATTCCGCAACTCCTTGTGAAAGTCCTGCACAGTTGTGCTACCGACAGATGTATTTCTGTTCAGAACCTTGCAACGCACCTTCCCCACTTCTACTGCAGTCTCATATGCAACCGGTATCATTTCTCCAACCCAGTATGGTATGTTTATAGCTGCACCGCGAATAGGTTCTACGCTTAATCGTAACCTCGAATCATCTACCGCAAGAACACGCCATTGCGATCCTTTTAGCACAAAGACATTACCCCTCTCACCATAATCACCCACAAACCTCTGATCTAAAGTACCAATGATCTTTTTACTTACAGAATCCACCACTTCGAACTTCAACACGTCTGGTATTGTAGAAATATTTTCAAAGTAGTACTTGTATGCCTTGATCTTTCTCCTGAATGTTAATTTGTCACGATCATAATTTATTATTCGGCTGTTATGTAGTATGTCTAAACAGGATTCTATATCATATACTGTTATCTGCCTAAAGGGATAAGCCTTTGATACTATTTTGTAAGCTTCATCAACATCTACACTTTTCTGTTGCAAAGTAAGCCCTACAAGATGATGTGCAAGAACATCTAACGACAGTTCATGCATAACCTGTTCCTCGACCGAGGTTCGCCTCATTCTACGTGTAATTGCAATTGCTTCAAGCTCCTCGTCCGGATTATTCGTTACTAGTAGTCCCTTGGCAGATTGTCTAAGCTTATGTCTGCTTCTACCAATTCTTTGCATTAATTTTGAAACCTGCCTTGGCGAACCGCAATGTGTCACTAATTCCACAGAACCTATATCGAGGCCAAGTTCAAGGGAGGATGTACAAACTACTATACCTGCTGTGCCACTTCGCAGTCTTTCTTCCGTTTCCTGTCTCATATCCTTCGATAGTGATCCATGGTGAACGTCTACTTTCATAGTGCTTTTATAATTTTTCATAACTGTGGATAGATATTCTGCTTCGTCCCTTGTGTTTGTAAAAAGTAACACAGCATTGCTAGGATAATTCTTCATGACATATTCTGCAATGAATGTTCCTACATCATTTAATGATCCCTTTACGAATTTTACCTCTATATCGTACTCTCTTACCTCATTATCAATTAGAACTGCACATTTCCTATCAGTACCGGCGAGAAACTTTGCCGCTGTATCTAGATTTCCTATAGTAGCCGATAGACCTATCCTTATGATCTCCTTCGTAGCTAGGAACTGTAGCCGTTCCAAACTCAATGCCAAATGTGTGCCACGTTCGTTTGATATGAGTTCATGAACCTCATCGACGACCACCCATTGCAGATTCTTCATTATATTTATCATCTTTTCATTTGTTAAAACAATAGCAAGCGTTTCAGGGGTTGTTATGAGGATATCAGGGGGATCTATTGTCATTTTTTTCTTAGTACTACGCGAAGTATCTCCATGTCGGACTTCAACTTTCAAACCTACTGTCTCCGCATACTTGATTATTCTTCGCAAAACATCACGATTCAAAGCTCGTAATGGTGTCACGTAAATTGCGCGTATACCTGAACCCTTCTGGGAAGCAAGTGTCGTGAAAATTGGTATAACCGCAGATTCTGTCTTTCCCGAACCTGTTGGGGCCACAAGCAATGCGTTGATATGTCTCGATAAAACGGGTAAAGCTTTTTCCTGAATGGGTGTTAATTTCTCATACCCTGCTTTCTTGAAGTTATTTATAATTGCAAGATCAGCGTTCCGCATGCTTTCTTTCCTTTGCCTGTTCACGTTCATACAGCATAATCACGAACAAACCCACGATAAATATTACAATTGAGGTTATTGTTATTGAGGTTGTAATCTCTGCCATTATACAACCACTAGGAAATAACGAAAATAAATGTATTGATTATCTTATACCGGGGATTTTTGAATTAGGTTGTAGCGCTCTTGCCTTGAGTCAGCAATGATCTATGCATAAACTACTATGAGAACCCGATAAGGTAGCGGGCTCGGCCGGATTCGAACCGGCGACCTCTAGCTGAAGTTTACTCTAGTTAGAACTTCTACAGCTGTCACCATGGATTAGGGGGTTCAGCCTAAAGTCTGCCGCGCTATCCATGCTGCGCCACGAGCCCCACTCAAAACCCTCCTAGCACTTTTATAAACTATCTTACAAAAGATGATGTAGTAACTAAACTATAATTATATTTTGGATCTTATTCAATTGCCTGTCTTTAAGACCTTATATGCAGCAACGATTGGAAATTCTTCCATCTGTTATTGTCATTATTACCCCACTTTTCAAGGTATATTACATCATTCAATGGTAGTCGTGAAAGCCAGCCAGAACGTTCCAGATCAGGTTCTTTCTCGAAATGTGTGACATAACCCATTGTCAAGTATGCGATCGGCTCTATATGGTTTGGCAGCTGAAGAATTTCTCTTAGGTCATCATTACTAAGTATGCTGACCCAACCAAGACCGATTCCTTCAGCCCTCGCAGCAAGCCATAAATTCTGTATTGCACAACACACACTGTAGACTCCAGTCTCTGGTATGCTTGTCCGTCCTATAACAAATGGACCAAACCGTGTTGGGTCATATGTGACGCACAGATTAACTGGTGCATCAAGTATGCCTTCTAACTTTAATGCCAAATATGCGGAGCGTTTTGGATCATCGACCAGTTTTGAAGACTTCTCACGTTCCTCTGTGAAGGAGCGCTTCACCTTCCTCCTAGTATCTTGATCCTTGATTAGTATAAAATTCCAAGGTTGAGAAAATCCTACTGATGGTGCATGATGTGCAGCGTCCAATATTCGTACAAGAACATCGTCTGGAATCGGAACCTCTTTGAACTGGGTTCTTACATCCCTTCTTGAATGTATGGCCCTATATACTCCATCTTTTTCTTGTTGTGAGAAAGTATTCATTGCTTCATTTTGCTATGGAAATTTGTAACTATTAAAGTTGATCTATTCTATGAAACTAAATTTGAAAAATAGGCTTTTGAAGTAGCATATGACAAGAATCCGTAGTTGTGAAAAAAGTGTGAACGAATCTCTATATATAAAGAACTTATATTAAGAGTTTAACTTTCTTATTCGCAAAAAGTGTTAATATACATCATGCATAACTGATTGTTATTTAGGTTTAAGCCTAAATGGCTCTCTTTCGAAATCAATCTTAATATTGATTAACTGCTTTGCCGCATGTATTATTGCCTCATTGTTTTTTGTTTGCAAACCTGACCACATTACTGCCAAGAGCATATTGGTAGACTCTTTATAGACCTCGTCACAGTATTGCTGAACCTTCCACACGTCTCTCTCGATCTTCTCTATCACTTCTGCTATCTGTTCTATTGATACAGCAGAACCAGTAGAATCCCATACCCATTGAGAAGGTGCAGAATAAACTAGTTCTCTTAGATCTCTAGATATTTGTTTAATCTCTTCTAGATGTTGTTTAACTGTATCAGAATTACTGCTCATGAATAATATCTCACCACGCTATATCATAAAGGTTAGCATAATCAATTCTTATGTTGAACAATCTTACGACCATGTCACAACACTGGATTCATTATCATTAAACGCCATGAACATCCCAAAGGTTATTCGTGATGTTTTCCCATTCACCTTAAGTATTTCATGAAAATATCTCGGGTTGATAATGATGAGATCTCCAACTCCAGCTTTAATGACCACACGGTTCGTATTATCATGTATCAGCTGCTTTGAATACCCGAATCCAATTTCTCGGAATCTTTCGTCCGGTAGCTTCCACATCCTATCATATAACACTAGCTCACCCCCACATTCAGACTGTTGGATGTAAAGCACTAGTGAAAGCTGATGCTGAAGTAGTGCAACGGAGAACCCACATGCATCAATCATGACGTTATCCCTGTGGAGTGGAGCAAAATCACCAGTTTCATGTATACGAACTACACCTGCAGAATAATTCCGACCATTATCTTCGGCTACAGATACTTTATGTGCTCCCATAAGATTTGTAATCATTTCATGGATTCTTTTCCGTGGATCTTCCACGTTCTCAAAGAGCATTCTAAAGCTTTTCTCTACGCTTGTGGCATCACGAAAATAATCATCTTTCTTGTTAACATAGGCCATCAGAAAAATACCTAATTGTTTTATAACGGTAGAGCCATAGTCTAGAGATGAGAAATTAGTTATTCTCTCAGCAATTGTTCTACAAAAATCTCTATCATAAAAATTTCTGAACAATAAAACGGGGTATTTGCCATGCACTATATCATGAATTGTAATTCTATTCTTCTCATTATTGTTGTGTTTTACCTCTACGGGGTCCCACATCTTTATCACTTAATCAATAACCGCCTATACCAGAAAGTGACACTTCGGCTAGCAAGTAACCGTCAGCACTACGTTGGTAAATTTTGCATAGAACAAATTTTCCTCTTAAGTAGCTTTCTAGCTTATCCTTTGAACGATCGGCTATATTTCTAGGAATCTGTGGCACTTCTATTTTCTCAATTTTAATACTTTCAGTATCCTGATATCGTTCTTTATTGTTTTTCTCTCTATGTGTGACATTAATCTCGAAAGTGTTTCCATCGAGGATATTCGTGACAGTGCCCCAGATCATATCTCTCATAAGTTTATGGCATCCTTCGATCATATATCGATTTAACTTTTGCAAGTGTGTCAATATCCTTGATGCTCTTGTCATCACGTACGCGTTTTATTCTGGGGAATCTCAAGGCATAACCACTTCCATGTCTCTGACTTCTTTGTATGCTATCAAATGCTATTTCCAGCACGATTTCTGGTCTAACGATTAACCTATAACCCTCATCTTTGATCATAATTAATTTCAATCTTTCTGTCATATGAGTAATCTCCTGATCCGTTAACCCCGAATATGCTTTCCCAATCACCTTCAGATCATCATTATCCCTTACTGCAAAAGTGTAATCAGAGAGAACACCGGCCCTCTTGCCGTGACCGTACTCTGCAATTACTATGACTGCGTCTAGGGTGTCTAGTTCCTGTTTGAGTTTCACCCAGTGCTTTCCTCTTTTTCCTGGCTGATAAATTGAATCCGGATCCTTCAGTACAAGTCCTTCATGCCCTAAACTTCGGCTTTCCTTAAACATTCGCACAATCTTCTCCGTGGTATTCAAATGCAAACGTGGCGCAATGGTCAATGGCTCATTTACTGCTAATCCGTCAAGCATTTCCCTCCTTTTTGATAGGGTTTGCTTTATCGCACTTGAACCATTCAGGTACAATATGTCATATGCCATGTAAAATACTGGTATTTCCCTTATGATATTCCCATCAACATTCTTCCTGCGTAACCTTCGCTGCAATTCATTGAATGGTAAAGGTTTGCTATTCCTAAAAGGTACTATTTCACCATCTAAGATGAAATCACTTTTATGATTTTTACATGCATTAACAATGTCAGGAAACGATGTCGTTATTTCTTCGAGCCGCCTTGAAAATATCTTTACCTCGTTACCTATTTTATGGATCTGAGCCCTTATACCATCATACTTGTATTCTGAGAGCAACGATTTGGTGTAATATTCTGTAATCTCCTTCGCACTGAACATTACGTCTGCAAGCATGAAATCGATAGGGCTAAGCGGCTGTATTACCGCTGATGATAGTTTGTCATTTTTGGCGAGAACTGCGATATGACCGATATCAGCTACAACCAAAAGTGCTTCTCTCACATCTTTGAGATCGCGATTAAATGCGCTAGCTATAGCGAGTTCAACTAAACCACCAACGAGACCTATCCTCAGTTCGTTGACCAATATTTTAACGAAGTATTTTGCTTCAATAGGTGAGCTATTAACCAGTAAGCCAGTTATGATCCTCTTCTTTTCTCCAGTCGATCCCTGACCAGTAGTACATGCTATCTTATTGAATTGTTGGTATACATAATTCAGAGTTAACTCAGTTTTTAGCAATGGCTCGATCTTTCGTTTTCCAATTGCTTGCTCTGCGAGCTCGCCCAAATCACCATGCTTAATGTATATCTTCCGAAGATCATCTGGTTTCAAACTTGATAACTCTGAAAGACAGTCCCAGACTGCACTATACCCAAGATTAAGATCAAGACCGGAACCTTTTGTGGAGGTATGACCTGATAGAAACATGCATGTAACTTTCAACGACTCGAGGTCCAGTGGTTTCAAATATTCGGCAAGTATGCGTATCTTTTCATTCTTTCCACGGGTTCCCCTTATCCTATCACATAAACGTGCAAATTCCCTAAATGCCAAATCAGTCCAAAATATAAAAAACCCAAATTTAACTTAACTTCGAAAGTTACAACTCTAATGCCATTAGAAAGGCCGCCTCGCCATCACGATAATATCCTCTTATCTTGGACTTTATTGTGAGGCCCAGATTCTCGTATAACTTTACTGCCTGTTCATTGCTTACCCTAACCTCTAGGTATATCTCGTCAGTTTTTCTACGGATCATACCTGTTGTAGCTTCCTGCATTAGTGCCTTTCCCAACCCCTTACCTCTATGTTCTTCCAACACAGCTACAGAAACTACATGTCCCTTCTTCACAAAACCTAACTTGCGAAAGTTAGAAAATCCAAATTCGATTTTACACATTATATACCCTATTATTTTTCCTTCAATTTCAGCAATTATGAAAGCCTCTGGTAGTTCTTTAAGTATAGATTCAAAAAAATAATCAGAGTAATGTTCTGGTAGGGTTGACATATTGATCTCTACAACAGATGGAAGGTCTTCACGTTCACACCTTCTTATTACGTAAGTGCCAATATGTCTAAGAGCAGTCTGCAATATAGATTCTATCACCAATTCTATATTTAACCTTAATCGACTATTATATCGTAAGACATTAATGTCAAGTTTACTTTATCGAACAAGTTGGTATCTATCGAAAATGGTCAGCCTGTAGACCATAATCTCATAATCTCTATAGTGTCAAAACACATGTATGTTATTAATTATTATGTCAGAGAAGACAATAGTCTGGAATTTTCTATTGCACAATCTAGCAGTACCAAGGAGGACTTTCAAAGACTGCTTGGTAGTCTGAGACCACACCAAATGATTGGCACCCTGAGAAAAAATGGAGGTTGGTTAAGCCTAATAGTTGGTAATATTCCTGTCCACAAAAGCAGGCTAAAAAGCTGGATGCCGCTTGCGCTATTTGCGGCTACTGTAAGCATAGTGTTTTACGATGGCTTTCTGCGTTCTCAAACGATGAGTGGGCAAGCTTACATAAAGGACCCATGGGAGATGGCCATGATCTACACGTTGTCCCTCATGGGTATTCTTGGCGTACATGAGTTGGGTCATATAATTGCCGCAAAGAAGTATAAAGTAAAAGCGACCTGGCCATTCTTCATACCTGGAGTGCCAGGATTTTCAATCAGCCCACCCACATTTGGTGCGATTATATTCTCGAGAGGCCATATGCCAAATCGGGATATCTTATTTGATATTGGGTTCGCAGGACCCATAGCGGGGCTGGTAGTAACAATAATTGTTTCTGTCTATGGCGCTATGTTATCACCTCTGATACCTGTGGAACAAGCCAGCGAGTTAATGGGCGGATCGCAATTGATCCGGATCAATCCTAGCTTGCTCATGCTGGGAACTTACTTCTTGGCTGGCAAAATGGTGGAAGGGTTTGTACCACTAATGTCCCCTATAGCATTTGCGGCATGGATAGGATTCCTTATTACTTTTCTTAACCTGCTGCCTGCGTGGCAACTCGACGGAGGGCATGTTGCAAGGGCTACACTAGGTCAAAAATGGCATAGAAGAACGACCTTCATGAGTATAATTGCGCTCGCTGGTCTTGGATATATAGTGATGGCACTGCTGATAATGATAATGAGTTCAAGAGCACCAGATGCAAAACCTTTGGATGACGTATCGCCGTTGTCTAAGAACAGAAAGATCATCTTCGTAGTATCACTCTTCCTAGCTTTGCTTTGTGCCCCATTGCCATTCTTACTTAACTTCTGATTATCATGGGCATAATAATTTGGGGCTTGATCACCATTGATTTCAGTTTGTTAATTAGCTACTTTATGTTTTAACAAAACCTTACTGCCATCTGAAACTACCAGCACCTTCTGTCTCGGACCGTAAACGTTTAGCATGCTATGAAGAACATCCTTTGTCCTTCGAAATGTCTTGATTCCTAAATTATTTTTTATATAATAATCTGGCAGTGCTGAGACCAATGAAAGATTGTACCTTTCGCTGACCGCTTTAAGATAAAGCAAGTTTTCAATGCCATCAATATATTCTGTAGACCTATAAGCATCATCCATGCTGATCTTTCCATCCACAAGCATTTGTAATGCTCTAGAACCAAAACCGTCTTTGCATTCCGCTAGCAATGCTATATAACCATCCTCTTTTACAACATCCAAGCAGTTCCAGATAGAGTACAACGCATATGAAAGTGTAGAATACCCATTGCCAGAACTTATTATCGAGGCTTTAGCTTTTTCAACTTCAACCTTGCCCAAAGATTCAAGTTTTGTTATTGCCTCCTTATGACACTTCACGGGCTTGTCTACAATGATATCAGCAAATCCATGACCCCCTACTACAGCTTCCACAGAAATTGTGTCAAGTCCCTGCACAAATTTATGGGCAACAGATAACGAGTTATTCGCTTCACCTGGTCTAGGCATATCACCATTCCTTCCTTTATAGGCATCCAGCATCTCTTCCCCACCAAAAGATCTTAGGAGATGGGTTGGTGCCCCAGAATACCCGAACAGAGGATCAAAAGAAGTTTTTGAGAGTAGTATAGTGTTATTCATACCTGAAAGGTCCATTGATAATTTGGATACTTCCACGTTCTTGTCCTGAAATATGTTCTTGTATATGTTGAGGACGTCTAGAGGTACATTAACTGATATATTTTGCACACCTCTTCTTTTGAGGCTATCAGCTAGACGCAACGAAAGTTTTGCTACATGTAAAGAAGTGTCTAGCACTGCTATACGTTCATTCCCGTCTACAGATACGGAATCAAGCCTTCCGTTAGCCTCTTCCTCGCTTAAGAGTTGCTCGTCTTCAACGACGTAATCTGAGAGGTTTTCTGCCTTTATATCTAGTACAACCTCTGTACTGCCATACTTGAGCCAAATCTCTGGCATAACTAGGCGTTATATACATGAAATAAAAGTATACAGAGTTTAGAACATTTACCTTTTTGTTCTTTAATGATTATCTAAATAATTAACTTGTCAATTTTATACCGCCTTTGATAAACCCAACACCTTGTGAACACTTACTTAAAATAAACGTATATCAGTAAATTTATGATATGGATTTCGTTAACCAGATTGCAACCTTTCTTGTTAAGAGTAATGCACTCCGGTTCGGTGTCTTTAAGCTCTCAAGCGGGATAGAGAGTCCATATTATATAGATCTAAGGATTCTTCCAAGCTTCCCAAACTATTTTAAACCCACGATAGGTGCGTATAAGGATACAATAAAGAAGCAGATAGGGTTGCACAAATTCGATTATTTTTGCTCTGTGCCCACTTCGGGGTTGGTGTACGCATCATCTCTTTCGTACGAGATTGGCAAACCGCTTGTGTATGTGAGGAAAGAGGTAAAGAATCATGGGGCTAGCAGAACGATGGAAGGCTATCTTAGTCCAGGAGCAGAGGTTGTGGTGATAGACGACGTCGCTACTACTGGCAGTTCCATCATAGATGCTGCTGAAGCAATAAGAAGTAATGGCGGTATGGTGGGGTATGCAGTGGTTCTTATAGACAGACTTGAAGGAGCCGTTAACAATCTGAAGAAGCGGCAGATAAAATTGATTTCAGTAGCAAAGATTAGTGATATAGTTAACGCCCTCTTTAATACTGGAATGCTTGAAGAAGATGTTTTAAAAGCCGTTAGAAAACAGATCAAAGAGAGAGGCTAGCTCTCGTATATCATTAGTCCCTTTTCTTCCAGCAGTGTATGGAGGGTATGTACTGCTCGATAGACCTCGCTCTCCTTCTTGGCACCTGTACAAACGAGCTTACCGCTAGCAAACAGGAGTATTACAGTTTTAGGATCCAACATTCTGTGTATCAAACCTGGGAATTGCTCCGGTTCGTACATGCTCCTGGGCAGCACTCTCGCAGCAAGTTCCAGGTGTATCTTACCTCCTAAACTTGCAGATGCAACTATGTTTTGTATCTCTATGGAGGGTTCATTTTCAATAGGTATCCCACCTTTCTTCAGTTTCACGACTACGCTCTTTACAGCCTTGATAGATTGCTCCTCTGATTTGGCACCTGTACAGACCATCTTACCTGAACTGAAGATTAGGGTAGCGGTTTTGGGCGATTTAAGTCTAAAAACCAATCCTGGAAACTGGTCTGGATGATATTCAACATCTGGAAAGATTTGTGTTATAAGGTTAAGATTTACGGTCTGATTCACAGTTGCAGAAGCAACAACATTTTCTATGCTGACAATCGGCTTTGTTTGCGGCATGTCTTCTTTCTTTTCTTCTTTATAAAGGGGGTATATATATACCTAGGCAGCCTGCCTGCCAACTATCAGCATAACAGGAACCCATATCCAGACTTGTGTCAAGATTCTATTCAGTCTATAGCAAATCTTGGTGCGCCTGCAAGAAACACATCTAATTTGAATGAATGAATGAATGAATGAATGAATGAATGAATGAATGAATGAATGAATGAAGCAACATACACTGTACCCACCTACATATTCAAAAATACAGTCATTCAACATTCATCTGATTTCATATTACAAGCACTGACCAACCATTCTAACACGCCAATATTGCTCTATCATCGTTTGTGAACCCAATTCTATCTAGTAGAAAGTATGCATATATGACCAAATACCAGTGTGCATTTTATATACCAAGATACTTCAAAACACCAAGATGACGCTAAGCATAATTATTTCTGGATTGCCAGCAGTTGGCAAGACTACTGTAGCAAGTGCTCTTGCGAGCAAATTTAATTTAAAACAGTATTCTGGGGGAGATGTTCTTAAAGAAATGGCTGTTGCTACAGGATATACAATGTCTGGTGAGGACTGGTGGGATACTGAACAAGGAATAAAGTTCCTAGCTGAGCGCAAATCAAATCCTGACTTTGACAAAAAGGTTGACAGTAAGTTGGTGCAGGCAGCTAATCAAGGGGGTGTTGTTATTACAAGTTACACGCTGCCATGGCTCGCTAATAACGCTGTAAAGCTCTGGCTCAAAGGTTCTAAGAATAATCGAGCGAAAAGAATGGCAAGCCGCGACAATATTGTGTATGAAGAGGCATTGAAGATTATAGCAATGAGAGATGCGGAGAACAAAAAACTGTACTTTGATCTTTATAAGATAAAATTTGGAGAAGACCTTTCAGTGTTTGATTATGTGATAAATACAGACCAGTTAAGCATTGATGGAGTGATTGATATTACGTACACTATATGCAATCATATAGTATAGAATTCTAAAGCAAAGTATAGATGTCTTAAGGTGACACTAAGGCCTATGGACCTGCCCCAGTTTAAACAGTTAATGAAAGTAGATGATGATGTTACGGATGATAGGT
Organism: Nitrososphaerales archaeon; assembly: GCA_046759645.1. Lineage (GTDB taxonomy): Archaea > Thermoproteota > Nitrososphaeria > Nitrososphaerales > UBA213 > JBHICO01. The sequence continues at coordinate 15,616 of JBHICO010000005.1, forward strand.
ATGGCTATTACCCTGATCAGAGGCCTATAAAAGAACTGCTCGACTATGGACTAATATCAGTCGATAAACCTGCTGGTCCGACAAGTCATGAGGTGGTAGCATGGGTAAAGCGAATTCTACAGATACACAAGGCAGGACATAGTGGGACCTTAGACCCACCAGCAACGGGCTTGCTCCCCATGGGATTAGGCGAAGGAACAAAGGCACTTGGCGTGTTGTTATTTGGACCTAAAGAATACTACGCTCTGGCAAGAATCCATGCAGCTGTCAGTAGTGATAAACTTGGATCCGTAGTTCAGGAGTTCATAGGTGAGATTTATCAAAGACCCCCACAGCGTTCTGCTGTAAAAAGGGATGTGAGGATAAGAAACGTTTACGAATTTGATGTCATGGAAGAAAATGGTAGGTTGGTACTTGTACGGATTTTATGCCAAGCAGGAACTTATATTAGAAAAATAATATATGATATTGGGGAAATTCTAGGCTGCGGTGGAACCTTGTCAGAGTTAAGGCGAACACGGGTAAGTAACTTTAATGAAAATAATGGTTTGGTTAAACTCCATGATCTTTCTCACGCATACAATGTATGGAAGGAAAGCGGTAAGGAGGACAAATTGAGAGATTTAGTAAAGCCTATCGAAACAGCCTTACGGACGATAAAGGCTATCATAATTAGAGATACAGCAGTAGATGCACTATGCCATGGAGCTCAGCTTGCTGTTCCCGGTGTCCTAAAGATACCCCGAGATCTGAAGAAGGGTGACTTTGTAGGCTTGTATACGCTGAAGGGCGAAGTGGTGGGTCTGGCAGAATCGGTTATGTCTGCACAGGAGATAGCTGAATCAGACAAAGGATTGGCATTTAATATTAAGCGAATAATATTGAAACCAGACACTTATCCCAAATCATGGCGGACCAAGGAAATTAATCCGTAGCAGGGTCCTTCTCATTGCACAGACAGAATGATTGATTAAGCAGGATTCAAATTTATCATGTAAGTAGATGAGATGAGATAATTGAATGTAAATAAGTACTTTATGATACTGGTTATAGGTACTGGTATGATAGCAATTGGCTTGCTCGTTTTCCACATTCCTATCCTTGCGGTAAGACCACTACTGATAATAGCTGTTGCTCTTGGAGGAATGTGGGCTTATTACTACTGGAGAGAGGGTAAGAAAAGGCAACAAAGGCAGATACAGGCAGAGATTGAAGGTCAGAAATGTTGGTGTCATATATGCAAGCATACTGAAGCAACAGATTGTGCAAAAGCTTACTGTTCTTGCTGCATGATAATTAAGAGAGGGCAACTAGTTTCACATGAAACCCAATGAAGTGTTACTATAGGGACATTATTATACTAGTCATAGGAGAATAATCCAAGGCAGATAGACATGGGAAATCCTTTTAAAAAATTTAGGGAAAAAGGGCCAGAAGGCGAGCCAAGACGGGAGAGAACTTACAAGCAACCTAACAGGGCGAAGTTAGGTGTGGCCATAATAACCGCGATAGTTATCATGGTTGTAATTTCACAGTCTGTAGCGATAATCGATGCAGGTCATCGTGGTGTGGTTTTATATCTAGGTGCCGTCGAGGATAGGGTGCTTCCTGAAGGCTTTGCCTTCATAGCTCCATTCGTGGAGCAAGTAATACAAATGGAAGTTAGAACCTTGAAGTATGAAGCTGGTGCAAGCTCTTCTTCACAAGACCTGCAGATAGTAACCACAGTGGTAGCCTTGAACTATCATCTTGATCCCTCGGTAGTTGATACGATATATCAGGAACTTGGAGAAGATTATGCTGACAGAATAATTGCACCAACCATACAGGAATCTGTGAAGGCCAGTACTGCCAAGTTCGTAGCCGAAGCATTAATCACACAGAGAGAGGAGGCGAAAGCAAGGATTGGAGATGTGATCCGCGAAACGTTGATCGAGAGAGGAATCATTACGGAACAAGTCTTCATAACTGACTTCCAATTCTCTGAAGACTTTGCTAGATCTGTAGAGTTAAAAGTGGTAGCGCAACAGGAGGCGTTGAGAGAAAAAAATGTCCTTGAGAGAGTTAAAGTACAAGCTGAATCAAGAGAAGCTGAAGCTATTGGTAATGCAAATGCAAACATAGCACAGGCAAAAGGCGAAGCTGAAGCAATAATGATAATACAAGAACAACTTAGAGAAAGTCCAGATTATCTGAAGTGGCAAGCAATAAACAAGTGGAATGGAAGATTGCCATTTGCGATGGGAGGAGGGGCGTTCCCATTCATTGATATCACTGGGTTGGCTCTGCAGCCAGAAGAGCAGCTAGAAGAGAAGCTAGAACAGTAGATTCTGCAATATACACAATGCTTGTCGCTCGTCTAGAGATCTAGGGATAAACACCAACACTATTTTTTTAGATGCGTGAATAGCAAGAATAAGGTAAAATGATCATCAGCGATTGATATGTCTAGAAGGCATCGTCGATCATATGTTTATCCTGGTCAGCAATCACTTACCCTATACAATATAGAGTATTTGTGGATATGCCTGTATACTCACAACTCTAACCTAGCATCTTACCCCACGATCAAATCTTACCCATTCCTAGTTGTACTATTTTATTATCTCCAACTACCAAATTGTATTCAAGCTCACTATCGAATGGTATCTGAAAGACCAGTCCTCGATATCCTCCTAGACCTGGCTGAAGAGTATCCCATGATTCACCAAAAATAAGTGAAAGGGGTTTTATCGCTATAAATCGGCGATCCTCGGAATCTGTGAGGATAAAGTCCGACATCTTCAATTCTGATTTTGGTTCTTTGCTCAAATTTTCCACATACATTGATATTAGCATATATTCTTCCTCAGGCTGTTCCCACAAACCTGCAGCAGGCAAGCTATCACTTACCCTAGCATTTGTAACCTGATACGATAGACCAGAAACCATAAGCGGTTCTCCAATTGTAGACTGCTCTATAACTGGTCGAGGAACACGATTCTCCGGTCCTCGGTTACTCTCGATCTCAGTTGTATCTTCCTCATTATTCTGCTGAAACATACTACTTGCTATACCTATAGCCATGAATAATGCAAAGAAGATGCCTATCCTAACAAAGCGCATCATGTCTATGTATAATGTGGGGTCTGATATTTAAGATGAGTCGATAATGAAACTAGTACAAGCAGTGTCATGATGCGCTATTTTGCACCAAGAATCTTGAGTCTTATGATTGTACAAGTTTTGGTTCTTTGTTTTCTTTCTTTGAAAAACCCATCATATAGCCCCTAAGTAACTGTATCCCCAATGCAGGATCAACACCTTTCGGACATACTTTGCTACAAGAGCCAGCAAAATGACATCGCCATACGCCATGCCTGTCATCAACGATCTTCAGCCTCTCATCTGCTGCTTGATCCCTGTTGTCGGCAAAATATCTGTACATCTGAGCCAGGGCTTGCGGCCCTGGAAATTTTCGATCTGTAGCAACTACTGGGCATGCAGAATAACATAGACCACATTTTATACAGTAGGAGAATTGCATGAACTTAGTCAATTCCTCTGGGCTCTGCAAAAATTCCTTGGTCTTTTCGTCTAAACCAATGTCGTTCATGATGTAAGGTTTCATACTTTTGTGATGTTGAAAGAAGGTAGTAAAATCAGGAACTAGATCACGCACAATAGGGAAGTTTGCTAACGGTGCGCAAGTGATAGCATCTGTATCAAGTTCGTTGATTTTCGTATAGCATGCTAACCTAGGTATCCCATTTATCATCATGCCGCAGGAACCGCATGAGGCCATCCTGCATGAGTAGCGTATAGCTATCGAATGATCCTTGTAAGATTTAGCGTAAAGTAACGCATCAAGAACTGTGGTCCAATTCTCGACAGCAACATCAAATGTATCGTAATGGAAAGACTCCTCTCCAGTAGTGTGTCTGTATACCTTGAGTTTTATGTTCTTGGTCATATTATAGAGTACCTGCCATACCGGCTACGATAATCGTTCTGCTGCCGTATGCAATGATCCCGATAGCAGCAGCAATGCATCCCCATGTTACGCTCTTCTCCCAGTGGTGGCCTTGTCTCCATTCTATAAGTATTATACGCACACCGTTGAAACCATGTATTGCAACCGTCACAAGTATTAATTCAAGGACGATGGCATATGGCAAATTTTGATAATTTGAAATCACATTTTCATACTGTAAACTCTGTCCATATGGAACTATCAATCGGAACATTATATGTATGCCAACCAACACTATGGCAGCAAGTCCTGTTATGTAGTGTATGTTCATTATCTGACTTTCTCTCATCTCTATTCCCCAAACAGCACCGTCGCGCCATACATCATTGCAAGTGCAGCGAGTGCCATAGAGACCCATATGCATGCTCGCATCTTCATACTTAGGGAAGTAGGTCTGTATGGATAATCCGGAGTACCTGGAGAACCGACTCCTTTTCCTCCATGTGCTATGTATAATCTAACGCCATTGGCTGCATGAAATACTGACATACCTATTACAAGTATGAGTATGAGATGTCCCTCCGTAGTTTGTGTTAACTCTAACATCTGATCCCAAGCAAACTTGCCCTCTGCCAGCGAACTGGTTTCTATCACATGTGCTATAAAATAAGCAAGGAGCCCTACACCGGTCAATCTTTGCAACCAGTACGAAAAACGTGACCATCCATATCTGGTAGGATTTAACCAGGCCTTCACACCTTCCCTGTTCTCTTTTTCTACCACATCTATCGCATCAGTAATGTCGTTCAGCCGGTTTATATTTGGTAATAGTCACGGGATGATAAGCAATCTTTGGCCCATCCCACGTATAGTAAGCTAGTGTATGTTTAAGAAAATTTTGATCATCCCTATCCGGATAATCGAGCCTAGCATGCGCTCCTCTTGATTCTAACCTGTGATATGCCCCTGCAAGCACCACCTCGCATGTTCTAAGCATCGAATCCAACTCCATAACGTTGGTGAAATTTGTGTTGTATTCCTTCGCTTTATCATCAACATGGTTCCATGATCTTTTTTGCAATTCTTTCACTTTCTTGATCCCGTCTGCCAAATCATCGCCAGTTCTAAAAACATATGCTTTCTCATCCATCATATCTGTAAGTTCCTTCCTGATCTGGTAAGGATTTTCTTGTCCTGCCCCATGGAATATGCCATCGTAGATCCTCTTCTCCTCTTCTGCTATCATAGCATTTGGTATTTCTTCAAGACTCCGTTCTAATGCGTATTTTGCTGCGAACTCTCCAGTATACTTCCCCCAAACCAAGCATTCTCCAGTTGAATTTGCACCCAGCCTGTTAGCACCATTGATACTCACACAAGCAGCTTCTCCGGCTGCCCATAATCCGTGCATTTCAGACTCACCATCAATGTTAACATGTATGCCTCCCATCATGTAGTGACAAACTGGTCTAATAGGTATAGGTTCATCTATTGGATCCACACCTGAGAACTTTATAGCAATCTCCCTGATTCCAGCCAAGCGCTCCCTCATCATATCCCCTCCTAAATGTCGTAGATCGAGAAGGAGATATTCCATTCCTGTTCCTTCGTCTTTGAATCCTCTTCCCTCCAGTATTTCTCGAATCATTCCCCTCGAAACTACATCCCTTGATGCTAATTCCATTTTGTTGGGTGCATACTTTGTCATGAAACGATCTCCATCTTTATTGATCAAATATCCACCCTCTCCTCTGGCACCCTCCGTTATCAGTATGCCAGAAGGCAGTATAGCCGTTGGGTGGAACTGAACGAACTCCATATCCTTTAATGCTAGGCCTGCACGATATGCTATGTCAAGACCGTCAGGCGTTGATGATAATCCGTAGGTTGCAAAAGAATAGATCCTTCCCGCACCGCCAGATGCTATTATACACGACTTTGCTTTGAAGATTTTGAAATTTCCACTTCGAATTTCTATAGCTGTTAAACCTCTAAACTGATGATCTTCATGAAGTATTGATGTTACATACCATTCGTTGTAAAAATGAATATTGTCGTACTTCAACGCAGTATCATAAAGTGTTTGCATCTGGTAAAATCCTACTTTATCCTGTGCAAATGCTGCTCTTGGAAAACTATAACCCCCGAATGCCCGCTGTGAAATTCTACCGTCCTTCCTCCTTGACCACGGCATGCCCCAATGTTCTAGCTGATATATTTCGTTAGGAATAGTATAGACCAGTCTTTCAACGGTATCCTGATCAGCCAGAAAGTCACTACCCTTTATAGTATCATATATGTGGGATTCGAAATTGTCGCCAGATTCCGGAAATAAAACGGCAGCAGTACCACCCTCAGCAGATACTGAATGTGCGCGCATCGCTTGTACCTTCGATACCACTGCTATGCTCAACTCCTTACCGGTTCTTGCAGCTTCGATTGCAGCTCTAAGACCGGCTAAACCGGAACCAACTACAATCACATCGTGCTCTATTGTATCGGACAATTCCGTTCAGGTATCTAATTTTGTAATATTATAGTTAATCTATTCAAACAGAGAATGCTGTTTTAGCCTATGATTGTAGCATCCTTTGTGTGTACATGGGAAGACTTAAATATATCTCTGGCGATATTGCCTGTGATATAAGATGATTGCGAGTTGGCTGCAACGAGTCGGAAGCTCCGTTCCTAGAGGCTTTTCCCGCTTCTACGTCTTGAGTTTACTCAAAGAACAGCAGATGACGGGTAAGGAAATAATAGAATCAGCATCGGAGGCAAGTAACGGTATGTGGAAGCCGTCTCCTGGCTTGGTGTACCCTTTGCTAGGCAGATTGTTGCAGGAAGGTTTGATTCAGGAAGGTGCAAGCGGAAAATACTCTGTTACGAACAAAGGAGTTGAGGTGCTGCATGATCTGAGCTCTATTCAGGATGTGATAAAGAAGCAATTAGATGTGTTGATGAAGATAAGCAATGTAGGTAAGTTCTTGGCACTGGATCTGTTAGATAGGGTAACATCGATGGGAGTTATGCTAAGCGACAATCTTGACAAAATGGGCAAAGAAGAAAAGGAGAAGTATAAGAAATTCCTAACGACTGAACTTAAGAAAATGGAAGAAGCAGAAAGGAACAAGGAAAAAATAAACGTAGAATAGCCTCTATTTTTTCTTTGCAAAAATTTTTATTTTATTACCTTTCCTACGCTTTTGGTTGAGCGATCATCTACTAGAATTACCCGTAGTAACAGAAGAGGAAGACAACATTTGTCTACCGTTAGTGATAAGCGTAGTTTCTAGGTACTGGAACGAGGAGATTCCCATCAGCGAAGCGAAAGAGATCGCCAAGATTTATCCGAAGATCAGAGGGGCAATAATGATGGAGGGAATTGAATTGGCGGAGAGGCACGGTTTCAAATCTTACATTTATCATGGATCTATTCAAGATCTGAAAAAGCGAATAGATCAAGGGCTTCCCCCAATTGTTATATTGCCTGGGATTCAGGAAACGGTCCAGCATGCTTCAGTAATTTCGGGCTATGACGATAGTGTCAATAGAGTTTTAACATATTTTCCAGAACCCGATAAGATAGGTGCAATTAAATATAAGCAATTCAACGAGCTGTGGAAGCAGGACGACAATATCACGATGCTTATCGTTCCACATGATATGAGTAAGATTATTGTAAATGATGAGCTTATGTTCACACAATCCAATAGATTATGCTTCTTGGCAGAGAAGTTACATCTTCAGGGAAGGTATGATGAAGGCTTTTCAACATTATTGAAGGCTAAAGAGATTGAACCGGATAATCCAGGAGTATGGAATCAGTTAGGAAGGCTATACAATGAAAGGAATAATGAAGAAGCGATAACGTGTTATCTGCAAGCGATAAAACTTAATTCTAGTTTCTATTTGGCGTATAGAGGATTAGGTAATTACTACCTTAAAAAAAGGGGCTATCCTAATGCCGAGAAATATTACTCTAATGCGATAGCAATCAATCAGTCCAGGTTTGGTCCAGTCTACAAGAATCGTGCAATTGCGAGGCTCGAAATGGGCAACAAGAAGGGTGCAGCTAGTGATTTTAGTACTTACTTGGAGCAGTGCCCAAATGCCGCCGATAAAACCGATGTGCAAGAGATGATAAAAGAGCTCACGAATAACAACTGATGTTATCGCTCAGTTTTATACCTCCGAAAATTTAGGACCATTCGTAAATCCATGAATAATCAATTTTCCGTATCTGGTGGTTTTTTTACTAGTAACTTCATTATTTCATGCCTTGTGATAACACCTATAACCCTTCTTGGATCTGTTAGGTCAGTGACAGGTATGAGGTCATAGTGGTGCAGGTTCATCTTTTCTATTACAGAAAAGAGATCTTCATCTACACTTGATACTACGATATTTTTGTTCATCACTTCCTCAAGTTTTGTAGTATTCCATCTTGCTTGACGTATCTTTTTTATCTCCCTGATTGATACAGCGCCAAGAAGCATATTTTTGTCATCTAAAACTAGATATGTTGATTTTGCAGCATCTAAATGCTCCCGCAGGAATTGAGATAAAGAAGCATCTTTGGCTACATATGGAAGTGAAACGGACATTACATCCTTCGCAGTAATTTCTGCAAACGCGATTCTGGCATACAGCGGAATTAGGGCTTCGCGTGGCTCACGTTTAACTTCTATCTTTCCACCAAGAGCACGTTGTAAGCTGTTGCCAGATATGACCATCATTATCAGGGTCCCGAAGACAAGAAGCGAGAATAAACTACCATCCAAGAGCCCTGCACTTAGCAATGAGAGCATCAATGCAAGATCTACAGCACCCTTAGCCATTACTCCTGTGGCAACCGTAGATGCAGGTGTCAACCGAGCAACTCTGGCCGCAAGATAGGAACCCACGAATTTTACCCCTATTATAATTGTCAAGAAACCTACTATGGTAATAATAGGTAGTTGTAAGAAAGTCGGCATAAAGTGAAGACCAATTCCTGCGAAGAAGATCGGGATGAAGATACCATGTCCTATGCTGTGAAGTCCCCTAGAAGTTTCGAAGTATTCATTCTTAGGCATTTGTGACATTGCAATGCCCAGAAGCAAAGCACCGATTGCTCCGTGTATTCCACTAACTTCTGCAAAATATGCGAAAAGAAGCATTATACCAATTATGGTACCGAAGTAGATCTCCTTAACCTTCATGTATTTCCTCACCGAACGCATCATACGTGGAAATACAAAAACTGAAAAGCTTCCTGCGATAGCAAAAAAGATCAGTATTTTTATGAATAGCCATATAAGACTGACTGCATTTGGAGTGCCTTCACCCGAACCTACTTCTATCATAACGCTGGCAACTATTATTGCTATGAATTCCACAATTGCAGTAACAGTAAATATTTCCAAACCTATCGATGTTTTCAGCTTGCCTAAATCCATCAATATCTTAGCAGTTACTCCTAGGCTCGATGCCCCGATCACACTTGCAATTGCAAGTGATTTGACAAAATCCATCCCTAGATAGAATGAAAACAGTGATGCTACGGCAAATGGCACAACGAACCCTATTGCAGAACCTACGAACAATCTCCTTCTAAGTATGCTAAAAAGGCCAGGAAGATCTATTTCTTCTAGACCTATGAGAAAGAAGAGGAAGAATATACCTATCGATATGAATACTTCGATGGTATCTAGTGGCTGTACTAAGGAGAATACAGCAGGGCCAACTATTATTCCTGCTAGAACATGGCCAAGTATAGGAGGTTGCTTGATCTTAAGCATGATTTCTTCAAATATCTTAGCACTTAGAACAAGTACAGCTAGATACAGGATTTCTAGAATCAATGCCTCAAGTTAGGTCATGTTGATGATATCTATTTCTTGCGGTTTAACACCTTTTCGATACTAAATGTGCTCAATTACTAATATTGTAGGTGGTTTGTAGAACATACTGTGTTGATGGATCAGATCCAAATATGAATACGCCGATTCAACCGTAAAAATATAAAGACGCATCATCATACTTCCTCAATGGATTGTGTTTTTTGTTCTGTAATAAGCAAAAAGAGTCAGGCAGCTTATGTTTTTGAAAACGGTAAATTTATTGCCTTTATGGATAAATATCCAATAAATAGAGGCCACACTTTAGTCTTGCCAAAGGAGCATTACCAGACCATATTTGATATGGCAGTGAAAGACACTGGCAAACTGTTCACCCTATCATCACAGTTAGCTAAAGCTGTTATGACAGCTGTAAATGCTGATGGCTTTACCTTGGGCCAGAATAATGGTGAAGCTGCAAATCAGGTTGTTCCACATGTTCATGTGCATATAGTTCCGAGGTTCAGTAATGATAGTGAAGTGGGCAGATGGCCTACTAGGAAAACTGCTTCGATAGAAGAATTGAATGATATTGCAGCGAAGATACGGAATTGTATTGAACCAATATCATTATAGTTAATTGAACCTGGATATTTCAGCTAATAATGAAAGTTTTACCAATTACATTTCATATAAAATCAATTTTGCAGCTCTTTTACCATGGACTCCATATCTGCACTAGTAAGACCGACCCCTCTTGCAGCATCTCTCCTACTTATGATCTCACCGTTGTCAAATGCTATCAATGTAGGTATTGATTCTATATTGAACATGTTCCATAAAGGATTCTCATCTTCATTTACCTTGGCACCAACTATCTTATATGGTAATTTTCCTTCGTAATTTTCAAAAACTGGCTTGAATTTAGTGCAGTAAGGACACCAATCAGCATAAAATAGGACAAGATACTTGCCCTTCGTCTCCACAATCTTGGGCATGAAATCTTCGTTATCTTCTATAGTTTCCATGGTTGTCTTCCCACCCTATGTATATTTAGCACTTTCTAATAAAATAAAAGATGAAAGTAACTTGTTAAATCAGTTGTTGAGTTAGTTTGTTAAAAATCATTGCACTTTGTATCTTAGCAATGCAGCAACTTTGCCCAAGTTCTCCAGTATTTTACCATCCTCTGTTTTTGAAGAGATGATCTCCATCTTGGAACCACTTTTAAGTGCAAGTTCTTCTAGGTAATCTACTACATCCTGTTCAGTAGAATCAAAATCTATTGATGAGCAACCTTCGCACGCAGTGCCAAGAAGCTCCTGTTTGGTCCGTATCAGTTTGTCTCTATCAACGATCTCTTCTGTTTTTGTATTACATCTTTTGCAAACTACTTCGAGTCTAATCTTGTGCATATTATCTGCAACAAGGATCATCTCTACAGCACCAGTTTGAAGGACATTTATTACATCATTCAACCCATATGTAACAAGACCCTTCTCTGAATGCACTTCCGAGAGCAATCTCTGGACTAACTTTTTTTCTTCAATTAACCTATATTCCTGCAAAACATCCTGTGCTTTGTCAAGGGCCTCTCTAACACCTTCACTTCCAGCATATGAAGTATCCAATACGGCAAGAACGTTATTTTGCAACCTATAATCAAGGTAACCATTCTTGAGGAAATCGTCCTTCGTTGGGCCAGGACCAGAAACTATCAATCCTTCTACCTCACGTTCATCTATGAAGACTGTTTTTGCATGTGCCGCAACCCTATTGAAGTAATCATTCAGTTCCATCTCTCTTAGCCTTTCAAATCTTCTTTGTGACTGCCCGCCTGCCCTGTGTTTTCCTCCCACGCCAGACGATAACCTTTCAACTACCTCTAGTTTTTCACCCAGCAAAATACCAAGTCCAGCTTCATTACTGTCAATTGAGATTATTCCCATTATCTTCTCTTCCTTCAACATATCCTTGAGTATATCGGTATGAAAATGATCGTCGCATCTGTAAAGGAATGTTTGTAATGCCTTTGGTGGGGTAACTTCATGCACGGTTATTACTTCACTACCCACACCATTAGTTGGCAAAGCACCACAGAATATTACAAGACCATTTTCTGGTGTATTGTTGTAAAGTTTGAGTCGCTGCATTGTTCTGGTTAAAGCATCGAGAACATGATTCCGTGTAGTATCTGATTTTATGTTGGATGCAGTACCATATTCTTCCCTTAATGTCGATACGACCTCATGTATTGCCTTTCTAGGGGGAATGTAAAGTGATACAAGTTCTGTACCCCGTCCACTTTTGTTTGAAAGCTCTTCAAGAATGCGTTTTAATCTGTAGAGCTTTACGGAATCGTATTTTCCCATAGTATGCACAAATATCGAACGCGTATAATATTAAGGTTAGAATACAAAATAGCATACAACCAATTGCTGAATTAAGGGTAATTTTTCCTCTTTAGAAGCCTACTATTAATCACCAACCAACTCTTTTTGTCTTTTAACTAATACCAGTTCAATATCATCAATTCGGAAAGTGTGGGTGACAAGAATGCAAAAGGACAGCGTTATTTCTTGATTGCACTGCTTTGTGCTAAGCATTGCGGATATGAATTCAGCGCTTTGTCGATCTCCCGTTTAAGTTGGTCCTTTGGCATGTAGCCAACCACCTCTCCAACTTCCTTTCCATCACAGAAGAACTTGATTATGGGAATCCCCATTATGCCGTACTTACTTGAGATCTCTTGTTCGGCTTCAACGTTAACCTTGGCAAATAAAATCTTATTATTGTACTCTTTTGCTAAATCCTCAAACACAGGTTTCAATTTCATACACCAAGGGCACCAAGGAGCCCAGAAGTCCACCACAGTCAATGTCTTTGAACTCAGGATCTTTTCTCCCCATTCTTTAGAGCTAACATCGGAAGCAGCCATGTAACCTAGTCAGATCGATGGAACTTAAGGGTTCCTATAAACTCTTATCTTATGATATAATTCCGAAAGAATGACAGATTATGTATTTGCATTGGAATGAATTCTTTTGTTCAATTATCACTTTCCTCACAGCCACATTCAAGGCACCTCCAATGGCAGCACGAGTCGGTTTCCATTTTGTTCCACCATCCTAGCGGATATAGTTTACCATCTTTACAATCTGGACACGATTGACCGGTTTTATCCACACTTTGATGTTATGCTATTACACAATATTAGGTTTTTGTGAATATCTTTAATAATTGACTAATCCCGCAAGAGTTGCCAGCTGATAACAACTAAAGAGATCCTAAGTAGTTGTGGTTTAATGAACCCTAGTAGGGTGTTCCTTTTTCCCTCTGGTTTTTGAATGCTTCTATATACCATTCAAATTCATCCAAGAATCGTTCTACCCTTCTTTCATAAGCTTCGTCCTTCAGCTTTCCATCTTCATCAAAAACGTCCTGCACTCTGGATATTGGGAATGTTGACGACATCGAAGGTGATCCCAATTCTGCAAATATCAGTCGCAGATGTTCTGCAGCTCTGATACCACCGAATGAGCCAGCAGAATAAGAGACGATTCCGGAGGGTTTGAAAAAGTACTCTTCCAAAAAATAGTCGAGAGTGTTCTTCAGAGCTGATGATACACTGTGATTATATTCTGGTGTGAGAGCTAGATAGCCTTCAGCATCCTTTATCTTTTGACGGAGGGCCTTTAACTTCTCTGGTGGGTTTGTCATCTCCTTGTACATTCTGTCGAGAAGGGGAAGGTCAAGTTCGAGGGGGTCTATGAAGAATACTGTGTGACCACGGCTCCTAAGCTTCTCTTCCATCCACCGACCGACCTTTATACCCTGCCTGTCTCGCCTGACAGATCCAATTATCAAAGCGATTTTAGCCATATCGGGCACACTCCAAGGTACCTTAAAAATTAATTGTTCTCCCTGATATCCATCTACAAGAAAATTTGCGACTATCTATGATTGAAAGAAACACCGCTGTTCGAATTGCGGACTTTTCTGATATTAAGGTTATATGCGTCTTAGGTGTTTAGTAGTGCGGAAAGTTGTTACCACGGCTTGAATACATAAAGCAAGCAAGATTAAGACTCGGGATAACGCAACGAAAGTTAGCATCGCTTTCAGGCATCAGTACATCAATGATCAATCAAATAGAATCAGGACGGTGTAAACCGAGTTATGACACTGCAAGAAGGATATTTGAAATTTTGACCTCGTTGGAAGAACAACCTTCAATGCGTGCGGGTGATATCTGTAGCAAGAAGCTGATCTACATGGCCAAATCTGATTCCCTACATGACGCCATAGAATTGATGCATAAGCACTCTGTAAGCCAGATACCTGTTTTCGATACGTCGAAAGTAGTTGGGCTGATAAGCGAGGATGGGGTCGTAAAGCATATGGTAGAGAAGGAAGAAGGTGACCTCAAGAATATGAGAGTAGATGATGTAATGGAACCACCACCACCGATAGTAGACGTAATGACACCTGCAAGAGCATTAGTTCCTTTAGTACGTTTTTCTAAATGTGTATTGGTAAACAAAAGGGGAAACATGATCGGTATAATTACTGTATCAGATACTCTGAAAATGGTTGAATGATCTCATTTTTCTATATCAAAGAGCTTGGCCTGCCTAGCAACATTATAAACTTTGGTTCTTCCAATGTTTGATTCTTTACCCCCCTCCTCGTGTATGTGCCCACAGAACTGAAATATTGGTTGCATCTGTTGTACGAACTTCGAAATGGCTACAGAACCTACATGTAAGCCCGACCGCACCTCGTCGAGACAACCCTTTGAAGGACAGTGGCTCATGAATACAAACTTGTCTATTCCGGAAAACTTGCTCAATATTTCTTTGAATTCTTCCTCCGTTAATTCGTAAGGAGTGTTGAATAGGCCGATATTGCCACCACCGCAACCAAAGAATGCTAACCCGCCAATCTCAACACCTTTTCCGTGTAGGTTGGTCCAGCCCAACTCTTTACAAACTTCTCCCATCTCCTTAGGCGTCTCAAAATTGCCAGGAATTGCGAGCACAGTAGAATCAAAATCCCCTATCTGCTTTGCAGCATTCATAGTCATACCATGCACAGGCGTAATATCACCGCAGCATAGAACTAGATCGCAGTCTTTCGATCTCTGTTTTATCTGTGATATAAGAGATTGATCGCCATGCACATCTGAGAATATTAAAACTCGCATCTTCACTCTTCGTGGGGTTCACAAAATTCCATAAGAACTCCATGAAGCGATTTTGGATGGATGAAAGTTATCTTTCTACCGTAACTCCCTGGCCGTATCCCACCTAAGATCTTTACACCCTTTTTTTCAGCATTCTCTACGTCCTTTTCTATATCATCAGCAGAAATTGATATGTGATGAATGCCTTCACCCTTTTCAGTAAGGAACTTTTTGATAGTGCTATCATCGTTCAAAGGTTCCATCACTTCTATTGTAGTGTCTTCTAATTTCAGCATCGCCATCCTTACACCCTCATGCTCAACAGTCATGAACTTCTTTTCATCAAACTTCAAAATTTTTTCAAATTGCCTTACAGCTTCCTCCATGTTATTAACCGCAATCGCCACGTGATCTATTCTCATGCGATAATCACCTAGAAACTAATCTTGGGCTGGTATACGCCAAAGACTTCCCTAAAGGTGTTGCTTATCTCTCCCAATGTAGCATTACTCTTTACTGCATCTATTATTAACGGTATCAGATTTTCATCACCAGAAGATGCTTTCTCGAGTCTAGATAAAACTTGTTCCACCTTTCCTTTATCTCTAGTTGCCTTTAATTCCTGCAGGTTCTTCACTTGTCTTCTTTCGATTTCAGGATCAAGTACATGAATTTTAGGCTCAACCACACTCTCATCTATAAATTTGTTAACACCTACAATGATCCTCTTACGTTCGTCAACTTCCTTCTTTATCGCATAAGCATTCTTCCTGATCTCATCTTGGAAAAATCCCTTTTCTATCGCAACCAGCGAACCGCCCATACGCCCTATGCGCTTCAAATACTTGTAAGTTTCTTCTTCAATCTTGTCAGTTAGATATTCAATGAAGTAAGAGCCTCCAAGAGGATCTACTGTTTTGGTCACTCCACTCTCCAAGGCAAGAATTTGTTGCGTTCTTAGAGCGATCCTTACTGCTTCCTCCGTAGGCAAAGCAAGTGCCTCATCTTTAGAATTAGTATGTAATGACTGACATCCCCCAAGTACTCCTGCAAGCGCCTGCATCGCAACTCTAACTATATTGTTGTCGGGTTGTTGTGCAGTGAGGGATTCCCCGCTCGTTTGAACGTGAAAACGTAGGTGTGTAGACTTTCCGTTCTTAGCATGGTATTTTTCTTTCATTATCTTGGCCCAGATCTTTCTTGCGGCTCTAAACTTCGCTATCTCCTCGAGAAACTCTATAGTACAGCAGAAGAAGAAGGACAACCGTGGTGCAAAATCATCCACCTTCAAACCACGCTCTATACATGCGTCCGCATATGCGATGGCGTTTGCAAAAGTGAATGCAAGTTCTTGAATGGCATTACACCCTGCCTCTCGCATATGGTAACCTGAGATGCTGATTGGATACCACTGCGGCACATTCTTTGAACAATATTCAATAGAATCAACGAATAAACGCATTGAAGGCCTGGGTGGATAGATATAGGTATTTCTTGCGATGTATTCCTTCAGGATATCGTTCTGAAGTGTGCCGCGTAATACTTTTGGCGAAATACCTTGCGATTCTGCAACTCCTATGTACAAGGAGAGTAACGTAGTCGCCGTAGAGTTTATCGTCATAGACGTGCTAACCCTCTCCAGAGGGATGCCATTAAAGCAAGTCATCATATCCTTGAGTGAACTTATTGCAACACCAGTTCTTCCTACCTCTCCTTCCGCATGAGGATCGTCTGAATCATAACCTATCTGTGTGGGGAGATCGAAGGCTAAACTCAAGCCTGTCTGTCCGTTCTCAAGTAAAAACTTGAATCTTTTGTTAGTTTCTTCTGCACTCCCAAAACCAGTGTACTGACGCATCGTCCATAACCGCTCTCTATACATGCTAGGATAGAGGCCTCTCATGTATGGATGCTTACCTGGCTCTGCATTCTTGCTGTCATACTTCTTGATGTCCTTACGCTTATAGACCCGTTTCACCTGTATTTTAGAATCAGTTTTATAAGATTCAACCATTGGATCACCCTAACAAATTTTTAGTAAGTTCTTCAGCGGCTTCATACGGATCCATCTTCTTTTTTAACAATTGTTCAACACATTGCTTATACCTATTACTATTTCCCAATTTTTCATGCACCTTCTGTCCCACAATGTTTAAAACCATATCCATTAATTCTGCCTCAAGCCTTTTACGTTCCAATTCCTTATAACTGCTACTTTGTGCATCGATTAATTCTTCTATAGCCTTTACCAACTCTTTCACGCCCTTGCCGGTTTGAGCTACAATTTTGAATACTTTTGGAATCCGTGAAGTGCTCCCAATCAGGTCACGTACATCGTTGAATAATTTATTTGCGCCTGTTACATCTCCCTTGTTAATAACATATACATCGCCAATCTCTGTCAAACCAGCTTTTATTGCTTGTATGCTATCACCCGTTTGGGGGTTGAATACAACTATTGTTATATCAACAATTTTAGAAATATCAATATCCAACTGACCTGCGCCAACACTTTCTATCATAATTATGTCAAACCCTGCAGCATCCAGCACACGAATAGAATTCCTTACTGCTTTAGACATTCCCCCTATTGCACCACGAGATCCCATGCTCCGTATAAAAGTGCCATCGTCAAGGGCATGTTTCTGCATTCTAACCCTGTCACCAAGTATTGCACCCCCAGATATAGTACTAGTGGGATCGACAGCGAGGACTGCGACTTTGTACCCAAGTGATCTATATTGTGGGATTAGTTTATCTATCAAAGTACTTTTACCAGCACCGGCGGGTCCGGTAATACCGATAGTATGCGCATCACCAGTTCTTTGGAAGATCTTCTTCACCAACGCTCTAGCACTCGCTTCGTCGCTTTCTATTAGCGAAATTGCCTTAGCAACAGCAGATCTATTCCCTTTTATCAACTGTTCTAGCAACTGCTTTTCCACATTCTTGCTTTGGGCTTTCCCATTAAAAAGATAGTCCCTTCTTTGGGCTTCTGATAGTTGTTCTCTTCATTATATGGGTACTCGTTTTGATAAATAATAAATCCAGTTGCTAAAGATTTTAAAACCCTCTGCTCTTTTACAACTTTATGCAACAACAGCAACAGAAACCCTTACGTGTATTGGTTGCAAAGTTAGGACTAGATGGTCACGACCGTGGTGCTCTAGTATTATGCAGGGCATTTAGAGATGCTGGTATGGAGGTTATTTATTCTGGGTTGTTCTGTACTCCTGAAGAGGTTGCAAAGATGGCAATTGATGAAGATGTCGGTGCAGTTGCTATGAGCCTCTTGAACGGAGCACATACTACTCTTTTCCCTAAGGTTGCTAGACTTTTGAAGGAAAAAGGTGTAAGCGATGTATTGCTAGTTGGGGGAGGAATCATACCGGCACGAGATAAACCGGTACTCGAAGGGGAAGGTATCACGGGAAACTTCGGTCCTGGAACTCCACTTCAGGAAATAATAGATCATATAATGAAAAATGCTAGGAAGCGATGATAATTAGTTTTTAAGCTTCCGCCTCTTTGGGCCACATCATCCTTCTGAGCTTCTTCCCTACCTCTTCCACTTTGTGTTGCTCAATCTGCTTCATATATCGCTCGAATGCAATTTTACCTTCTTTTTCATAGATGCTAACCCATTCTTCAGCAAACTTCCCTGATTGTATTTCTGATAAAACATCCTTCATGCGCTTCTTTACGTCAGCATCTATCACTTTGGGACCTCGTGATAGCCCTCCATATCTAGCAGTCTCGCTTACCCTGTTATACATACCCGTTATACCATAACGTTGTATCAAATCAACAATCAGTTTTAATTCGTGCAGACACTCAAAGTATGCAACTTCTGGCTGATATCCACTCTCTACCAACGTTTCAAAAGCATTCAATATCAACGAATGTGCTCCTCCACACAAATCAACCTGCTCGCCAAACCAGTCCGTTTCGACTTCCTCCTTGAAGGTCGTTTCAAGCACACCAGCTCTCGTACATCCAATTCCTTTTGCCATTCCCAAAATTCTATCCCATGCTTTTTTAGTAGCGTCCCGATGCACTGCTACAAGCGCAGGTGTCCCAAAATTTTCGAGATATAGTTCCCTGACACGCTGCCCTGGGGCCTTTGGCGCCACCATTATAATATCAATGTCATTTGGTGGATCTATCCATTTCCAGTGTATCGAAGCTCCATGTGAAAAACCAAGTGCCTTCCCACTTTTCAAATATGGTGCAATCTCCTGTTTGTAAACTCTTGCCTGCTCCATATCAGGAATCAATAAGTGTATTATATCGGCGTTCTTCACCGCCTCGCTAACTTCTTTAACAACATGACCGTCTTTCTCCGCTTGATTCCAGCTCTTACCTCTTTTACGCAAACCAACTACAACCCTGATGCCTGAATCCTTCAAATTGTTTGACTGTGCGTATCCCTGAATTCCATAACCTATAACAGCTACGGTGTCGTCCTTTATAGAATCAAGTTTTACCTGATTATCCATCCATTGTCTTGCCATGCACCCCTCTTAATCAACACGTTATTAAAACTATGCTAGATGATTGAAACAAATTTTTATTTGTGGTGTTGACACTAAATTAACAAATTTAGATTTTCAAACGTCCAGAACATTTCCTGCACTCTATCAGCACTGTCTTTCCTTCATTACTGATAAATCTAAATTTTTTGAAGCCGCATTTCGGACATACCGGGCAGGCACGTAATCCTCTCATCTCACCACTCCTGCGGTCTTGTATCTGATTGCGAGATAATCCTCACTCTTTTTATTCCGTTTATTTTTTTTATTGTCTCTACAACTGAGGTTGGCACTAAATATTCCCAACTGTTGCCCTTCAACATCAACCGCCGTATTTTGCTTCCACTGTACTTTTCCTTATCGTAAAATTTTATTTTTTTAACCTTGATTTTAGAATTCTTCATTAACATTGCCACATATGGATTTCCGGTATAAACAACATCGAAGTGAGGTAGGTATGATCTCAGATGTCCTATCCATCGTGCATTATTTTCATCATTAACCAAAGGAACAATGTAACATTTAGCAAGGTCAACATTTCCTTCTTTTAATGCTTCATGGATCATCAATATCCTTTCTCCAGCTGTGAATGGATCTTTCTCAATGAAGTTAAACTGTGCGCTCGCTATAGCAATTACGAGTTCATCACAGTCTTTTAATATGCTTTTAACCAGTTGCAGGTGTCCTTTATGAAAAGGTTGAAACCTACCTATTATTAATGCGCGCATGACACAACTAATTCATTCTTTTAATTAAAACTATTCGGGACATTGATCCATTATTTAAAAAATATTTAGTATTAATCCCCATTAACAGATTTTGGCTCCTTTATGATCTAGGTGTCACATCTCTTTTAGCACTCATACTACCAGCAGTATCCAGTGCTGCCCATCCAAAGGATGAGGTTTTGTTATCAACCATCAGTAATATTCTCAATGAATGGCCTTGCGAATAGAAGTGCCATAAGATTTCTAGCACTCTACCACTGTCACAGACGGTGGGCTGAACGTATTGCCACTCCTAGAATACCATGAATGTGCAGTCGCGAATCCTGAGACGTTACATGAGGAGATCTTTGATTGAGCAAAAAGATTCTTGATTTTGGCATCCATAAGATCGTCACCATCATTTACATCAGTATGGTCGAGTCCAAGAGCATGGCCGAGCTCGTGCTTGACAATTAATTCTACTACAGTAGGATTTTCAGATCCTAGCTCGCCGACAATCTGTATGTTGGCTTTCTGTATTTCTCCTTCGGCCATCACCCGTTCTGTCCATCCTCCTAATCCAACTCCCCGTCTAAGAGTAATCGTGATGTCAGCCTTCCCATTTTCTAATATGATTAACTGAAAGTCGTCGTGTGTCTCTAGTGTATCAATAGCTACATTCCAAGCATCTACAGCGTCTTCAACGATAGTGACAGTATCAAGGTCTATTCCGGTTCGAACATTAATTTTGATTTTCAAATCCGTGTGACCCCAGGCACCTAGCAACGGGAGGTGCTCATCAATGCTGGGATTAGTCTCTCTAATAGAAGAGGAAGGTAATTTTTCTATGCCAGGAAGATTGTCTCCTGATCCGTATATTGCCGCTTCCTTCAATATACTATCCCATCCACGCTCAAGCAATTTCAGGACATTTGATCCTTTTACACAGATCGCACTTTGCAACGAACGGATCATCAAGTTTTTTCCTGGTCTGCATTCAACATCCTCAGGACCAACTCCTCTTTCCATTTGTTTCCTAGGAGAATCGATCGTCATACCAAATGCTACCGGAGTAGATATTGAGATTGGCACCATAATCACAGCAAGAATGAGTATCCCTATCTCTAATCCAGGCACGACCACGTTGTTCATAGACCCTGAGATCGGTGAACGTAATTATTTAAGAATTTTGCGCAACATTTCAGTCTATTTCAATTATGCACTTATTACTCGTCTTTTTAACGCAATGTAGATGATTTCAAATCCTCAAAAAGCCTTTTCTATGCGAGTGACGATAAACTAAATTTGATTTATTTACTAACGTTAATGCAATTCAATCACTTAAAAGTACCAAAGCCTTGCTACTTCAAAA
The DNA here is from genome assembly GCA_046759645.1 of Nitrososphaerales archaeon. GTDB lineage: Archaea > Thermoproteota > Nitrososphaeria > Nitrososphaerales > UBA213 > JBHICO01. Next base: position 37,183 of record JBHICO010000005.1, read on the forward strand.
TATAAAATAATGAAAATTGGTGGACTTTTAGATATTCATTATTCAAGACTATAAGTTAACCACACCACAAAAGGACTATCCTTTCTTTCCCTTTGCATCACCCTTGTCCTTTGCTTTATCATTGCTGTTGTCAGGCTTGCTATCCTTCTTACCCTTATTCTGAGATGATGCACCCTTGTTATCCTTCTTATCGTTACCATTTCCTTTGTCAGGCTTGCTATCCTTCTTACCCTTATTCTGAGATGATGCACCCTTGTTAT
>JBHICO010000006.1:0-35434 GCA_046759645.1 Nitrososphaerales archaeon
CATTGAGTATAACCCCTGAAAGCATCTAAGGGGGAAGCCTCTCCCGAGAAAAGGCAACCATCCTTATGGACAAGGGCTGCCAAAGAAGATGGCGTTGATAGGGTGGAGGTGTAAGCTGCGAGCTTCGGCGAGTAGCTCAGCCTGCCACTACTAATAGCCCAAGGCACCTTCAAACCCTGGAGCGCAATGGCTATACGTGGCGAACAAATTTATTTTATTTTCCATATGCTAATCTATATTGAAGTTACTGGTGTACATGCTAAAACAGGATGATCCAAAAAAATGCACAGCAGCTAAACTAGTACATTTCAAAATAGCAAACGCCGTGCATAGAATATCTCGCCAATCTTTGGTATTGAATCCATATTCTGATCTAGCATTGTGCCAAAGCGATAAAACGTTAGTTGATTCCATTACAGCAATAGATTGTTCATGGGAAAAAGTTGTCAGCACATTCAAGATAAGATTTCCTGGTATAAACAGAAGGCTCCCATCTCTACTAGCAGCAAATCCAACGAATTATAGTAAATTGGGAAAACTTAGCAGCGCAGAGGCGATAGCAGGAGCATTAAGCATTTTGGGATTTAACGAACTAGCATTTGAGGTGATGAACAAGTTCAAGTGGGGCCACACTTTTTTTGAACTTAACGAAGAATTATTGAAAGAGTATAGCAGCGCTAAAGATCCAAACGAGCTTCAGCAAATAGAGATGGAATACTTCAAATAGAAATTGATGTTAGTTAACTCGTGCGAGCTAGCGTGTGGGTGACTGCGGAAGCAGAGGAAACTCCTCCCTCCAAGCAAAGATGTGACCTAGCGATGGGGAGCCAGAGATGGCTGGCAACGGCACAGAAAAGAGATCCGAGTTAGGGCACAGTGATGGCAAAACCTGAGATTCCTAGCAAGGAATGAAACTGCCGACCCGCATGGAGCAAGGCCAAATAGAACCGATGAGTTTGCTCAAGGTTCAGGTGGGCCGCTTAGCGAAATCCCACTTAAAACAGAAGGAGGGTTACGGCTAGCACGCATATTTTGATCACTCATTTTAAATCCATTTACTAAACAAGGTAAGTTTAAAGGTATGATCAGAGGATTCGTTTTATGTTCTCATATGCTGAACCCGTGTACAGACCACCCTCTGAAGCAAATTCGTTGATCTTTCAAGTTACTATAGGATGTTCGTTCAACAAATGCTCTTTCTGTGACATGTACAGAAACAAGGAATACGTTGAGCGTAAATGGGAGAATATCAAAGAAGAGATTGATTTTGCATCAAAACGTCTGCCTTCGACACGGCGCATATTTCTTGCTGATGGTGATGCGTTAAATCTTTCGACAGAAAGGTTGAAGCAGATTCTAGACTATCTGTACGAATCATTTTCTTCTCTTGAAAGAGTTTCATGCTATGCTATGCCAAAGAATCTCTGGGAAAAGTCTGACGACGAATTGCGTAACTTATGTGAGGCGGGACTAACAATGCTTTATTTGGGAATTGAATCTGGGTCGAACACGATCTTGAAGAAGGTGACTAAAGGGGCAACTGTTCAAAGTATAATCGACGTGTGTCTTAAAGCAAAGAGAAATAACTACATACTGTCTTGCATGATAATACTTGGTCTGGGTGGACGAACCTATACTGAAGAACATATCAGAGAAACTGCTCGTGTCGTAAATTCAGTGTCCCCAGATTATCTTGGTGCATTATCGCTGTATCTTGAAACTGGCGTGAAACAGGAGTTCCTTGCCAAGTTTAACGAACCATTCATCGCTCTAAACGATGATGAGTTGTTGGAGGAAGTAAAGCGTCTGGTAGAACAAATAGACTCCACAAAACCGATTGTATTTAGAGCGAATCATGCATCAAATGCGTACCCCTTGGGTGGCACACTACCGCAGGAGAAACAGGAGATCTTGGATAAAATAACTGCTTTGAAAGCTCACCCAGAACTAGCCAGACCAAGAGAAGTTCGAAGATTCTGAACGTAAAGCCAATTCTACTTCTTGTTGGCGCGCCACAGTACGAATCCTGCTACTGCACCCATCATACCACCCAAGACTGCTAGGACCACAATTGGAAATCCTCCAGTATACGATTTACCTGCTCCTTCCGGCACAAACTCAAAGACCAAAGCACTTTCATCACTTCCCTGTATGCTTTCCGTTGCATATCCTGCTATCTGGATACTCGCATTGCTAGGAGGTGATGTACTTCTCATCTCATAGTCAATACCATCTATTGCAAAATCAACCTTCATTGTCCTCTCTCTGAGGACTCCAGTCTGTACGTTACTCTCCCCGTAAGCAAAGAATGTGATAAGGTTAGCACCTCCGACTTCTGTGAATCCAAACTGCTCTGATTCCTTTATACTACCACTAGGATCAAAGAGCCAGGCCCACTTATCAATCGGAAGGTCTGTGAGCTCCCTAAGATCTATTGTTGGTTTGCCAAGTATATCCATTGCTGCAGTATTTTCCACTTCCTTCATAAGTCCTGGATACTTTGCATAATAATAGCCTGATGGAAAATTGATATCAAAATCACCATACTCCTCTGTTTTCAACACTACAGGTTCATCCACATGCAAACCTCTCCAGTTTAGATCTATCAAGGTGCCTTCAGAAGTAGAGCCGGTAAACATAACGAAGTCTGATATCACAATATCCATCTTGAGGTTATGCTCCAGAACGGATCTTTTCTCCTGACCCTTCAATTTAGCTTTGTAATCAACCTTGATATCCTCCACTATAACAGGGGAATTCTTCTGATTAACTAGATTGTTATTTATCTTGTTTATTAGTTCTGTAACTCCTGGAGTATCTTTATCAGCTGTAAAGGCTATTTGGTCGTCAACGTTCTGAAGCAATGACTGTAATTTTCCGCCATTCGGAAATTCGAAGTAAAATATGTTTACTGACTTGTAGAAGACATCGGCCTTACCCCTTTTTGGTATCATGAGAGTATCCACTTGAACCGCAAAAGCTGGAATGATAGCACTTGTTATAACAATTGATGCTAAAGCAAAAATCAACAATGACACAGCTCTAAGGCTCACAAACAAAAAAGTCCCATTCCTCATTATAAATCTTTAGAGGACTTCAGTTTTGAATTACCAAAAAAGCAGCAATTGATAGAAAGCTCTATTGAAATAAATTATAGTTTGAAATAAAATTGGTGTTGATAACAATACTGGCCGGGGGTACTGGTTCCGCTAAACTTGTTCGCGGCGTGAGCACAGTAACAAAAGACTTTTCTGTAATATGTAACGTAGGTGACAACATTTGGATCCACGGTTTGTACGTGTGTCCTGACGTAGATACGATAGTATACGTTTTAGCGGATATACTGGATTCAGATAGAGGTTGGGGAATCAAACATGACTCATTTGAATTCAACAAACAGCTTAAAATTCTAGGTGAAGAATCATGGTTTAATATTGGCGACAAGGACCTCGCTACTCATCTGGTAAGAACCAAGATGCGGAGGGAGGGTAAAGGTCTGTTTGAAATAATGAAGTATGTATGTGATAAAATCGGTGTTACAGCAAATATCATACCAGTGACAGAGACTCATGTGGAAACAAGAGTAGTTACAGAGGAGGGAGAGATGCATTTACAACAGTTCTGGGTAAAGAATCATGCGAAGGGAAAGGTCAAAGACGTTAGGTATCATGGTGCTAACAGGGCCAAACCAACCCTACAGGCGATAGACGCCATAAAATCGTCCAATATGATCATAATTGCACCCGGAAACCCTATCAGTAGTATTGCACCAATGATTGCGATCAAGGGAATAAAAGATATCCTAACAAAACTCAAGGGCAAGTGTGTGGCAGTGAGCCCGATCATTGGATCCAAACCAGTTAGTGGACCAGCCGAGAAGTATATGGAAGCTGTAGGCGTAGAGGTCTCACCGTATGGGGTAGCCAAATTTTATTCAGATTTTGTATCAAAATTTGTCATGCAGAGATCAGATAGAAGTTATGCTCGTAAAATCGAGGATCTGGGTATGAAGGCCTATGATACTAACATAATCATGAAGGATAAGGAGGATGAGAGTCGACTTGCCTCTTACCTAATTGGATTGCAAAAAAGTGTTCTTCATTGAATGTGGTTGCTATAGTGCCAGTCAAAACACTTGCAAGCAGCAAGAAACGACTTGCTCCTATTCTTACGGCGACAGAAAGAGCATCGTTAAGCGAAGTAATGCTGCTAGATGTCCTAAGTGCTGTCTGCGATTCTGGTGTAACCCAGGTTATAGTAGTTAGTAAGGATCAGAAAGTAATGAAGATAGCACAGGATTTTGGTGCTTTGATTGTTAGAGAAGACGAAGAAGAAGGTGTTAACTCTGCCGTTGCATTAACCGATGACATATGCCGGCATTATGATGCTAATATCGTTATTCCTCAAGATCTGCCCTTCGTACTACCAACAGATATAGACATGATATGCGATTCTGCAAGAGGTAAGAGATGTGTTGTGATCACGCCATCTCAAAGATACGACGGAACAAATGTGTTGCTAAGAAAACCATCTAATGTTATCGAAACACATTACGATGAGGACAGCTACTGGATGCATATGTTTAGAGCGAAGGAAAGAAAAATACCCGTAAAGATATTCTTGAACAAGAGACTGATGTTTGACCTAGACGAACCCACCGATATTAGAGAAGCTATGGGTGTAGATTACACCGCAAGAACGAAGACCTATCTTCTAAAAGTCAAACCTAAAGTGAAGTGCTAGACCAGGTTATCGCATGTGATACAAGGTCTCTCGACTTTAATATACATAAGGTTTATATATCTGGTATAAATATTTATAGTTTCTGGAATTTTTAGTGATGCGAAAATGGTGAAAGATGTTTCTACAATCAGCGATAGATGCCCTCGATGTGGTAAGGGACCAATGGTGACAGATAATTCCAGTGGAGAAATGTTCTGCGGAAGTTGTGGTTTCGTTGTGACGGAAAAAATTGAAGAACTGGGTCCAGAATGGAGAGCGTTCTCTAAAGAGGAGCATGAAGATAGGAGTAGAGCAGGTATACCAACTTCACTAGCAATGCATGACATGGGTCTAGCAACCATAATTGGCCCTATAGACAAAGATGCTTCAGGTAAACCATTATCAGCTTCAATGAAGAGCACTATTGAGCGTTTACGAACATGGGACAGCAGAAGCCAAGTTCATGAGCCAGTTGATAGAAACTTCAGGCAGGCATTCAGTGAGCTTGATAGACTGAAGGACAAGTTGGCCGTGGGTGATGCTGTAATAGAAAAGGCTGCTTATGTTTACAGGAAGGCTCTTGAAAAGGGCCTTGTAAGAGGAAGATCAATCTCTGCACTAGTTGCTGCTGCTCTGTATGCTGCTTGCAGGGATACTGAAACACCTAGAACTCTAAAGGATATAGCTGGTTCCAGCAACATAAAGAAGAAGGATGTAGCGAGGTGCTACAGGTTGCTTATAAGGGAATTGGACCTCAAGATGCCAGTTGTTGACCCAGTTAGATGTGTTGCTAGGATAGCAGGCAAGGCTGGTTTGAGTGAAAAGACCAAGAGGAAGGCACTTGAGATACTAAAGAAAGCTGAAGAGGTAAAAATTTCTGCAGGAAAGGATCCCATGGGACTAGCAGCAGCAGCACTGTACGTTGCATGCGTCATGAATGGGGAGAACAAAACACAGAAGGATGTTGCAGAGGCAGCGGGGGTTACGGAAGTAACTATAAGAAATAGATATAAGGGTCTCAAGATGGCCCTTAAACTCTAACTTTTTGTTTAGCAATCATCAAATACCATCTAGTACAAACTGATCCCCACGGAATGCTTAGGAAGTTGTTGTTTGCAACATTAGCCGTAACTATCCTAACTTCGGGTTTATCACAACCCATTTCAATCAATGCTGTCGGTGCATTTCTTGACACAGATAAAGACGAAATAAGTTTGGGTGAGGACCTTACAATACGGTTAGCTGAACCTGATGCGAATATCGATTCAAGGAGTATAGATAGAATTCCTCTGGACACGATCTTCATGCACACTGACAAATTCGATGAAACGCCACTTACCACAATATTATCGCAAACAGGTATTAGAGCTAGTCAGTCCTTTCTGCGAGAAACGGGATTCAACACTGGTATATTCGAGGTTACTCTTGAAAGCATAAACAGCAAGCTGGCTAACAGGGGTTCACTGATCAAGATCATTTACTTTGATAACACTGCTTCTGGTGGTAGCTCTCCAGTAAGAATTCAAAAGACAATTCCAGTAGTCGAATCAAAGATTGCCATTGTATTTGACAGAACGGAGTATTCCCCCTACGATCAGATGGAGGTCAAGTTAATAGCGCAAACGTTCAACTTTGACAGAACGAAGGTTGATACATTGAACGCACAGAGCGGGACTAGAGTAGCGGTAACCACAACCTCTGGTCAGACATACTATCCTACAATGTTTGAAACAGGGATAAGCACTGGTGTCTTCATTGGTAAAGTGCAGCTCACTCCAAATGAGATTGAAAAGAATGGGGACCTGATAGTCATAGATGGAGACATCGTCAGAGCAACTGTATTGATTTTGCCGGGGTTCAAAGTCTCGGATTTGGCAATGATAAGCTCGGTCTTGGGTAGTATAGTATTCGACCGACAAGAATATTCCGCAGGAGATGCTGTAAAGGTTATAGTTGCAGATCGTGACGAGAATAGGGATCTTGATGTCATAGATAGTATACATGTAAGGATATGGTCTAATAGTGACATTGAAGGAATTGATCTTGAGCTTCAAGAGACAGGAAAGTCATCCGGCCTCTTTGAGGCTAGTCTAGCACTTTCCCAAGAAAGATCTGGAGATAAGAGTCTCTTTGTATCGCCTAGCGATGTAATCGTAGTAGTATATAAGGACGTAACTATTCCATCGGTATCAAAAAACATTGTAACGAAGGATCTGTTCGCAACAGCTAGCATAGGTTCGATAACAAGGGGTATAATGATCTCTAGGCCGCTACTAGTAGATCAAAATGACAATGATATTAGCAGTGTAGAAGAACGTACCCAGACAATAATACAGACTTCAATAACAAATGTCCAGGCAGATGAGGAAGCATTTGTTTATGTGGTTCACATCATCGATGATGATGGTTTTACCTCGAAAATATCATTCGCAACTGGAACGCTCGAGCCCTACCAATCTATTAGTATAGGTCGTCAATGGACTCCTGATAAAGAGGGTGCTTACACAATACGTGTTTTCGCATGGAATAGTTTGACAGACCCCTCTGTTTTTTCGCCAGTGAAAAAAACTACTATAGTCGTTAAATAACAGATTTATTTTATAATTTTTTCCGTTTGTTTAGATTTATCATAAGTTCTTTAAGCAAAATATCTATTTCCTTTACTTCATTGTGGGTTATCTTGCCATGGACCTTGCCATTCCTCAAACCATTCCTGATGATGTTCATAGTTGCTGTTATTTCAGTGTCTATCTCAATTAGCTGCTCTAAAGAGCTCTTGTTCACACCGCCATTTGGGGCAACTAGTTTTTCATAACCGTAGAGAGTGGTTTTACTAATCTCCTCGAAGACTTTAGCAAAATCATTCCTAAGACGTTTAAACTCCATCCCATTCTTAGAATTGTTGAGTATATAGTCCACGTATGCAGAGCTTTCATCGATCTGAGTTTTGACATAATAACTGATGTATCTATTAACCTCACTCATTTCAATATAATTTGATCTGCCAGTTTCCAACGCTTTCTGTAACAATGACGCCAGTTTCACGATACCATTAAAGGCAGGTTTCTGCTCCCTCTTATACTTTGTATCGTCACCCTTGGACATCTATTCAGTGTAAAAGTATCGTTACTTAAATTTGTTTATGACTTATTCTTTGAAAATTTACAAATATCAGAAATGTGAAATATTTTGTGATCTATAACTCGATCAAATCATATGAACCCTTTTCTTCGCTATGTCCTCGAGTTTATTTCTATCAAATAAGTTCCCAAACTCCCTGTTTATCATATCCATGTACATCCCGACTTCATGCTCATCCATATATTGGAACTGGAATTCACCCTCATATGGTGATGGATCACCTTTCCTGCTCAGGAACTCTATGTGAATAAGAGGGTTGCCACGCTTGATAGTGATCTGGGTGCGCTCGTTACTCAGGTTTACCAACTCAAGGGCAAGTCTACCTATGAAGCCACTGTGAACCTTCGCAGCGTTCAGAAATGAGAGACCGAGTCTCCCATATCTGCTCTTGGCAGTTAGATGTGCGACATAATTTGGGGGGGTAAAGACCACCTCATTGGATATCATATTTCTATGCTCTAGGTAATTCAGTGTAACTTCGTCCTTCACGGTTAAAACGTAGCCATCACCATCAAGGAGAGTATGAGTGAAGGGGTAAATGCATTTGTATTGTTCGACAAGTTTAGTAAATTCACTCTTGCCTGCAACGGTCATACCGCTACATAATGTTGCTGTCTTTAAAACTATTTTGCTCTTTTACAGCAATATATTCACGTATCCTTTTTTTGAAAAAGAACCCAATTGCTATTATTCCAACTATTGTAAGTAAAAGATCAATGCCTCCAAGTAATGGGTTGTTTGTAGTGCTATTCTCCGGGAATCCCCACACGGTGTTACCCAAGTACCCATAGGCAAATACGAAGTAATTAGTGCTCCAATGCATCAATATGGCAGCGTGTAGACCGTATCTATAATAAAGCCATCCTATTATCCATCCTCCAATCATGGCCTGTGAGATCTTCCCGTAACTCCATCCGCCACCATAGAACAGATGTGCTAGCCCGAATAGTACGGCACTTACTGTTATCAATACATACACGTTTCTACGGGAAAATTGGTCGGATCTGGTATGCTTGCTAGGATACCACAAAGCCTTGAAGAAATCTGATATAGAATACCGCCTTGCTAACATGATATAAGCAGGTATGCCTATTAAGACAACCCTGAAGCCCAGTTCCTCTCTTATTGGGGCTGCTGTTATATTGAAGAACTGAATCAGGGGGTTTGAGAATTCATAAGAGCCTATACTTACACCCACTGACTGTTGTAGGATCTCGAGTCCTTTCGATATTACCAGAAGCACAGCAAGCCATATTATAACCATCTGCAAAGCGTTGTCACTAGATGCATGCTCTTCACCCTCCACTGTTCTCACAAGCGATTGCAATATGTTCTTCCGTGGACCCAACATTAGTAACGTAAAGAAGAGCAGATAGACGCACCACAGAACTATGAATAACTCTCCTAACTGATTATTTACTGGTAGATCGACCGGAAGACCTGCCAAGAATATGTAAAAACTGTTCAGGGGGAACTCGTATGTTATCGTAGCACCTAAATCCGTATTGAACACTACATAGGCACCAAAAGGAAATGCTAGAACCATTAAAGCAAACAATATACCCAATACAGCGGCAAAAAATATCAGAAGAAAACGCCAAAGAGTAGATCTGACATCCAATACACGCACCTTAATGGACTTCTATAGAAGCTTCCTTGAAACCCAGATCGATCAAATGCCTTTTGATGTTGTCCCTATGATCACCCTGTAGCAAAATATAACCATCCTTTGCTGTCCCCCCACAGGCTAAACGATTCTTCAACTGCTTCACAATCTTGCTCAGATCGGCAAGTTTCGGATTAAAACCTTCTATCATGGTAGTATCCTTGTTAAAACGTCTCTTTTCTAGACGCACAACAATTCTAGTCTCTTCCTTCTCTAATTCACCACAAGCACACAAATCATCGGGTAGTCCGCATTTCTTGCAGATAACCACCATCAATGAAAAATTCATATGGATCCGATTATTAAGCCTTCCTTCCCTTTATTGAGTTACGTTAACTTTGGTTAACTCAACTTGTGTTTACTTGTACTATGCAATTATCACTCGCATACTTTTTTATCTTACTTGGCCGTAATAGAGAAAAGGTTTGATCAAGGAACGTATGAGTACTGCAGTAGAATTGCTCAGGAAAGGTGGTACACTCGCAAGTGAATCCTGCAGCGTCTGCAGGGGCGTACAGGTCAAGTTTTTAGGGAAAATTATCTGTGTTAATTGTGGTAGAGAGCAATCTATTGGAGTGACAGAAACTGGCAAAAAAAAGAGCGATAATGAAGAAGTTCTATCAAGCCTAAAAACTATAGTTTTGTCAAGAATTAGCGAGCTGTTACCAGTTTTAAAATCTGAGAAAGACCTTGCTAACCAGGCCCAGGTGGTGCAATTAATTAAGCATTATCTAGAGGTACTAGAGAAGATACCAAAGGACAACAAATCTAAACAGTAAGATATTTATTATATTATAGGAAGCATGCTGGTTGATCATGAGTTCACGGAGGAATAAGAAGCAGGCCCCATTGCCTGCCTCGAGTGCGGGGCTACTCAGGTTCTTTGAGGATGAGACGAAGGGTTTTAGGATTAGACCTGAGATTGTCTTTAGTATAGCAGGCGCCCTCATTGGTGTATCTATACTGATAAGGATAATATTCCCGGTATAGAGCATGAGTGAACAATCCGTAGACAGAATACACAAGAGATTCTATCTGACTCTTATAAATCCAGAGTCTTATGTAATCTCTCTTTTGATTTCATTTTCATCTGCATCCTTGATTGTGATCTTATCATATGTTTACTATCTAGACATCACACTATCAGAACTTGCCATCATGCTGCCCTTATCGCTTGCAGTCCTTTACGCTGCAAATATGATCGATTTTGTTCTTCTAAAGAATTTGGCTGTTACAAAGCTCAGCAAGATATACCATACAACAGCATTTGCAAATATTTTCTGGCTCATCACAATAGTTCTAGGTATAGCTTCGGCATTTGTTCTATCAAAACCAGCGCTACAGCCCCATTTCATCATTGCTGGGATGTTACTTGCTACCGGTCTAAGGATGGGTATTTTTATTTCTGTATTTGGGGCAAGTTTACCTAGGGCAATACTGACATCGCCTATCGTTCCACTGCTTTTCGCTGCTGCGTTTATCGGTATAGAATCTTTATCATATTACTTGATAGACCCTGTAGGTCTAGGATTCGGACTTTCTTTCGTGATAATAGCCTCGTTGTGGGCTGTCATTACTGACAGGGCTGGAAGACCTAGTATCTACAGCACCTTCAAAGTACTTCAGGCTTACTTGCTAGCAATGACAGATCATAATCCAAAATCGATGGAGATGATTATGGAGGACAGAGCGCGGGAGTCCAGGGTAAGCACCTACACGCTATCCTTTGAGACACCTAATAGTAAATTAGCCATAGTAGTTCCTGATTTACATCCAGGACCATTCTACCCTGTTGGCGGTAGTAATCTTCCATATGAAATCTACAAAACATACTCCTCGATTTCTACGCAAGCTTTTATTATGCACAGCATATCAGATCATTCTTTAAATCTTCCCTCAAAAGGGCAGGTCGAACGTTACCTTTGCAGTCTAAATGATAGAACGCTTTCTGATAATGGTAGTACTTGCACAGAACCGATTGTTATACAGGTCAACAAGTCACGTGTTAGCGGTATTGCCTTTGGTAGGGTTGCTGCGTTACTATTATCATTGTCGCCCCATGGCATGGAGGATGTACCAGAGGTTATCAGAAAAGAAGTGGAAATATATGCAAAAGAAAAGGAATTCAACCTTGCAATAGTGATCGATACACATAATTCAATTGGGAAACACCTTGGTGAAGATGATAGAGCTGATATGCTTAAAGCATGCAGAATCGCTTTGGATGAACTTAAAATGAAACCGCAGTTCAATTTTAAGTGCGGTTTCTGTCATTCATCGGAAATAGGTGCAAATGCTATTGATGTTGGTCCTGCTGGAATGAGTGTAATAGCAATTAGAGTGAATGAAAAATTGTTTGTTTTAGGTTGGGTTGATGGTAACAACATGAGCAAGAACTTACGTGAGGATATGTTAGAATATCTATCTGCCAATGGTATATCAATGCTTGAGGTCTGTACATCAGACACACATTACACATCCGGAAGGGCGCGGAATCTCACAGGCTACTTTACTTTTGGGAGTTTGAGTTCATTTATCTCTGTTGGCAAATGGTATCTTGAGATGGCAAAGAAGGCAGTTGAAAGAATTACAGATGCAAGTTACGAAGTATCCCATACATCATCCAATGTTAAAGTTATGGGCAACGAGCAGTTCTTGGACTATTCAAATGCATTGGATCACTCATTGAAGATTACTAAGGTCTCTCTAGGTATTACAATTACTACTTTCATCGCAATGTTGGCCATTGCATGATTTAACTCGAGGATGAAGGAGAGCTATTTATTTAGGAAGGTGGGTAGCTTTTTGCACAATCTAGAGTTATATTCATTTCCACATGAATAAACAAGGAAAGCTCCTATCCTAAAATAAATTATTGCATGTTTGAAACTAGCAGTGATAATTCCATTAAGCATAAACAATCTTAATATCATCAAAGTAACCCGTGATATCGTTCAGGAACGATCTAAATTTTGTTATAGGAACTACGGGTATGTTGTTTGCAAATACTGTTGATTCAGAATGCAAAGTAAGTATAACTGGAATCGCATATCCTACGTTGTTATCTACAGCTAGGAATGCTTTTGCCCTCTGAACCTGCATGGAAGCGAATTTTTTCAATGTAGATAAGCTGCTTCTCCGCCAGTGCTTGCAGTCAATCAGCAATGCCATAGAATCTTTGATACCAACAACATCTATCTCAAGCCTTGGCCTCTTCAGTCTAAAGCCATGCTTTGTGATATATCCATTGCCACTGAGCAAGCTTGTTGCCAGTACTTCAAAATATTTCCAGTTCAATAACTGAGAAACGTCCTCGGTGTCAGCACCCATTTGCATAGCCAATAGGCTGGCCTGAATTTTATCGGATGGACCAAACTCTATTTGTGTTGAATGTATTTCACCTATCTCATTTATGGCAAGAAACCTCACCAAGTCTGTTGCTATCCTCTTGCCCAAGCCAGCTGTAAGAGCGAATTCATCTATAGAAAAACTGCCCCGGTTTATGGCAGGTATGGCTTTCAGCAAGAGTGATGGTTTCATAATACCTATTAAACTATCATAATACATATTAAATTCTTCATTCGTGAATTCTATCATGATGAGAGCATTTCTGGTTACCCTACTGGCATTAACCCTACTAGTCCCACTTCAATCAAATGTAGGCGCTCAAGTAGCAAAGGGGCCCAATGTTGATGAGATTCAATTCATACATTATTTGGATGAAAGTGTTGCAGTGCAGGAAGTCAAGGCAGGTAATTTAGATCTTTACTTCTTCAGGATGCCTTTAGAGCTTGTGTCGGCTAATAAGAACGATCCAAATGTCAGAGTTTACGAGTCAGTAGGAGGATCATTTAGCATACTTTTGAATCCCGCACCGGATCCTGACGGGATTAACCCATTTTCAATTCAAGAAGTGAGATATGCTATGAATTACTTGATAAATAGGCAGTTGGTAGTGGATGAAATACTGAAGGGTTTCGGTGCCCCCATGTTCTCCGCCTTCAGTCAATTTGAGCCAGATTATCTCATCTTAATAGATGCCGTAGAGTCATTTGGTTTCAACTACAATCCACAATTTGCACGAAACATGATAGCCAAAGCAATGGAAGAACAAGGAGCTGTTAGAAGGGCAGACAACATGTGGTACTTTAATGATAAAGTTGTAGAAGTAAAATTTATGATCAGAAGCGACGATCCTAGAAGAAATGCATTAGGTGAATTGATCTCTTCAGAGCTAGAAAAAGTAGGGTTTGCTGTTTCGAAAGATTTTGGTGATCTAAACAAGGCCTTTACAGTAGTATATGGTACAGATGCACAGGAACATGGATGGCATCTTTATACCGAGGGATGGGGAGGAAGGGCAGGCTTTGTTCGATATGACTCTGTGATAGGCGCACAGATGTATTCACCTTGGTATGGAAATATGCCTGGGTGGCAGATCCCAGACTTTTGGAATTATGAGAATGAAAAACTCGATGAATTAACTCAAAGCATACTAATTGGTGATTTTGCAAGCCAAGGGGAACGTGACCAATTGCTAAGAGATGCTGTCAAGATAGGTGTTAATGAATCGGTCAGGATATTTATTGCAAGCTTGATCGATCCTTATATTGCATCGAGCAAGATGGATGGAATAGTAAATGATTTTAGTGCTGGTGTAACAAGCAGGTTCACTCTCATCGACGGCAAGATTGAGAACAAAGACAGTCTCAAGATTGGTGTGAAGCAGCTCTATCAGGGTGCTTGGAACCCTATAGGTGGCTTCAGGGATGTTTATGCTAGTAGAATATGGATGGGTATAGCTGATCCTGGTTCATTTAGAAATCCATATACTGGCAATGTCATACCGATCAGAACTTCTTGGGAAGTGACAACGGAAGGACCGAGTGGTAAGTTGATCGTTCCGACTGATGCAGTGATATGGGATGCTGTTAAAGAGGAATGGGTTAGTGTTGGTTCTGGTGTAAATGCTTCTAGTAAAGTCATATACGACCTTAGTTATAGCAAGTGGCACAATGGTATTCAGATGGACAAAAACGATATTCTTTATTCCTTGTATTTCACATTCGAGTGGGGTACGGATGAAGGAGAGGAAGATTCCACATTCGATCCTGAATACACATCACAGATAGAGGAACTTGTGAAGACAATCAAAGGTATAAGATTTGTGGCCGACAATAAAGTCGAAGTCTACATCGATTACTGGCACTTCGATGAAGGTGAGATAGCTGATTATATAGGAGCTTGGACTTCAACACCTTGGGAGATCACCGCAGCGATGGAGAAGGTAGTTAAAGATGGTAATGCTGCATTTTCTAAAGCTGCTGCGGATTCGAAGGATGTCGACTGGTTTTCGTTAATAATAACAAGTAATGCCAAGAAGGTGCAGGATGCATTGACACAATTCAAAAATAACAAATTCGTACCAAAGGCACTTAGTGATTCTGTAACTGCCAATGACGCTGCAGTACGGTATGACACTGATATAAAGTGGATAGATGAAAAGAAACATGCACTAATTAGTAACGGTCCTTTCTTTCTGAAAAGCTACAACCCGGATGCGAGAACGATTAATATCAAGGCGTTCAGAGACAGTTCATATCCATACGGGGTGGGTAAGTGGAAAGATTTTGAAGGTGCAAAGATTGCTACGATAAATAACATAGATGTTCCTTTATCGATCAGCATGGGATCACCTGTTACAATTGCGGGAGATATACAGACGAGAGCAGATCATAGCGATGTTCAGGTATACTATTTCATGAAAAATAAGGATGGCAATATTGTAGTGAATGGTGTAGTCAGGCCATCATCTGATGGAAAGTTCCCTATATCATTGTCAGAAAGCCAGACATCAATGTTATCACCGGGACCTAATCAGTTGAAACTCTTTGCTGTCAGTGACCTTGCGCTCAAACCTGACATCTACACAACCAGTATTATCGCACTACCATCTCAGGTGGTTGAAGAGAAACCTTAAGAACAGATTGACTAAATAGATCGATAATTGTATACTGGTAAAGTCTAAACTAATCGTATTGCACTTGTACGCACGAAACTTCACTATTAATAAACATGGTACCTTTATAGTTGGATAGATGGGCTTCAGTATATTTCTGCTCAGACGTGCTGCTAATATGGGAATTGTGCTTATCTTCGTCGTTTTCCTTACGCTCGTTCTTGTTGGACCCTCCATGGACAACATCCTCAAGCGTTCGATCGAGGTGGGTGTCACAGAAGAGATAGCGAATAATGAAGCATTGATCAGCAGTTTTCAGGATGCTAAAGAACTGGAAGACTTTAAGAAAAACTTGATCGAAGTTAGAACTAAAGCAATCGGGCTGGATGAACCTTGGTATTCACCAAAAAGACTGGGGCTTACCATGGTAAAAATACTAAGCTTCGATCTAGGTCGGTCATTTTTCCTACAGAGCGATACCGGTTCCAATCAAGTTAGTGATATAATTTTTGAGAGGTTGCCTAGGACCATTTTACTCTTCACATCTGCTACAGCAATTATCACGGTGATAGGCCTTTATCTGGGTGC
The DNA here is from genome assembly GCA_046759645.1 of Nitrososphaerales archaeon. Taxonomy (GTDB): domain Archaea; phylum Thermoproteota; class Nitrososphaeria; order Nitrososphaerales; family UBA213; genus JBHICO01. Next base: position 16,077 of record JBHICO010000006.1, read on the forward strand.
TTTTTCTGCAAGTAAAGCAGGGTCAATAGCAGATAGATTCACTTCAGGTTTTGCTGTAATAAGTAGCAGCTTTCCTGTTTGGTGGACAGGTCTGCTTATGATATTCGTATTTGCATTCGTTTACGGATTATTCCCAGCGAGAGCTACACCGTTGATCCCTGCATCAGATCCCTCATACATATGGGCACTGTTGTATCACATGACACTTCCGTTGATAACATTGGTGCTCATAGGATTTGGCGCATGGGCATACATTGTGCGAAACTTTGTGATAGGGATACTAAATGAGGATTACATAATGGTTAAGAGGGCAGAAGGTATTCCCGAGCGTAAGATCATATACTCACATGCGTTGAAGAACGCAGCTCCCCCCATAATAACGGCGGTTGCTCTGGGTCTTTCAGCTTCTATAGGCGGAGCCATAATTACAGAAGCTGTCTTTGACTGGCCAGGAATGGGTAAGCTCTACTTTGACGCTATAAACGTCTTCGATGTCCCAATAATAGTTGGACTAACTTATATCACAACGCTGGTATTTCTAGCAAGCATCTTCATTGCTGATCTACTTTATGGGTTCTTCGATCCAAGGGTGAAGGTCTCATGAGTCTGGCTCCTTCCGAAATATGGGGAGAATTTCGGCGACACAAGACTGGCATTGCTGGTTTGATTCTACTGGCAGCGTTGGTAGTGACGTCCATAGTTGCAGTTGTAACCATACCTCTGGAAACATTCCAGCAGTGGCAGAACCCGGCACAATGGATTGACAACCCAAAATCTGCAATGCCTGCATGGGTGAATAATTTTATGGCAGTCAAATTGCCTGAACATCAGATAATCAAAGTTCCAGATGTGATTGAAGGGACTGAAGACGGGATACGAACAATATCCCACAGATTTGTCTTCAATTACAACTATGATACATTTCTTGACGATTTCATGGTCAATTACGTTGTACGTTATCAAACTACTTCACCATTGGTTCAGCTATTCATAGAGAGACCAGATGGTGTAGAAATTGAATTGCTTAGAACAGCACCTCCAACCCCCTATGGCGGCTCGTACACCCACACAGAAACAATATTTTCAACAAACGATGCCATCAAGAAGGGTGCAAGAAGCATTCTTCATATGTATAAATACAAAATGGAGGATTCACAGCCCGAGATGACCCTATTTGCGGATACGGAAGAATTTAAAGTGCTGAAAGGAACCTATACCATCACTCTAAAATTCTTCCTCTTCGATGATAGCTTTCGCTCTGATGATAGCTTTCCCTCCGATGATCGTGATCAAGTTATTAGCAGCGAATTGCTGTTGGGAGGAAAAGTCTATGGTCTACTTGGCACAGATGAATTGAGAAGAGATCTTGCAGTAGGCATTATCTGGGGCACTCCTATAGCGCTTTTCATAGGCATCTCGGTTTCCTCTATTGCTGTTATGATTGGTTTAATCTACGGAATAATTTCTGGCTACAAGGGTAAGGGAACAGATGAGGTTATGATGAGAGCGAACGATGTTGTATACGCGTTGCCTGTATTACCAATACTCATTCTGTTGTCAGTTACTGTAGGTAAAAGCATCTTTCTCATAGTTGGCTTTCTAATAATATTCGGTTGGGTTGCGATTGCGAAAATTTCTAGGAGCATGGCCTTGCAGATCAAAAATCTGCAGTATATAGAGGCCGCACAGCTGATGGGACAGTCAAGTGCTAGAATAATTTTCAAACATATATTTCCTCAATTATTGCCCTACGCTTTTGCAGTAATAGCGATTTCTGTTCCAGCGGCAATAATCACTGAAGCAGGACTAAGCTTCCTTGGATTGGGCGATCCAACATTGCCAACATGGGGTCAGATTTTACACGATGCAAACGTTTTTGGAGCTGCGGCAAGGGGACTCTGGTGGTGGATAATGCCCCCAGGAATTATGATATCAGTAACAGGTCTAGCATTCGTCCTTATTGGTACTGCACTTGATTCTATAGTAAACCCGAAGATGAAGAAGCTCTAGCGCTTGAAGGCCCGTATAACAGATAGAGTTATGTTGTCTAGCTTCAGTGTGTAGGCCATTGCATCTGGAGTATCAAATTTGGAGAGCATGTCAAGAAGCTGGGTTTTATCCCTTCCCCTCTCAAACATACCCCCGCTTTCCTTTATACAAAGTGGAAATTTCTGCATCCTAACATTGTTTCTTAACAGGTGATTTATGAACGCACGATAAGCGTCGATATCAAACCATTCGGCATCAATTTCTTCACACAGCATTATCCATACATCAATAGTATTCTGGAACAACGCCTTGGTACGTAGCTCCTCCAATGTCATATGAATTCACATATACTTATGGGATAAAAATTTACTCTAAAACTCTGCTCTTCTCATCTTTGAACCGCACCTTGGACAAGAACCGCCCTTGAACCTGTGGCCGCATGCAATGCAGACATAATTTATTCCTCCACCAAACATACCTCCACTAATAGTCCCCCTTAAGGTTCTCTTCCTTATGTACATTGACAGCAGAATAAATATACCTATTGACATTGCAAGTCCTATAAAGAGGCCAAAGAAGTATGTCAGTGCCATGCTGATGCCCATGGAAACAAGCAACCATACGATTATTTTGCTATAATAGTTCATTGAACTTCAGAATTATTTGTAGCAACAACTTATTAAATCTTTTTAGAAAATGAAGCTTGAATCAATCTTGCACAAGAAATTCCAATTTTTCTCCATCAGAGTTGTAAGCAAACAAGTCGTTGTCCTCATATGGATATTTTACAATTACGCCCACTATACCCGTAAAGTGATTAAGATCTGTAAGCGATGGTTCTGCACTCCCACTAGGATGAGAATGTGCTATTCCCACAATAGAGATATCACCAGGTAGCATGTGTGTTGGGAATCCGGAATAGTAAGGACCACCTTCGGCCATTGGCGCAATCATCAAACTGTCTATGACAATAGAATCCTTCTTGTTACTTCCCCTTAGCACAAGTACGGCTTCATTAGGATGATGCATCTTGCAGAAGGTAAGTATGCTGTTCACAACTTGGCGCTTCAATACCACTCTCTTGCGCATATGTCATTTTCAAATTTTATTTATATTAACGTAACATGGTAGCTCTTCTAGCGCATCAACCTTGGCACCATTACGTATATGATCGCTATTATCTCAAATCTTCCCAGTATCATGCTTAGCGCTAGCATAATCTTTGAGACGGAATCCAGATCTATACTAGTAACACCTACAGACAGACCGCCCGTTGTTAGAGCACCTACGGACTCAAAATAAGAATCAGTGAACGAAAAGCCTTGTCCCATTATGTGAAGTGCAGTAAAATAGGATATTAATGGGAACAATATCAATATGATTGCAATCGATACAAGTTCCTTCGCGTCTTTCTTGGTCATTTGCCTGCGTGTCCGCTTGTATCTTATTCTTCTTGCTAAGCTAGCTAAATTGATTAATCTGAAGATCTTGATACCCCCCGCCGTGGAAAAGCCACAGCCACCGATAAACATCAGGAGGATAAGAAAAGTCTTGGCACCAGTATTAAATTCGGATATACTTTCTGGCTGGAGTCCTGCAGTAGTACCTGCTGATATAGCGTAAAATATTCCTGTCAGCGAATCAAGTCCGGCGACTAATGGAAATAATACTACACTAATTCCTAATATGGCCATAAACACTGCTACCTCTCTAGTTAAATTAAGGGTCAATCTCGGTTTGATCATTGAATAGTGAAATGTAAAAGGAAGCGCACCGAGGATCATTCCACCAATTAAAACGACCATTTTATACCATTCCATATTTACAAGGATCGTAGAGCTTGGGAGAAATCCTCCAGTTACTACCGTACTTAATGCTAGCGAAATGTCGTCAATAATATTTTCTGCGCCAAAAATGTAAAATAGAAAGCTCACTATAGCTACATAGATGCCGAATATCATAGTAATTGTTAGAAATAATTCTCTTAAGTGTAGGGTTTTGCCGGTTATGAACCCCCTCATAGTACTTAGTTTGCCCTCTGGATAGAATGCTGTCATCACTAGGTAGATGAAACTCATCCCACCTACCCATTGCGTGAAGGCTCTGTAAAACCTGAAACTCTGTGGTAGGTCCTCAGGTGTTGTGATCAGGGAAAGCCCACCTGTAGTAAAGCCCGCAGTGCTAGAAAAGAAACTATCTACAAGCAATTGTGACGAAGAAACCGTATTGTATGGATTTAGATATACGTATGGTATCATACCGAACAGACTTAACAAAAGGAAACTTGATAACACAAGTACGGATGCCTGCCTTATATTCAACGGTGCCTTTTCTCCATACGAGTTAAGGAAGAAACCCGTCGCAAGCAATGCGACACTCATCAGAAATATACTGGCTGCAACCACAGGTTCGTTTAGGTAAATAGATACCAGTGCTGGAACCATAATAAGTATTCCTGCAAACTGGAGTACGAAACCCAAATTACCTAAAACCGATTTTAGACCGGGTCTAACCCCTCTGGGTTTAATAATGATAGCATTTCTTATCGCATTGGCAATCATTGACTGTCTTATCATTCCCTTGACCATGCCATCATCAATAACAACCAGTTTTTTGACATTCGACTCGCGCATCTTTTTCAAAGCTTCAGTAAGCTTTGCATCAGGTTCGATTGTGATGAGTGGAGAAGTCATGATCATATCTAAACTCGAACCAATGGGGCTCATACCCTTTGTAGCTAAATTATCAATTACGTCTTGATCAGTTACAATACCGACCGGTTTTCCTGCCTTAATCACAACTACACTATCTTCCTCTCTTCTCTTCATTATCCTACTGGCAAGAGAGATAGTGCTCGTACTATCCAGTAATATCACATCTTTGTCCATGTAATACGAAACTGGCCGTTCAAGAATTTCCTTCACTTCAGAGCAAATCTCTAGAGATACAATTTTATACTTTGCTATCACACGCAAGTCTTCATAACCAAAGGTATAGTGAGGCGCCGGGAGTGGGATTTGAACCCACGCGTCCCAAAGGGACATCAGCTAACCTGTCCGTATCTGAATGATCTCGAGGCTGACGGACTTCCGAGCTATCCGACCCCGGCATAGCATTTTATACAATGCAAGACGAAATTTGCCTGATCAGGATATAAGCATTTTAGAATTTTAAGTATTGATTATGAGTGAGTCTCCCACTTTCTTCAAGATTATTAGCTTAAGAGGATCCAGATGCTGTGATTTTAAGAACTCAGAGATAGTGCTATCTTCGTCAAGCAAGAAGGTTTTTTCACCGTATCTGATTTTAACCATCCCCTTGCTCTTCATGTGATAGTATGGAATACATAGTCTACTTTATATCATTTATGGTATATAGATAATAGTTTATGACATATGTATTAATATATTTACAAGGAACATTTAGATCCGTGCCTAAATACAGGGCCTCCATAACGATAGACAGTAAGATAGCTGGAGAGATAGACGAGTATTATAGGGAACGAGTGAAGGAAGCTGCAATTCAAGGCGCCAGTATACCCAAACTATCAAATGTTTATGAAGAGATCATCACAAAAGGCTGGGAGTCTGTAAGGAAAGAGGGCAAGAAACGTTAGATGATTTTAATCTATACGTTCGATGCAATTTTGAATTAATAGGAGTACAATTACTATGCTTAATGAAAAAAATGAGAAGATTAGTTTTGGTTTAATGATTTTTCTAATCAAACTTCTCACTCAACTTCTACATGACTGTCAACCCAAAGAGAGGGATCCCTGACCGATAATTGAGATGTCACTACAGCTCTCGGGGTTAGTAATCAAGAATGAATGCCTATTTATTCTGCCAGAAAATTACCTTCTTGGTATCTATCACTATACATGATTTCCCAATTCCGACCTTCTTATATTGAGGATATTTTTCAAGCAGCAGTTTGTGTGCCTTGAGCAGCAGATCCTTCTGCTTTGGACCAGTAATACTCGCACTCCCTTGGATCAAGACAAACAAAAGCTTACTCCAATCATCGCTGTATTCGTCTACAAGCAGGGCAACATTTGAATTCTTTTGTATGTTCTTAACCCTTCTTAACTTATCAATGCTAACTCCTTTACTCTTTTCATCTAATGGGATAAAGAATCGTTTACCATCAAATACGAATACCACTGGTACCAGGTATGGCTGGGCTGTATCATCATCCAGAGTAGCCAACCTCGCTACTCTAGATTTTTTTATTACTGCTCTTACACGTCCTTCGAGTTTAACCAACAAAAGTAAGCTGATCAGATAGTCTAAAAACTATTGGTCATAGGTTAATACTTGTGGTGTTCAAAAACCCTAAAGCTTAGCGGAATCTAATCCCATTTGAAAAGAATATTACTGGAGAATCTCTTTCCTCAGGAACTTCTCAAACTCTGAATCTGACATGTTCTTCCGTGCTTCCATGACCATTGCCGCATCATTACCCGCTAGATACCTTGGATCGGGATTGTCTGAAGTAACTGCCTCAAGTATCACCTTAGCGACCTCTTCTGGAGGAGTTCCATGTGTCATAAGTAGTTTATAACCTGCATATACCTTCTGCGTCAACTGGGTATACGATGATCTAGAGTGCTTTGCCTTTTTTGTTATCTTCATATTATCTAGAAAGTCTGTTCGTACTACACCGGGTTCCAGGATTATGACTTTAATGCCAAACTGCTCCAATTCATATCGCATTGATTCAGACAAACCCTCTAGAGCAAACTTTGTGCTTGTGTAAGCTGGAGTAACGGGAAAGCCTACCCTGCCTAAAATGGAACTCACGTTCACTATTGTACCACTCCTCTGTTTTCTCATTACAGGCAAGACGGCCTGTGTAACTCTAACTACTCCAAAGAGGTTAGTCTCGAATATATCCCTGACTCCGTCCAAAGACAAATCTTCTACACATCCTAACAATCCATAACCAGCATTATTTACCAGAACATCTAACCTTCTCTCTTCCGACACTATTTTATCGATCGCATTTTTAACAGATTTATCATCATTAACATCAAGCTGTAGGACTTGAAGAGAGAGATTCTCTTTCTTGATTATATCTGCTATAGAGCCGGATTTTCCAACGTTACGCATGGTACCATATGTATGAAATCCATTCCTCGCCAACAATAATGATGTAGCTAAACCTATTCCGCTGGAGCTACCTGTAACAACTGCTATTTTTTGATCCAAATTAACTGAGCTAACTATACCATATTTATTAACAATTCGCTATCCATTGATTACACCTTAATATTGATATATGATAGGGTAAAGGCTATACTCAGAAACACATGCAAAGGTTTATCGGCAGTTGTGTGGAATTTTCGAATAACTTGGAAATGTGGTTTGTAGTATGAAATGGAAAACGCTAGAACATAAAGGTGTTGCATTCTCCCCTGACTACGAGCCCAGAGGCTTCAGGATAAGGTTAAGAGGGAAAACTATAGCTTTGAACCCATATCAGGAAGAGATGGCTGTTGCATGGGCTAAGAAGAAGGATACCCCCTACGTTGTGGATCCTGTATTTGCGAAGAACTTCATTAAGGACTTCCTGAGATTGTTTCCTCCAGAGTTCAAGGACGTTACTATAAAGGATATTGACTTTAGCGAGATCTATGCTTGGATAGACAAAGAGAAGACCTTTGTTTTAGACAAAGAAACGAAGAAGAAACGTGCTGCTGAGAGGAAGAAGATAAGAGAGGAATTGAAAGAGGAGCATGGAGAGGCTAAAGTTGATGGCCAAACATTCGATATTGCTAATTGGATGGTCGAACCTCCGGGTATATTCATGGGCAGAGGTAAACATCCGTTACGTGGCAAGTGGAAACCAAGAGTTTATGCGAAAGATATCACACTAAATCTTGGCGAGGATGCTCAAGTGCCTCGTGGTGACTGGGGCCAGATTGTGCATGATCACGATTCCATGTGGCTCGCTAGATGGATCGATAGACTTGCTGAAAAGGAGAAGTATGTATGGTTGTCAGATGCTGCCACTCTGAGACAGGAACGTGACAAGACCAAGTACGATAAGGCAAGTAAGCTTAGCCAGCAGATCGAAAAGGTAGTCAACAAGATCTATAAAAAAATGGAGTCAAAGGATGTGAAGGAACGAAAGGTGGCTATTGTATGCTATCTTATATACAAACTTGCCATGAGGGTAGGTGATGAAAAAGATCCAGATGAGGCAGATACAGTTGGTGCAACTACTCTAAGGGTTGAGCATGTAAAATTAAATGGCAAAACAATAGAATTTGATTTTCTGGGAAAAGACAGCGTTAGATGGCAAAAGAGCATAGAACTTGGTGGGAGGGATAGTTTAGTCTACGAAAATATGAGAGAGTTTATCAGGGGGAAGAGACAAGACGAACTCATATTTTCGGGTATAACTTCAAGGAATGTAAACAATTTCCTGAGCGAAATAGTTGGAGGGTTGAGTGCTAAAGTTTTCAGAACCTACCTAGGCACAGAAATTGTGAAAAACTATCTGTCAAGTATTTATGGTAAGATTGCAAAGAGTTCTGACTTTGTGAAGATCTATCATGCAAAGATGGCTAACCTGCAAGCTGCAATAGCATGCAACCACAAGAAGGCTCCTGCAAAGAACTTCGAGCAGACGCTAGAGAAGAAAAAGGAAAGGCTGAAGAAGTTACAAGAGACAAAACCGAAGACTGAGAAACAGCGGGAAAGGCTCAAGGAGAGGAGGGAAAAGGTAGAGCTTCAGCTAAAGTTGGCAGAAAGTACCAAAGATTACAATCTAGGCACATCACTACGTAACTACATCGATCCTAGATTGATCAAGGCATGGGCCGATCATGTATACTTGGACTGGAAGAAGATCTACACTAGTGCCTTGCAGAGAAAGTTCATGTGGGTCGAGAAGGAAACGCCTCCTTGGCAGAAAATCCTAGTTAAAACCTGTTAGTGTTGAAATTAGATTAGCGCAGTCAGGGTTCTTTTCAGCTAATTTCTTTATTAATTAATAAAATTTATATCAGTTCACAGCTCGCATGACGGCTATGCCAATACAGGTATATTATATGATGTTTTATGCTAGTTCGTACTGTGTTGTGCCGTGTGATAAATTATGAATAATATACATGCTGCTTTATTCGCATCAGTTGTGATCATCCTGTCAACATCCAATCTAGGTCACGCACAGGACTATGTATTGGAGTCAGTACTTGTGACAATCTTTGCTGATGGAAAAGCTTTCATAGAATATAGACTGACTGCTGATGAAACAGTTCCCACATTAACAGTACCACTATTTGGAAAAATCTATGAGCAGCTGATAACTGTAGATAAGGATAATCTGCTTCTAGAAAACAGGATAGAGAATGGAACCTTGGTGGTGGAAACGTTTGGTGCTTCCAGCATATTCATAACGTATACCACACCAGACCTTGTAAACAAAATAGGCAATCTCTGGACCTTCGTTCTCGATTCTCCTATAGATACTTCTATAAGATTACCCAATGACAGCGTTATAATTGGTCTGAACCAGATACCGACCTCGATCAAGCTATCTGAAGACCAATACATATTGATAATGCCGGAAGGCCATAGTGAAATAAGCTATGTTATAGGTGCTGTCGGTACAAAAGAGCATGCAAATATAGCTATAAGGGAGGCAGAGAAGGCCATAGCGGATTATGGGAACGAAGGCATAGTTGTTAGTGGTGCTGAAACCAAGTTGAACGAAGCGAAGGAGGCTTTTGACAGTGGCAAGTATGCTGATGCAGAAATTCTTGCAGACGATGCAAAAAGTATTGCAAACAATGCGAGTCATAATGCATCTCTTGCAAGCGATGCATTGAGTGAAGCGGAGACGGCCATAAAGGAGAACGAAGATCAGGGCTTTGACATTTCTACGGCGAGTCAGCTGTTCACTCAGGCAGGGCAGGAGTTTGTAAAAGGTAATTACAGTAATGCTTTAAGTCTGGCGCAGCAAGCAAAAGCTATTGCGATGGATACAAGAAATATTGTTACAAAAGATTCTCCTGATCAAACTTTTGTAATTGCAGCTGTCATTGGAGCATCTGCTGCCGGCGCCGCTGGAGCTGCTGTATATATGCGTTCTAGAACGAGAATTTCAATAGAAAAAACCGCTGCCGGAATACCCACTGAACTTGTAGTTAGAGAAAGAAGGATTATAGATCTAGAAAGGATATTTGCGCAAAAGCCCTATCTAAGGGATGATGATAAAGAAACTATAAGTTACATCTCGGAGAAGGGCGGAGAAGTATTTGAAAGTGAGATCAGGGACAAGTTTGACCTTCCAAAAACTACTGTGTGGAGGCTTGTTAAGCGTTTGGAACGTGAAGAACTTGTTGAGGTAAAGAAAGCTGGAGGACAGAATCTAATAAGAATTAGGGAAGAATTTACAAGAACTGATCAGAATTCAGTGGCAAAGTAAAAGTAAATTAATGCTGGTAAAATAGCAATATGCATGCCGGGTGGCAGGGCCGGGGTAGCTCAGCCTGGTTAGAGCGCCAGTCCTCCAAGCACGGGGCCAAACTCATAATCTGGAGGTCGCGGGATCAAATCCCGTCCCCGGCATACAGTAAGTGTGTGCTGAAGGGTTGTATATTGTCAAACCTTTTGTAATTCTTGCCAAAGTGGTTGTCATTCTTGGCGGCCCACCATCATTGCCATCATCGGTAAAACAGCATGCATCTGTGCTATGGATCAGGGTTCCTATGTCCTTAAGCTTCTATAGAGCCATCTATGTGCAGTAGATGCTACCTAAGATGATAAGCCTATTTAAAAAACACAGAAATTGAAGGAACCTGCAAGAAGGACAGCATTAGATTCAATCCAGTCAAACTAATGATAATTGTGAATATGTGGTGGTATTTATAATTTATAAGCATGTATACTAACACATAAAAGAATGTTAGCAATCTTTTCTACATAGTATGAAAAGAATTCGTCTGCTTGACGACACGGATTTCCGTTTGCTGGAGACTCTTTGCAAGTATCCGAAGATTAGTCAAGTGCAGTTAGCTAAGAAGATGAAATTAACTCAACCTGCGATTTCTCTTAGGCTTCGGAAGCTAAAAGAGAAGGGATTAATACGAAATCCTGGTCTAGAGATAGATCCTAAAAGTATTGGCTTCAAGATGATGAAGGTTGATGTGCAAACACAAGAAGGTCCTGCTATCATAGAAAAATTTAGACGCTGTCCTGCGGTAGTTAACAGTTACATGACTGATGGTAGGAATGGTCTTTCTATGATTATCGTGGGAGAAAGCAATGAATTCTGCAACTGTATGATCGCCGAGCATCTCGAAAAGCATCAGGACATTTCAAGTGTAAGGTCTGAAATCATTGAAGAAAGCATGAGGGGATTTAATACCTACATGGACGCCAGTCATAAACTCGATAGTCCACCATGCGGAGATCATCCGTGTCCTGAGTGTCAGTTCTATCTTGAGAATGGGGGCGAATGTGTAGGCTGTCCTATGACCAAATTTTACAAAGGCGCAGCCTGGAAATAGTTGAAATTTCCGTTGCGTAAAGACACTTATGCACTAATAACCTCTTTAGTGAAAAATTTCGTTTTGCTTATAATCAATAACATGTGCGCTCTTCTTATAGAATATAAGACAAAAGGTCACAGTTAAATAAAGATGATCTTAATTTTGTACAGTGTTACTCCCGTCGGAGATTGAATCCCAATGGATTGTTCCTGCTGTTCGATCCATAGTAGCTCAGCAGCTAATAAGACATTACAAGTTTAACCAGACTGAAGTTGCTAAATTACTTGGAGTGACCCAAGCTGCAATAAACCACTACATAAGTGGAAGTCGTGCTAAAAATGAGGTAACGAAAAAAATAAGGCGAGATAAGCAAATCATGTCAATGATTAATGAGATAGCCGAAAGTTTAAACCACAATCATCAATTCACGCCGCGCTGTATGTCCATATATATCCAACTATTCAACTATGCTAGGCAAAGCCTTTTCATATGTGGAATACACAAAAGCCTTGAAAAGGAAATCGATGATCAATTGTGCAAGACTTGTGAGAAATTTATCCTAAAAGCTCTCTAATTATGAAGCATTGAATTTATCTCCAACGGAACTTGATCCAAGTCCATCACCCGATACTCAAGATAGTGAAGAATCACAAGTAGACTTCCCAGGACCCTTAACGCAAAAGCAATAAGGCATGATTAACTACTTACTTTCGGCCTATGGGAAATGAAATTGTAGTTAGAGTAAACGGTGCTTTACCTGCATTTTCAGAACTAGGTAAGGATAATCCAAGAATACTAGAAGTGGAATCTAATCCTGCAATGAATGTAAACACATCATGTTCTCTCCTAATTATCACAGATGGAAGACCTCTCAAACATATAGTTATTGATACAGGTAACGGTGTGGTAAATAGCATAAAGCAGGAATGCGATGGGGGCCTTCTCGCTGGAAGATGTTCCATCGATGCTGTATTACTTACACATTCTCATGCAGATCGTATCGATGATCTGCCATCCATGGTGAAAGAATTTAGGACGTTCCATGTACATAGCACAGGACAGTGCTGGGATGCTTTTTGTAAAAAATTTCCTGATCTCAAATCTATCCAGCATACATCAATCGAAGCAGGAAAAATGTTTGAAATAGTTGGTATAAAGATCACACCTATAGCGGTACAACATGCCAATGATGCGTTGGGTTCTGTTACTTATGTGGCTGAATTTGAAGACAAGAAGATCGTGTTCGCCTGGGACGTATTGTCATTCGTAGATACTAACGATCCTGTGCTTAAGGGTGCTGACCTTCTGATCATCGATACTTTCACATATAATCCCCATCAAGAAACTGAGCATCTTAGTGTTCTGGAAGCCTATGACCTTGTAAAACGTTGGAATCCCAAAGAAGCTTACTTGATAAATTACAGCGGATACCAAGATTTCAAGAATCAGGAAAATCCCTATGCAAGAGTTCCTAAAAGGCCGATGACAAGTGATGAACTGGCTTCCCAAGTTATGAGTGATGTAACAGCATGGGGAATTGGATGGACTGAAAGAATTAAGGTTGCTAGACGTGGCATGATCTGGCGGAGTGGCAAACAGCTTGAAGTAATGTCCCCACAGTTTGCAGAAGATATGGTCAAGATATTCACAGAACAGAATTATGTGTTTAGTATAAAGGAAGGGAAAAAGGGACTTGAGGTAACCGCTGAGACTGACATAGTGAACCTTAATTATGAGCTAATCAAGTTCAATGTGGAATCCGAAGGCAGAAGACTCACGGGTTCTACAAAGGGTGGCCTTCTAGCAAAACCGGTACGGCTACTTCTTGAAATAAGTGATTCATCGGAGCCCGCAATAGTTGAAATAAGGATAGGAGGTGGAAGTAACATAAAGATGATCGACCAAGACACATCCTACCAAAAGGATATTAAATTGAAGAAGATTGACGCAGATAGACTTAGAGATTTTCTGGCTAGATTGATGCATTGAAAGACGAATATTTGAATTCATAGCTTTTTAGTTTGCTTGTGTAACAAATAAGGATAAATTACGTCAAAATCGAAGCGATTTTTTCTATAAGTTCGTTTAACTTCTCTTTCGGAATGAGTGCCCCACAGGCCTTCTCATGCCCTCCTCCAGAACCACCCAATTCTACTGATAGTTTGTTGACGCTTCTTCCTAGATGATGCCTAGAAGATGCAGTGCCTCGCAGTGACAGAACATAGTTACCGTTTTTTTCCTTGTATGCTAAAGCCGCCTGAAAATCTTGGTACGATGCAAGAAGCATGTTCGCAACTATACTGGTAGATAAATCACTTGTCTCCATGTAAACCAAATTTTTCATCCTTTTTGCTCCTTTTTCGATGACAGCAAGATTTGCCGAAACTTTTTGTGCATAGTTTTTCGCAGAATCCAGAATGCCGCTTATTTCATGGGGGAATGTTGTACAAAGTTCGCTAACCAAGGAAAGCAGAAAATCTATATTGTGCTGATTCTCGTAAATAGCATATGAAAGTGAGGTTGCTTCGAAAAAGACGAATTGTTTGTCATACATCTGGTATAATTTGTTAGCGATGGGACTATTCTTCATATCATCTATTATTGAAGCGCAGACAGCCAACAATGCAAATCCCTTTGGCAATTTATCGCTGAATTTCTCGTAGATCTGCACAGATGCGCATTCATCGGTTGTATGTATAATCGTAATTCCACTCTTCTTCAATTTGTCTTTTACTTCATCGGCAAGATCATGGTGATCTATGTACGTGATATCAACTTCCTTCCTCCTTGAATCTTGAAGAATTTCGATAAACCTTTTTTCATTTGCCTTGCTGAGACCTAGATCACAGATAAAAATGCGTTCAACATCCTGCATATTCGCAACATGTTCGAGTATCGGTATGAAATCTGTGTAATCCGCCAAGAATGGATATCCGGTGAAGATGGATTTTATCATGGTGGCACAGACTATACCGTCAACATCTTCCTTATGGGAGATACATACAGTTGCCATGAATTTTACACCTGTTGATAACATATATAATGTATGTTATGAAAAAACTAAAAACCCAAAATCGAAAAACATTTTTCCTGTATAGGTAGATTGTGTTCCTTCTTCACTTTTCTGTCATGCCCAGTTGAACGATATACATTTACTTGAATACCTCCGAATGCAGATCATGTATAATCTCCAATTCACGAAAGTCCTGTATTACTTGCGATGATACCATCTGAGCTTCTGAAGCCTCTATGCCGGTGACCTCAATCCTGTCTGGGTGATAGCGAATTATTAATTTCCTAAATCTATAGACTATATCACGCCATGGAGAATCCGAAGGAAGACCCCTTCCCTCCCACTGTAATCTGGATAACAGGTACTCTTTTCTTGCTATAAGCTCTACGATTGATAGCTGTTCCAATGTTCGCACCTTCTCCTTTGGTCTCTCCGAGCGCTTTAGCTCGAATATGAAGTGCATTCTTCCCAACGTATGCCTGTCCTTCTCCTCGATCTCTGCGTTCATATCTCGTCCAGCAAGATGTAAGCGAATTAGATCCCAGATCTCCTCATAGTATGTTTCTTCAAGCTTCTTCCAAGTAAGCCCCCGTTTCGTCTTTTCCCAAAGTGCACGCAGAATATCCTTTTCCCGAGGATATAATATACCCAAGGCTATACGCATCATCGTCCATTCCATATGCTTTTCACGTCTCTCTCTCTCCTTCCTCTCCCTTTGGGCAGTATCGAATGCTTCTTCTGAAGCAACGTCAACTATAATTTCGCGGGCAGTTTCGCTTATCTCCGTAGTTGCGGTATCAAGGAAGCTCTGTTCCTTTTCTGCAATTTTGCTATCCTGGAGAGTATGATGGATCTCTAGCCATCCCGATTTTGTCATAAAGTCGAACCAGGCGTTGAGATAACCACGCAATGCAATTGCAGCCTTCCTTTGCACCTCTTCGGTGCCAGGCCAAGTATTGTCTTCCTTCTGCTGGACTAGCTCCCGCAGATTTGTATCTAATATCCCTTGTGGATCTAAGATATCTCGGATCTTTCTGGAGGTACTAAGACCTATGCCTAGATATTGGGTAATCAAGCTAACTATGCTAATCCTGAACAACGTCTGAAAAGATGGAGCTCCCTTCCCGTCGAACTGCAGAGTTCTAGGATCCGCCCTCCATGTTTCCAACAACCCGTGTCCATAAAAGATTGCTTGTGCATCACGATCGGCAATTCCCGCCACAAAATTTCTCCTGTCGAGGAAAGACAGGAAGGGGTGATTCGTTCTAGATCCTGCTGCTACAATAGATATCCTCTCTTTTCGTAGGCTATCAAAAACGCTGTAAAAATCAATTGACCGATCGCCGAGTATATGTCTTATAGGATCCGATTGTTTTCTAAACGCAAAACGTTTGCGCCAGTACATCGTGCTGTTGAGTCCTTCCAATGCTGTATGAATCAAGTCATGAAATGAATATTCTACCTTTATTGAGGGAACCAGAGGACGCCCCCAGACAACTGCCCGCTCATGCATCTCTATAGATTCTTTTATCTTCCTACGTTCAAGGTTGCCCTCTCCCAGATAGGATAACGACTTTCTCTCGGTATCAACCTGAATCATGAATCAGATTAAGGGACTGTATTTCGTAAATAAAAGAGTTAACCTATAGGACGTAAATACTTGGCTTCTGGTTAATCTTGCCTCGCATTCCTCAGAGCACCGTGATCGAAGAAAGTTCATTTAATGTTTTATCTGGTATGTCAGCTTAAATCACGTGGATCGTATCTTTATTACTAAACTACGATTACACTACTTTTCATGACCGATGAAAGGGGAGAAGGTGAGTTTAGGTTTTGCCACACGAATATTTCCACGTTGTATTTACCTTTCTTAACCGGTTTCCAGTTCAGAGAAGGCATAACGGAATCATTTGGAGGTACGCTCTTCGTTTTCGATTCTAAAAACTCTACAATGCCATTTTCAAATGTTATCTGCACTATGAACTCAAACTGCAATGGGTTTGCCAAATTGTTGTGCACGGTGCTCTCTACTTTATATGAATCGTGCACCTTTGGATTGGTAACAGTGTTGCTCCTATCGTCTACCAGCTTATAGTCTGTCTGTGTAACCCTGTTTACTCCCACTGCTTCCAAAGTATCGCCTATCTGAACACTGACTTTTATTGATAAAATTCCACTTTTGTCAGCAGAACTCTTCAATGCTTCTGGCACGGTTGCGTCGTCGTAGACAACAGTAACAGTATCACCATAAGCAACGCCTACCTCGTTGGCAAGCACCCTGCCTGTGATATCAACGAATGGCAGTTCAGCTACAAATATTCCCGAGTCGGGTTCAGTTTCTCGGAGGTCGTAGGATATCTTTGCGTTTTTGACCAACAAAGTTACCTTTAGAATCTCTAAGATACCAGCGTTCTTGTTCATATCAGGTTCTATCACCTGCAATTTTGCAGCTTCACCGATAACATATCTGCTCTTGTTCCAGAAGATCTTCCCATCGTTATACTGGATGGGGATATCCAGAGCTGCAGCACCAAAACTAACGTGCAAAGTGTCACCAACATTCACTTGTAATGTACCGTCCCTTGGTCCTACTCCACCGTCCCTACCATCTGGTCCACGCAAATCGATATAGCCTGCAAATACTCCAGTGTTAACGCCTGTCTCAGTTAGCCTGTAGTTAAGAAGACCATCATCATCCAGCTGTCTGGTTATGCTCATGAAAATAACATCACTCCTGAAAATATCTACATTTTTGTCCTTCGCAGTTACTGTTGTATGTACTCGGCTGTATGGATGATAATCGGGCGCATCTAACTCAATTTTAATGGAATCTCTTTCTACAACTGCAGGATTTTTTGTAATCGGTTCTTGCTGTGGTTGAGAGGGATCGATGTCTGAACGTATAACTGTATCTCCATTAAATTCATTAACGTTGGAGGATAAGTCCCGAACATCAATGTAAACAGCACGAATCTGAGAATTGATCGTCTTTATGATATCACCACTTTCCAGCAGCACTCTCGAGGGCATAGTTATCTGTGCCCTGAACTGACCGCTATTCGGATCAGTTTCTTTAAGATCCGCCATAACAAAATTAGCAAAACATTCGTCTGGAATGGGTGTAAGTTCCTGGCAGTCCGAATCTGCCTTCTGTTTGGCAAATTCGAAGAACAGAAATCCATCCTGCGGTATTGTGTATTGCTCAACTGCATTTGGTTTTCTATTAAGATCCTCATCCCTTACATTTAGAAATGCATCTTGGCCAAATCTATACTGACCTTGATCCCACGATACCTCTCCATTACGGGTCTCATAGATAAAAGACGTTGATACCTGTCTGAAAACTCCCAAAATATCCAGATCGGTGTATGATACCTCCACCCTATTGGGAGGTATGAACCTATTAGGCATCCATATCCTAGCAGGATCACCGATAGCTCTTATTTCTTGAAGAATCTTCTCTACCGTGTCATCATGCAATACAGTCATGAAATCCGATCTTCCGATGAAGTTGCTCGAGCTCTCACCCTGCTCCTTTAGCTCTAATCTGTAAACAAGATTTTCTGAAGCATCAAGGCTTATGCGACCAACAGTTTCTTCTATAGTGCGTATGACACCGAGACCTGCTACATCGAGAACCACTTGTTGATTCGCAGATGTAATTGGGACGGGTGTGTCAGCACTGTCTGTAATGACGACTGTAAACTTCAATGTGATACTGTTTAGTAATGTGGCGTCCGCAGAGTTTCCAATGACGCCATCACCATTCCAATCCACGATGATGAAATCAAGAACCCTGAAGCTTCCAAAACCTGAATTGCCTATCAACGGGTCAGGTATGAAAATTGTGTCTCCGTCTACGTCTTCAGGATCGAATGGATTGAAATCTACCATCTGTGTAACTGTAGTTGCACCGCTTGATGCTTCAAGCTCTACGAAAACCTTTGCAAATACAGCGTCTAACCTCGACAGATCTATATTGATTAGATTGTATAGTGGGAATGTTACGTTTATCTCTTCATTGTCTGCAGCCGAATCAACTTCCGGTTCCAGTTCAGATACAGTTAGTATGAAAGGATCAACGCTCTCTAGCAATTCCTCCTTCGTCACCGTGAACTCAACAGTACTGGCTATATCAGCTAGCTTCACATTGCTGTTAATTATGAATCCGGTAGGAAGATCACCGGCAATACTTTCTGTAGTAAATTCTAGTGCTAGAATATCCGTCTCTGTTGGGTTTCTGTCATCTATATCATCCATTGAAGCAAAAAAATCATCGACCCCATCCTCGTCGATGTCTACTGTCTCGGCACTTCCACTCAAAGTATTGAATACGACCGCCTGTATGCTGTCAGGCAAGAAGTTACCGTCATTATCTTTGGGCAGAGTGTCGAAAGAATTGTTATTGGTAAGAGGGAAGGGCTCTCCTATCATTATAAACGCCTTCGATTGTATACCGTCATATGTTTCGCTTACCCTGCTGTCCGAGTTAAGATCCTGATCTGTTACGGTAAAGTTGGCACGATCGGCAGAGTCGTATACCTCCTTGTCAACACTTACGAAGCCATCTTGTGTAGCAATTGAAGCAGTAGCGATTATATCAAAATAATTCATGTCTGCAGTGGTATCCCGCTCACCGGCAAAGATGTTAGACCTGCTTCCTTTCGTTTCATCTATTGTTTTGAATATTGAGGCATTAGGATCTTGTTCTATGAACGTTATAAGGGGAGATTGGCTTGTGGAAAGGTCATCGATCCGTACGCCAGGTTCTGCAAATTCAACTATTGTATTGGTGGATGAATCATAAGCTTCTATGTACTTCAGGTTTGTCAGACCGTTAACTTCTAGTATTTG